>JALQUF010000229.1 GCA_023263855.1 Yoonia sp. | reverse complement strand
AACGTTCCAATGAATGGAGTCCATTCTAAATAATCGTGACCAACTTGAGTTTTAGCAATATCACGAATGTACTCTACAACTAATTCGGCAAGGTTTTGACCACCTTCAGGAACTGGTTTTAAGTCACGTGTCGTTGTTACTGCAAACGCAATAATAAGTCCGAGTACGATCCATGAATTAATAAGTACTTGTCCGTGCATTTGGAATCCGCCAAGAGTCCAATAGAAATGTTGACCGATTTCCACGGCAGAAATATCGTATAAGAAATTCATCACCTTTCTCCATGCTTTGATGTCTCACACTATTATCATACCTTATTTTTAAAAAATAAAAACGAACATTTTTTTATTTTAAGATTTTCTCAAGGAGAGAAAAAATATTTTTCGATAACTTATAATTGTGGCTGGAGGGAATTGAACCCTCACGCCGTCACCGGCAGGAGATTTTAAGTCTCCAGTGTCTACCATTCCACCACAGCCACACTTATCGATTGGGCCGAACTGGATTTGAACCAGTGTAGGCAAGCCAGCGGATTTACAGTCCGCCCCCATTAACCACTCGGGCATCGACCCTTTTTTCCCATATAATGGGTTTTGTCTTAGAGAGGACTCGAACCTCCACGCCGTAAAGCACAAACCCCTCAAGCTTGCGTGTCTACCATTCCACCACTAAGACATACTTTGAGTATAGAATAAACCAATACAGGTTTCAAGTGGTTTTCCTAATTCTCTTCCAAATTTTGTTAAATAAGTAAAGAGAATTAAAAAAACCAAACTAGTTAAGCGAGAAAATAAAAAAAATTAACGCTTAGAGAATTGCGGTGCTTTACGAGCTTTCTTTAATCCGTACTTTTTACGCTCTTTCTTAAGAGCAATACGAGTAAGAAATCCTTGAGCTTTAAGAGCTGGGCGATATTCTGGGTTC
>JALQUF010000228.1 GCA_023263855.1 Yoonia sp. | reverse complement strand
TCATTAATACTGATTTCTACGTAATTATTATTTGGGTTCTGTAAATCAGAAAATGTAGTTGTTGTTAATGGCAAACTTGCCCTGATGCTGTTTAGCAACTTATCATCAACTTCTGTTTTTGTATAAGTTGTTGATTTATTTGCTTTTAACAATAAGCTATTATCAACTTCTGTTTTTGTATATGTTGTTGATTTATTTGCTTTTAATAATAATTTATCATCAATTACCGTGGCTGTATACGTTGAAGAGGTTGTAGCATATGAACTTAAATCAATACTTAATACATTGTTATTAATGCTTAAAGGTAGTTGAGTTGATAAAGCCGCCGCGGCAATCGCATTATCAATGTTCTGCTGAATTTGTATAGAAGCACCGCCATATATAGAACTGGCTGTCAATGTCGCGCATGTTAAGTCGTATTGGCATGTTACAGGTGTGCCAAAGGTTACAGATGTATTAGTGAGGCTGTGGATACTTGGTGTTCCCACTGTTAATGAATTACATGTAATATCACCAAAAGCTGACTCATTAATGCCAAGTTCAAGATAACTTATGTTATTATACAAATCAAGTAATGAAATAGCCGTTAATGGCGTCGTTACACGTATGTCGTTTAACAGTTTATTATCAACTTCTGTTTTAGTATAAGTTGTTGATTGATTTGCTTTTAACACCAAGCTATTATCAACTTCTGTTTTTGTATACGTTGTTAATTTATCGGCTTTTAGTAATAGATTGTTATCAACTTCTGATTTATCGGCTTTTAGTAATAGATTGTTATCAACTTCTGATTTTGTATATGTTGTTAATTGATTTGCTTTACTATTCAGTTGAATTTGTATTAAGTCATTCGTCCCAGCCAAATAACCCACTTCCGCGCTTGATACCGATGATGTAGAGACTTTACCGTCAGCATTTGAAATTACCACTTTATTTGGTGTTAAGTCAT
>JALQUF010000227.1 GCA_023263855.1 Yoonia sp. | reverse complement strand
CCAGATCACGGAAGAACGCCTCAAGCACCTGCAAGCCGCACTGGAGGACAACGCGGAAAAAATCGCGGGTGTCCAGAATGCAGCTTCGCAAGGGGGTAGGGAAGGCGCATCCCGTCTGGCTCATTCTCTGGATCAGACCGCCAGTGAGATGCAGGGGAAGGTTGATGATGCCGTGCGCAGCCTCTCAGAGGCCCGTAGAGCGGCCTCAGACACCGTTCTCGCCCGTAGGCGCAACGTCTGGCTCCTCATGGCTTTCTCAGCCCTTACAGGGCTTGCCACGGGCGCTTTGGCTTCCGTGGTAGTGTTCGATTACTACCTGGGCCGGGATTTTGCGGACAGCGTCCAGCTCATGGGACTGGACTGGGCCTGTACCCGGCAGGATGGGTTCATCGCCGATCAGCAGAACGGCAAGTTCTGCGTATTCCAGATCGGCGAATAATCCACAGGCAACGCCTAGTGTTAATAGTGTTACCTACGGAGTATGTTACGGAGCCAAAAATCTCCCTTAACTAACTGATACCATACGATGAAACCACCCACAGGGTTCCGAAAGGGTCAAACGTGGGTTCCGAAAGGGTCAAATTATGGTTCCGAAAGGGTCAAACGAAAAAGCGCCTCTCGGGGGTTCCTGATAGGTCAAACTTTGGTTCTGGATTTAACGAACCCCGCGCGGTTCCTGATAGGTCAAATTTGGGGTTCCTGATGGGTCAAATTTCCCGTAGCCTATGAGCATGCCTTTGCTTCCCGATAGACACCCCCAGAAAGACTTCTTCATCCTCGATATCGCGGATGTTGTCCCTAAGGACGACACCGCCTCGATGGAGCACCCCCTGTTCTCCCTGGCGACCAAGCCGGACATGCGGCATCTGGTTTACCAGAACGGCGAAAACAGGCTGGAAATCGTCCCCTCCGGCCTTGGCCTTCCCACCATCAAGGACAAGGATATTCTG
>JALQUF010000226.1 GCA_023263855.1 Yoonia sp. | reverse complement strand
TTTAAATTTAAATTTGAAATTAATTTTCCCAAAATAAAAGGTCTCAAAATAAACCTATCTTGGTTCACAAAGATATTATCATCAATGTAGGCAATAGATTTTAGATTTTCTGATAAAAAATTTTCTTGTTTAACTCTAGAAAAAGATTCTAAAATTGACTCATCAATTACTAAATTAGCCCTTAATTGGCTTTCAACCATTTGTTTTCTTTGATATTCAAATTTCATGTTGTATTGATTATAAATTCTTAAAATATATATATACACGTTTTAAAATTAATTAAATATGAAACAGTTATTGGCCACGTGGCGGAATGGTTACGCAGAGGATTGCAAATCCTTTTATTCCAGTTCGATTCTGGACGTGGCCTCCAATTTTTATATTGTTTTTAGAATTAAAATTTGTATTGTGTAAAAAAATTCCTCGATAGCTCAGTTGGTAGAGCAGTTGACTGTTAATCAATTGGTCGCAGGTTCGAGTCCTGCTCGAGGAGCCAAAATTTCTCTAAACTACTTTCTTAAATTCTTTTTGATTTCTTAAAACTTCTAATATTTTTTGTTTTTCTTGTGGCTCAAGCTCACTAAACAATTTTGATAAGAAGGCGTAGTTCAAACTCTGATTAGATATTTCCTCTTTATTTTCAAATTCTGAGAAATCTTCAAAAAAATATTTAATTTGAACTTTTAAAAAATTCGATAATTGCAAAAGCCTAGCTGAAGAAACTCCATTTGTGCCCTTTTCGTATTTTTGAATTTGTTGAAAGGTTACGTTAATTGCTTGCGCTACTTGAGTTTGAGTTAAACCCAAGGCAACTCTTCTTAATCTTAATTTTTTACCTAGATGCTGATTTAATGCTGTGCTCATGAAAAGTGTCCCTCTTTTTTTTCATAATTAACATTAAAAAAAAAAATATAGCAAGCCATAAAAAAAATTATTTTACTGCTTTATAATCATTGATTTTATATAGTTTTATTATATG
>JALQUF010000225.1 GCA_023263855.1 Yoonia sp. | reverse complement strand
TTTCAATACCTGCAATTTTAGTATCAATTTTTGAAACTTTTTTTTCTTTAGCAGAAATTTTAATTTTTAGTTTAGAAATAGATTTTAAAAATTTTCTTTTTTTTCCTTCATGTTTTTTTAATTTTTTTTTCATTGCAGTTCCCCTTTTTTTGTTAGTATTGATAAAAAGTATAATACAAACTTAAATTTTGTAAATCTTTTTTAAGATAATTAAAGAAAGCAAAGCCCCCGACAATTGAGATACAATAAATGGAAAAACACTAGAATAATGTATACCAGTGAATGTATCAGTTAGCATTCTGGCCAAAGAGACAGCTGGATTAGCAAATGCAGTTGACGACATAAACCAAATAGCTGCAGCAATATACAGACCAACTAAAGCTCCAATAACTTCAATTTGTTTATTTTGATTTAATATAATGATCAATATTAAACCAAAAGTTGATATTAATTCGGAAAAATTTAACTGAAAACCCTCTCTATGTTTTGATGACAACGTTATTGCATTTAAATCGAAAATAATATTCGCCAATATTACACCCACGCATGCTCCAGTCAGCTGCATAATGACATAAAAAAATGCCTCATTTTTCTTAATTTTGTTTAATAATAGCATTACCAAAGTTACTGCTGGGTTAAAGTGTGCACCGGAGCGCTTACCAAATGTTATAATTAAAAATACCAATGTAAACCCAATAGCTAATGAATTTGCTAATAGTATTATTCCTTCATTTTGAGATAATTTTTGACCCATAATCCCAGATCCAACTATAGATAATAGTAAAATCAATGTTCCAATAAATTCTGAAACATATTTTTCAATTTGTCTCATAATTTATGTAAAAAATCTTGTTCAATATATTTTTTAATAAGATCAAAAGTTTTTTGAAATTCTTTTAATATTTCCTCTTTACTCCCTTCAAAAGCCGCTGGATCTTTTAAATCCCAATGTAATTTTTTAGGTGATCCAGGATAGATTGGACAAGATTCATTTGC
>JALQUF010000224.1 GCA_023263855.1 Yoonia sp. | reverse complement strand
TGGAAATCAATTGCTCTGCGCCATGTAACCAATTGATATTAAACGAAACGACTTCCCACTTTCAAGCGTCGTAAACAAAGTATCTAGAAAGTAACTATGCTACAGAGGTTATCCGCAGGGTCTAGCTGGACAGGTTCTCAGGCTGTGGCATCATGAAGCTATATGCAAAGAGAAATAAAATTTAGGGCGTGGGACATAGACCGGAAAGCAATGTTGGCTCCATCGGTAAACATGCTAGTAGATACCTTTAATGGACATGTTAATTGGGATTTTGGATACGACCCACTAAAACCTGTCAATGCTATCCCAATGCAATTCACCGGCCTCAAGGACCGCAACGGTGTTGAGATTTACGAGGCTGATGTATTTCAACTTGAGAATTATGACGACAGGGGGGATGGGCAAAGAGACACCGCTTTGTTCTATGTAGCTTTCAAAGATGGGTGTTGGGTGTTGCAGCGTGAAGGAGAGTTGTTTGATTATCTATTTGATAGTCACGCAGACGGCGAGGTTGTCGCAAATCTTTACCAGAACCCAGAGTTATTGAATTAGTCTGGCCACCAGCCAAAAACACTTCCGACACTTAGTATAAACATCCCGAGTGTTGACAATGATGCTATGGCAGCAAGCCATAGCTCTGTTGTTCCTAGACGAACCACGTTGCGTGTAACAATTTCTTTCCCGTCCCAGTACAGTTTGCGTTCTTTTGAATGTATGCCGAGCAGTGCCAAGCTATCCCAACTCATCGCATACACGTCTTCTGGCCACTCGTCCGGTCGTTCGCCAGAGCTTATCATCTTGCGGATTTCTTCCCAGTCGGTGCTCATTATATTCTCCTGAGTTATGCGAAATAGAAGTAACTATTTGGTATCTAATCAACAAAAAGGGGTTAGCTATTTCTAGCTAACCCCTTGAATTCTTTGGCTCCGACGGTAGGGATCGAACCTACGACCAATTGATTAACAGTCAACTGCTCTACCGCTGAGCTACGTCGGAA
>JALQUF010000223.1 GCA_023263855.1 Yoonia sp. | reverse complement strand
GCTGTCGGCCACACCTTTGAGGATCTCCGGCCCGATCCGCAGGTCGGCGGTGTAGTCGGCCTGAGCCACCCAGAGGCGCAGGATGTCGGCACCGTACTGCTTGGTCACATCCTCGGGTGCCACGGTGTTGCCCAGCGATTTGGACATCTTGTTGCCCTTCTCGTCGAGCGTGAAGCCGTGGGTCAGAACCCCGCGATAGGGCGCACGGCCCCGCGTGCCGCAGGCTTGCAGCATCGAGGAATGGAACCACCCGCGATGCTGGTCGGTGCCTTCGAGATAGAGATCGGCCAGACCATCCTCGGACCCGTCCTCGCGGTCGCGCAGGACAAAGGCGTGGGTGGAGCCTGAGTCGAACCACACATCGAGGATGTCGAACACCTGTTCCCATTCGTTGGGATCGTAGTCATTGCCGAGGAACCGCTCTTTCGCGCCGGGCTTGTACCAAGCATCCGCCCCTTCGGCCTCGAACGCGTCGAGGATACGGGCGTTCACGGTTTCGTCGCGCAACAGGAAATCCGCGTCGGTCGGCAACGCCCCTTTCTTGACGAAACAGGTGAGCGGCACACCCCACGCCCGCTGACGGGACAGAACCCAGTCGGGGCGGGCTTCGATCATCGAATAGAGGCGGTTGCGCCCGGTCTGCGGGGTCCATTTGACCAGTTGGTCAATACTGGTGAGCGCCCGCTCGCGGATCGTCGTGCCGTATTCGTCCTGCCCGTCGCCGACGGGCTTGTCGATGGCGGCAAACCACTGCGGGCGGTTCAAACGGATCACAGGTGCTTTGGAGCGCCAGCTATGCGCGTCCGAGATCGTGATGCGTTTGCGGCCCAAGAGCGCGCCAACCTCGACCAGCTTGTCGATCACGGCCTTGTTGGCCCCACCCTGTTTCCCGTTTGGTTTCAGGATGCTTTCGCCCGCAAAGAACGGCAGATCATCGCGGTAAGAACTGTCATCAAGGATGTTATAGGTCATCGGCAGGCCATGCTTGACCCCGATGGCAT
>JALQUF010000222.1 GCA_023263855.1 Yoonia sp. | reverse complement strand
TTCCCTACCAAGATCAGTTTTATTGATGCCCTCTTTTTCAAGTTTTCTTTCAACAAGAGCTTGTGTTGCTATACCGGCATGATCGGTTCCTGGCTGCCAAAGAGTTTCATAACTATTCATTCGATAATATCGAACTAAAAAATCTTGAATTGAATTGTTTAATGCATGTCCCATATGCAATGATCCAGTTACATTTGGTGGTGGGATTACTACTGAATATTTTTTTGAATTAGATCTTGGTTTAAATAATTCATTTTTTTCCCAATAAGAATAAATCTTATCTTCAACTTCAGAATGTATGTATTTATCGCTACTCATGGTGTATTAAGTTTATAATTTATTAATCTAAATTAACAATAATCAAATTAGATCGTTATTTAATAGACTAATCAAAAATATTTTATATAAAACTGCTTGTAGCTATTTACTAAAACTTAAGGCAACGTGGCGGAATGGTTACGCAGAGGATTGCAAATCCTTGTATCCCGGTTCGATTCCGGGCGTTGCCTCCAAAAAAAATCTTGTTTTAATGTCAAAAAAAAGTAAGTTGAGTTTTTTACATTCCTCGGTAGCTCAGTTGGTAGAGCAGTTGACTGTTAATCAATTGGTCGCAGGTTCGAGTCCTGCCCGGGGAGCCAAAAATTATCCGACTTTAGAAATTCCTGTAGTTGAAACTTGAATAGATTTATTAAATTTTAATTTTTGATCAGCATTAAGCTCTGAATATAATTTAACCAAAAAGTTATAATTTACATTCATGTGACCTTCTTGCGATTTTTCTAAATTTATTAAATATTCAGAAAAATCTTCAAAAAAATAATTAATTGGAACTTTTAAATAATTAGATAATTGCAATAATCTTATAGAACTAACTCCATTAGTGCCTTTTTCATATTTTTGAATTTGCTGAAATGTAACATTAATTGCTTTAGCAACTTTTGTTTGTGTTAATCCTAAAGCTAATCTTCTTAGTTTGAGTTTATTACCCAAATGCTTGTTGAAAT
>JALQUF010000221.1 GCA_023263855.1 Yoonia sp. | reverse complement strand
CGGGCTACATCGACGCGCCGGCGAAACCAACATCGGCATCGGGCGCGGGCAATTTCACTGCAATCAACCCGGCCGTTGGCGCTGATGCTGTTCTGCCAGCCGGTGGAGAGTGGGCATATGCTCTTTACAGGTTCAGTTCTGGCGTTGTCGCATCATCGTCGTTTGGTGTCGCGGCTGGTGGGACCACTATCGGCGCGGGGACAAGCGGGCAAAACTGGAGCGGCTTTGCTTGGAGGGTAGAGTGAGGCGGGCTTTTAGATTGGTGGCCATGAAATGAGCAACACGGATTTTTCCCGCGAGCCTTTGCAGATCGTCGAGGTCGTGCAACCGCTTTGCTCTCGCATCTTCGGCGTGGGCGTTTGCGAGGCCGTGGGCATTCCGTGCTATAACACTGACAAGACATGCAAGTTTATCACGGCGCTTGATCTGTCCGAGACCGTGCGCCTTCGTTTCGTGGCGCCCGCTGCAAACAGGTCGCTTGATACTTCCGGCGATGCATTGCTTGACGAGGCGGCGGACGATCTTCTGGCCGAGGACAATGACCCGTTGCTTGCCGAGGGCGATGCGGCGGCGTTCCAACCATCAACCGCTATCCCTGCCCTGCTGGCCGTTGATACCGCGCCGACCGTCTTGAACGTGGCCGGGGGCGATGACAACATGTCGCCGCTTGGCATCCGGGCCGTGGCGAATGTCGCGATCAAGGACTTTCCTTTCAACGACGTGGGCCTCGACCCGTATCTTGACACCCGCAGCTATGACCCGATCACGCAGGGCAGCTTCTGGACGAAGTGGCTGGCCCGCAACCCGTTCCATACGGGCTACATCCTGAACATCTATGACGGCTATTTCGGGCAGTCGCTGGATCAGATGATCCGGCGCGAATATTCAATTGAGAAGATCGACGCATCACGGTCGCAGGTTCGGATTGTCGCCAAGGACATTTTGCGCAAGGTCACCGATACCGAGGTCACCGCGCCGAGGCTGTCGCCCGGATCGCTGGCGGCGAA
>JALQUF010000220.1 GCA_023263855.1 Yoonia sp. | reverse complement strand
CGGCCTGAGTTAGCGCGACAGCTTGGATTGCTCGCTGGATCAGAGCCAAGTCGAGCCGCAGCCCGTGCTGCGGGTGTGGTTACTGGTACGGACGTTTTGGGAACCGAATACTAGACCAATGGCACGCACAGTAATTAAGAACGCATGGAAGCCAGAGCCTAAACCAAAGCGGCGGTGCAAGCCACCGCACTTGCGCCACCGCAAGAAGCTGGGACCGAAGAGCAACATGAGGGTAAGGTAATGCCAGGTAAAGGACTATACGCAAACATCCACGCCAAGCGTAAGCGCATAGCCGCCGGATCAGGCGAGAAGATGCGCAAGCCAGGAAGTAAGGGCGCGCCTACGGCTGCGGCCTTCCGTAAGTCTGCCAAGACTGCTAAGAAAAAGAAGTAAGGAATTATCTATGCCAAAAGTCGGCGGGAAACATTACAGCTACACCAAAGCAGGCATGGCCGCAGCCAAGAAAGCCGCTAAGAAAATGGGTAAGCCCATGACTATGGCTCGTAAAAAGAAGAAGAAATGAGCAAGAAGAAAGACCCGCGCCTAGCCCGTGCTGGCGTGTCTGGGTTTAACAAACCCAAGCGGACACCTAGCCACAAAACCAAAAGCCACGTCGTCGTGGCCAAGGAAGGCGACAAGATAAAGACTATCCGGTTCGGCCAGCAAGGTGTTCAAGGGGCGGGTAAAAATCCGACGAGCGCCAAAGACAAAGCGCGCAAGAAGTCGTATTATGCACGGCACAATGCCCAAGACGCAAACCCAAGCAAACTTAGCGCCCGTTATTGGTCGCACAAAGTTAAGTGGTAAGATAATCGGAGTTGATCCTGGCGCTACTGGCGCCTTTGCGATCCTCGATACCGAGACACACCATCTCGTCATCATCGACATGCCGACAACTAAGGTGAAGCGAGGGACGCGCCAAGTCAATCAAGTTGACGCGGTGCGTCTTGCTAATCTCTTGCGTTCCCACGCCGATGGCGCCCGCGCAATCGTAGAGAAGGTTCACTCCATGC
>JALQUF010000021.1 GCA_023263855.1 Yoonia sp. | reverse complement strand
CTCGTCAGGCGATCATTCAGTGCAAGAACCAGCGTAAGTTCGACCTGTCTGGGTGGCTCAATGACACAGTATCGCAGGCTCAGCAGGAAGCAGTCGGCGGGAACGCTCTCCCAGTTCTGGTAGTAAAGCGCCCCGGAGTGGGCGAAAAGAACCTTGGAGATACCTACGCAATTCTTCGCCTTGAGGACCTATCTGTCCTCCTGAAGGAGGCTGGATACTGCTAATATCTCTGCCATAGGGTACACAACGGTATAGAAAGAGGTAACCCATGGCAGAGCAAGAAGACGTTATCAAGGTGTCCGGGTCCAGTAACCCGTCATCGGTTGGGTCGATTCTGGCCCGCGCTATCGTCGCCGGTCAGACCCCTAAAATGAGGGCCATCTCCAGATGTCCGTATCCACGACCAAACGTAAACGCCGAAACTACTCCCATTTGAGGGCTACTGGAAACTTGTTCGACGTATGCAAAATACTTTTTCTCGTATGACGGCGGGGACAATCACCTCGGCGGCCAATGACGGGCCGGCGTAGGTCTGCATGCGCCACCGGATGGTCTCTTGCGCCAATGCGGGGGTGGCAAGGGCAGCGGCGGGAACAACCGCCGCGCCTTGGATAAACTTGCGTCTAGATGTCATGTCTTCTCTCCTTGGTTGGGTTACGACCGCTTGAAAGCAGTTCTTGTTTTATTGGTTATAGACATACTGCGGGAGCCACGTGGCGATGGCCGGAAAGACCATGACCAGTATGAGGGCGAACACCATGATCAGCACAAACGGCGTGATGGAAGCGTAGATATCACGCAGCGATATTTCGGGCGGCGCCATCGCACGCATCAAAAACAGGTTATAGCCGAAAGGTGGTGTCATATAGGCAATCTGTGTCGTGATCGTGTACAAAATCCCGTACCAGATCAGATCAAAACCCAGCTCACCGACCAGTGGCACGTAAAGCGGCGCGACAATCACAAGCATGGCGGTGTCATCCAGAAACATCCCCATCAACAGAAAGCTGAGCTGCATCAAGATAAGAATCGTCCACGGGTTCAGATCCAGCCGTTCGGTAAAGACAGTCTCGATCGCTTTGACCGCGCCAAGCCCGTCAAACACGGCCCCGAATGCCAGCGCGGCCAGAATGATCCACATGAACATGCAGGTGATCCCGAGGGTATTGCGAACCGAATTCTCAAAAACGGTGCGTGTCATCCGCCCCTTGAGAACCGCCGCCACAAAGGCCGCGATTGCGCCAATGGCCGAGCTTTCGACAAGGGATGTCCAGCCTTTAACGAAGGGCACCATCATGACCGCAAAGATCATCACAGGAAGCAGACCGGCACGTAGCAGGCGTAGTTTCTCAGCACGCGGGATGTCGCGCTCGGCGGCGTCAAGCACCGGACCAAGCACCGGATTGATGCGGCAGCGCACGACAATGTAGATCACGAAAAGGCAGGCCATCATCAGACCCGGAATAACCCCCGCCAACCACAACTGGCCGACAGGTTGGCGGGCGATCATGGCGTAAAGCACCAAGACAACGGACGGCGGCACCAGAATGCCCAAGCTTGAGCCCGCCTGCACCACGCCGGTGACCATGCGTTTGTCATAACCACGTTTCAGAAGCTCTGGCAGGGCAATGGTTGATCCAATCGCCATTCCGGCGACGCTGAGCCCGTTCATGGCAGAGATCAGGACCATCAGACCGATCGTGCCGATCGCCAGACCACCGCGCAGCCCACCCATCCACACATGGAACATTTTATACAGATCGTCCGCGATTTTACTTTCCGACAGGACGTATCCCATGAAAATGAACATCGGCAGCGTCAAAAGCGGATACCATTTCATCAGCTTCATCGCCGCTGAAAATCCAAGATCAAAACCCCCGCGGTCGCCCCACAGGACCAAAGCCGCGACAACCGCGATGAATCCGATGGCGCCAAAGACCCGCTGCCCCGTCAGAAGCATCAGCATCATTGTCGAAAACATCAGGGTGGCGATCAGTTCATAGGACATCAGACAGGATAATCCTTGAGGCGCAGAACGTCTTTGAACAGCTCTGATATGCATTGCAGAAGCATCAGGAACATCCCGACGATCATGATAGATTTGATTGGCCAAAGGTATGGCCGCCATGCAGTGGACGAGCGCTCCATGCGGCCGACCTCTTCGGTGCCGATGATGACCCCACCAAGATAGGAAAACGGCTCTGAACCCCAATAGCCGAGCGAATACGCGGTTGAACTGACAGCCCCGTACAAGAGCACGCAAAGATAGAAGATCAGGCACAAGACGGTCATCAGGTCGACCCATGCTTTCTTGCGAACCGGCCACTGACTGTAGAACAGGTCCATCCGCACGTTTGACCCAAGCTGGATCGAATAAGGACCGCCGAGAATGTAATAAGCGACCATGACAAACTGGGCCATTTCCAGCGTCCAAAGGGACGGCAGGAGGAATGTCTTGCTGATCGACGACCACAACAAGATACCCATCAAAACGAAAATGCCATACATGACGATCCGCCCGACACGGTGGTTCACGGCGTCTACGGCGCGAATATAGCTGTGCATCAGACCTAACACTGCGCACCCACCGATACGTTCAACGCGGTCAGTGCATCTGTGAGCCAGCCGGCCAGACAATTGCCCATGTTCTCTTGCTGTGCAGAGTCCGCAATCAGGTCATTGCGGATTTCCAGCATGACATTCAGGTGCCGCGCGGGAATTGCATGTTCCTTCAGGGTGTGGGTGACACCGTCTTGGGGACCATAGGGCACATTTACTTTTACGTTTGCCCGGGTGTGCGCCGCTGCCATTTGCGTCATTGCATCGGCAAGCCGCGCATCTGTGTCGTGCAAGATGCCGATTTCCACAGAACGTGGTTTGCCCAGAAAAACAGGTGTGAAACTGTGGACCGTGGCGATAACGGGATCACGCGTCTTTGCGATGACATCTCTTAGGCAAACGCGGAACGGATCATAATATTTCTCCGTCCGGTTCCGGCGCTGGGCATCGGTAAGGGCCGCGTTGCCTGGTACCTCTATCGCTTCACTGCGTGCCGGCATCGCGTCATGCGCAGAAGGCGGGCGGTTACAATCATACACGAGGCGTGACACATTCGAGACGACCAGTTTTGCATCCAGACGTTGCGCCATCCTGCGGGCAACCTCCAGCGCACCAGGGTCCCACGCAATATGGCTTTGCCGTGCGTTATCGTCCAAACCCAACCCGTCAAGCGCAGGCGGGATAAAGCAACTGGCGTGCTCACAGACCAACACCACTCGGGATTGCCCGTTCGGGTTGAAAACCGTAACTGCATTTTGCTGTGTGGTGATTTGGTCGTCGGTCATGGGCTTCCTTTGTGCCTAGCCTGAGAGGACGTCGCGACCTGAGTCAATCAAATTTTGAAAAAAATATCACAACACGGGTCAACTTGGTATAAAATGAACAAAAGGGAGGCGCGAATGAACGAAGCAACGCAGACTATCTCGGATCGCATCCAGGACAAGCTGGATGATTTGACGCGCGCTGAACGTCAGCTTGCCCTGTCGATTCTCGAGAACTATCCGGCATCAGGCCTCGGCCCACTGACCGCGCTGGCAAAGGATGCAAACGTATCGGTCCCAACTGTGGCACGGATGGTGCAAAAGCTTGGATATAAAGGCTATCCTGACTTTCAATCGGAACTGCGTGAGGAATTGCGGGCCAAGGCAAAAAGCCCGATTGCCAAGCATGATACATGGGCCGGGGCAGCCCCGTCAGAGCATCTTCTAAACCGGTTTACCACCGCCGTCATTGACAACATTCGCCTGACGATGGGTCAGATCGACCCGGTCAAATTTGATGAGGCCTGTGGACTGATAGCAGATCAATCGCATCACCTTTTCATTATCGGGGGGCGGGTTACGCATACTCTGGCCGAGTATTTCTACCTGCACATGCAGGTCATCCGGCCCAACCTGACGCACGTTCAATCCACGTCAAACACATGGCCACACTATTTGCTCAACGCGAAGAAGGGCGATGTTTTCGTTATTTTCGATGTCCGACGCTATGAGAACAACACTTTGAAACTGGCTGAAATGGCCCATGCCCGCGGCGCAAGAATTATCTTGTTCACCGATCAGTGGCGATCGCCGGTGCATCACCTGGCAGAGATCAGCCTAAGTTGCCGTATCATTGTGCCGTCCGCATGGGATTCAGCGACCACAACAATGCTGTTGATTGAAACCATGATTTCTTCCGTTCAAAACCTGAATTGGAGCGAGACAAAAGAACGTATGGAAACACTTGAGGACATGTTCGATCAAACGAAGCTCTTTAGAAAATTCACATAAACTCATGACGGCACTGTCAAACAAACCAGCTTGAGGCAGGCAGAACAGCACCTTCGCCTTCTGGATGACAAGACGCTTTTCCATTCGCGACTTCAAAACCCGCACAATCAATTAGTATATGATCAATCATTGGGGCTTTCGGTTCGCGCCCACATCAGGCAGCCTCTCAGCCACCTAAACCACGGCACAGCCTATCTTGGCCTTTTGTATCGGTACAGGAACTGGTTCTTCCGCTATCGCTGCCGGGCGCATCCTGTCATTTGACCTTGGCGCGTATCTGGTCCACCTTAGGGACGTTTTAAAGTGTGGTTGTGTTATGAGTTTTATGCGTTCGGCAGGTCTTGGTCTATTTTTGGTTGTGTCATCCAGTGCCGCTGTATCGGCAAAGGATATCGACAAAGCGATGGCTGCGTATCACGCAGGTAACTTTGCGGCAGCCTTAGAAGAATTACTTCCCCTCGCCCGCCAAGGGCATGTGCTTGCGCAGTACAATGTCGGTGTGACCTACGACGAAGGCCTTGGCGACTATGCCGAAGCGGCCAAGTGGTACCGCCGGGCCGCAGAACAGGGTGATCCCATGGCCCAAACAAACCTTGGGCATATGTATGATAGTGGCGATGGTGTGCCGCAGGACCACGCAGAAGCCGTCAATTGGTACCGGCTGGCCGCAAAACAAGGTGATACATATGCCCAATCCACGCTTGGCCTGATGCATAGCACGGGTGACGGGGTCCGACAGGACAATGTCAAAGCATATATGTGGTACAACATCAGCGATGTGAATGGCTTCAACGGCGGCAGCATCCTCAGGGCCGCGATCACCCCGGAAATGACGCCCGCCGAGATCCTGCAAGCGCAAGCCATGGCTGATGAATGTCTGCAAAGCGATTACACAGACTGCGGATGGTAAGCGCAAAAACCGGCGAGTGCGGAAACCGCCATACGAGGTGCATCGGCGTGCGCAAACCGGGCGGCCACAGAAACGTCACATTTCGAAGCCGAAAACAACACATTACACATTCATAATATAACTGTATTTGTTTGGTAGCACCGTTGCTGCGCACTGTTGAACATTCACTTACAGGACAAACCATGAAAACTTTGACCAAGACGATTGCTGCAGCCACATTTTTGTGTGCCCTCGCGCCGATGACCTTTGCCGCGACAGAGCTGTCGGACGAAGCTCTGGACGCCATTCTCATCGCCCTCGATGATGAATACAAAGCCGAAGCTCTCTATGCAGAATTGATTGAGACATTCGGAGAGAACACCGCATTTTCAAATATTGTCGGCGCCGAAACAACACATGCCGATGCTTTGGTAGAACTGCTTGAAAAATATGGCCAGGACGTGCCGGAAAACATTTACCTAACAACGGCGCTGCCGGCGGATGCGCTGCCCACGACGCTGGAAGAGGCTTATGCAACCGGCGTTACTGGCGAAATTCACAACATCGCCCTTTATCAAGAAGAACTGCTGCCAGCGGTTACAGAGTACCCGGACGTGACGCGGGTTTTCACAAACCTGCTGAATGCCTCCGCAACAAAGCACCTGCCAACCTTCGCGGCCTGTGCAAGTGGCAATTGCTCTGATCGCAGCGCTGTTTCACCTGAGGTCGCGGAAATCGCAGGTATGACTCGCGACACGGTCAGCACTCAGGGCCAGGGCCGCCAAGCGCAAGGCACCCGCATGTCTGATCGTGGCGAGGACAGTCAATCTGGTGGCAGGCAAGCTGGCAATGGCCGCAATAGCGGCAATGGGAACCAAGGTCAGGGCAACGGCAACAAAGGCCAAGGTGGTGGCAACGGTGGCCAAGGCAAGGGTGCGAGAGGCTAGCACCGAAACAGCACCGGAAACGCCCAAACCGCGGCTCTTGCCCAAGGTAATATAACTGGCTGGTGCGCCTCTTGGCGCACTACGTCTCTTTTGGCGGCGCAGACATGGTGCCTAAGTCACGCCCCTCCGCAACTGTCTGGACGTTTCTTGGTTTCTTCATTGCCGTTCCGCACAATGAAACGCGGAACAATCGAAAAACGCACGCGAGCGGTCCTGCACAGAGCAAAGACCCAAGGAACGCCGCAGCTAGAGCGACAAAAAAACAGCCGGTGGCGTGTCAGACATATCGCGCGCTTTGCTTTCCATGCGGCAGCGCACATCTGACGGGGCCATGTTCATCGGGCCCTCAACCGAACAAGGATAGCGGAAAAACTTGCCGCCCCGTGTGATATCGATCCGCCCTTCGAACGCGCGGTTGGTAAGATTATACCATACATCTTTGATTACTACGGGCATCGCTCTCTCCTTATGGTGTCATAAGATCAACAGCTTAGGGGGCGAAAAGTTCCCGCA
The DNA here is from genome assembly GCA_023263855.1 of Yoonia sp. Lineage (GTDB taxonomy): Bacteria > Pseudomonadota > Alphaproteobacteria > Rhodobacterales > Rhodobacteraceae > Yoonia. Next base: position 29,572 of record JALQUF010000021.1, on the reverse strand, counting down.
TTAGGCCTTGGCGGGTTGCGGCGCGGTGTGATTGGACAACCAACGCATTGCAAGGCCAGCCACAACCACACCAGCCAGCGCATTGGCGATGGCAATGGCGTAGAATACGGCTTCTGACCCGGCTATGCGCGCGGCGACAAACGAGAACGGGATATAAAACACCGCCGTGCGGATCAGATAAAACCCAAGTCCAAAGTGTGATCGGCCCAGCGCATTGAATGCGCCTGCGGTGATAATCACTACGCCGTACCCCCACAGGCTGAGCGGGACGATCGCCAGATAGGTCGCGGCTGATTGCACCACATCTGCCTCTTGTGAAAACACGCGCACAACGGGTGCAGCGGCAAACCAGAAAACCACCGCTAATACAGCGGCCCAAAGGGCGCAGACCGTGTAGCAAAATTTCAATGCCTCAGCGATGCGATCACATTTGCCTGCCCCCCAGTTTTGCCCCGTGAACGGTCCAATCGCCGAGGACAGCGCAAGCATCGGGATCACGGAGAGCGATTCAATGCGTGTTGCCACACCAAAACCCGCAACCATCACGTCGCCAAACCCCGCAATCAGTGCAGTCGCAACCGCGATACCAATCGGATTGACCGCATTGCCAAAGGATGCCGGAATGCCCACGGCCAGCACCCTTTTCCAAGACGCCGCAAGCGTGCCAAAGGCAGGCAGGTGGCGTGTCAGCATCTTTTCACGCCAGACGACCAAGGCAAAAGCACCAAAGACCGTCACCAGCCATGCAATCAAAGTGCCCATTGCCGCCCCCGCGATCCCGAAAGATGGCACGGGGCCCCACCCGAAGACAAAGATTGGCGTAATTGCAATATTTGCAAGCGCAGAGGCGACCATGACAATACTTGGCCAGAAAGTATCGCCCACGGCGCGCACAATGGAATTGGCGACAATCGGCACGACAAGCAGCGGAATAGCCAGAAACCAGATCTGCATATACTGCACGACCATATCCAGCACCGCGCCTGTGGCACCCAAAAGCGTAAACAGCTGGGTTATGGTCAGATAGCCCAGTGCTGCGACGAACATGACAAGGATCAGGGCAAGCGCCAAGCTGTCCGTCGCCAGCCGCTTGGCCTCATCGCGTTCTTTCGCACCGATTGCGCGTGACACGACGGATGACGCCCCCGCGCCCAACCCGATTGCAAGGCTTGAAACAGTCAGCGTGACAGGGAACGTGAACGACAGCGCCGTCAATTCCTGCGTACCCAGTCGTCCGACATAGTAGGTATCAATCAGCGACACCGAAATCACGGCGATGATCCCGAACACCATTGGTCCAGCCAGCTGCATCAGGTTTTGCCACGCCGGCCCGGCGGTCAGATCACGTTTGTCAGACAAAGTCTTTTTCCTTTTGTGCACCGCACCCAACGCGCGATGTCGCCAGATGGTTCAATGTGTTTTGCAGGGAAATTGGCCCAACTGGCCGCACCACAAGCGTACGGTGCACCTTAGCCGTCAGATGCAAGCGCCTTGAGTTCTGATTTGACGGTCGCTCGATCTTCTTCGCGCACGACCGCCAGCAGGTCGGTCAAGAGCGCCACAGCATGATCCAAAGTCAGCGCATCAGGTTTGATGTACTGCCGGCACAAAGGAAATGTTGAGGCGAACAAGCGCGGAAATGTCAAAGCCTGGAACGTCACCCGGTCCAGTGCGCGATCCTGCAACCCGCCCTGATAGGTACTGGCCACCGTCAGCGCAGCAGCCAGGCGGTTCAGGCAATCAATCGCTGTGTAAGGGTCGTTAAGGCCGGGTGACAGCGCACGGGCAACCATTTCCACCAGCTGTTCCGCCAGAAAGGTCGGGTTCTGGTTCTCGGTGCGACCCGCGCCAATAGCGTAACATTCCTTGATTGCCGCCGCGTCAGCATCGCCGAAACGCTCAGCCGCCCAGACTTCGAACACCGGTGTCTGGGGCGTGACAAATGATCCGATTGGTGCAGACAGCCTGATATGCCAATCGTGCTTATCCGCCAGCTTTGCCAACTGGCTGTAATTCACGGTCTGGATGTAGCCTGAAATACCTGCCGACAGCAGGTGATCCGCCTTGCGATCGGGCGGTGGGGGCGGTGTGGTGTTGTCTTCGTTTTCATCAATCAGCTTGCGAATAATACGGTCCAGCGACGCACCGATGCTTGCGGAGATCCGCGAGACATTGATGGTCTCTGGCACGTGGTGAATGAAATAAATCAGGGTGAAAACACAAACCAAGGTCAGGCCCAGCGCCACGATCAGCGAATATTGCGGTACATACTCGGCGACCCCGCCATCTATGCCATCTTGCACCGTCCGCAGCACCACAAGCGCATAGACAAACGTCGAGATTAGAATGCCCAGGCTCCACTGGTTGCCCCGATCGCGCATGAAATTGCCAATCAGGCGGGGGCCGAAATTGCCAGACGCAAAGGAGACAGCAACAAGCGTCATGGAAAACATCACACCCGTGACGCCAATGATCGATTGCGCGATCACAGCCAGGGTCGAGCGTGCACCATCGGCCTGCGTATCCAGCAATGTGTCTGGCAATTGGAAGGGCACCACAGACGGGTTGTTATCTACCCAACCCATGAAGGTCGCCAGCAGCAGGCCGGCCCCCACAAGAACAGATGGCAAAAACCAATAGCTGGCACGGACATCCTGCACCAGTTTCAGCAAATACGCCCGTTTTCCCATATACCCGTCACCCTCTTTTTCATGCTTGCGGATGAGGATAGCGCAGGTCGCCATACTTGCAGCCGCAAATCCAAGTATAACGCAGACGGAACCAAAACCGTTCCAAAACGTTTGATTGCGAATTTCAAAAGGACCGCACCTATGCCCAATGGCTCAGACGTCGACACCGTAGTCGAAGACACAGAAAAACTATCGTCGCTACATATTTTCGAGGTCATCCGTCGTGACGGGCAGGAAGAACTTGACCGCCCCAAGGCGTCTTTATTCTGGTCGGGTATTGCGGCGGGCCTGATGATTTCGCTGTCGGTCTTGGGCGAGGCAATTTTTCGCACCTACCTGCCAGATGCCGAATGGCGCTATCTGCTGGAAAACCTTGGGTATAGCCTGGGGTTTCTGGTGGTTATCCTGGGCCGCATGCAGCTGTTCACCGAGAACACCATCACCACCGTCCTGCCCGTGATGCGAGAGCCCAACTGGTCCATGTTTCAAAGCACATTACTGTTGTGGGGCATCGTGCTTTTCGCAAATGTCATTGGCGCATTTTTAGTCGCGACGGCCTTTGCCTACGGGTCGTTCATCCCGTCCGAGCTATTGCCAGCGATCACCGCCTTATCCGAACACGCCACCGGGTTTGCGCCCGGCGTCGCATTTCAGCGTGCTATCCCTGCGGGTATTCTTGTGGCCGCCATCGTCTGGATGCTGCCGCAATCAGAAGGGTTCGAATTCTTTGTGATCTTGATTTTCACCTGGTTGATCGCGGCGGGCGACTTTACCCACATCGTTGCTGGCAGCGTCGAGATGGCGTTCTTGATGGTTCAGGGAGCCCTACCGCTTGATCAGGCACTCTGGAATTTCTTTGTACCGGTTCTGGCGGGCAATGTTCTGGGCGGCACAGCTATTTTTGCGCTGCTAGCCTTTGGGCAGGTGCGTCGGGAACTGCCCAAAGCAGAGTGATGGAACCAAATTGTGATCTTGCGCGTTGGGTTTGTAAGAGAGCCAAATGACGGAGGTTTACATTATGGAATATGCTGGTTTTGGTGGATTGATCGTATTGGCCCTGAACATCTGGGCAATCATCTCAATTTTCGGCTCATCGGCATCGACAGGCGGTAAAGTGCTTTGGACACTTCTTGTGCTCGTCCTGCCGGTCATCGGATTTATCATCTGGCTGATCGCAGGTCCACGCGCTGCGGCATCAACCATTTAAAATAAAACAAAGGGCGTAGCTTTCATCGGCTGCGCCCTTTTTGCTGTTCGGGACAACCCATATCAGAGACTGGAAATGAAGCAGCCGCCCAGCGCACTGACTGGGCCGAGGATCGGACGGTCCTTGCCAATGAACGGACATTCGCATCTTGGATGCGTACCGGAATGGCCTGTGTCGGGGTTGCATTGGGTCTTAGAGCTGTCTTTGGATCAACCGACCATCCGCTTATTGCCAAAGCAGTGGCCGAGCTTTTTATTCTCACGGCTGCTTTCATTTTCGGATCAGCCGCACGTCGGGCGGTTCTGGCCCAAAGACGTATCGACGATCACGATACAACGGCGCAGTCGCATGTCGGCATGATCGTGACGTCCACGACCCTTGCGATCGCTGCCGTTGCAGTAGGCGTTATTCTTTGGCTACTATAGGCGGAAAAAAAGGAGCGTTGCTTCCAACGCTCCTTCTTAATTTTTCTACTCAGTGACATATTCTGCCGGGCTGGTCGCTGACGGATTATCCGCCTGATACGATGTCCAGATCATAAAGCCGACAAACAAAACGCCTGCCCAGAGCAACGACACCACGATCCCGAAAAGCGGCCCGCGGTGGCGCTTGGTTTGTGTCTTAAGATTTGTATTTGAAGCTGACATAGCATCCTCCATTCCTTGCGTTCCGAGTATAACGGCTCAGGCGCCATATCGTTCCATCGCGGGGAACGATTGCCCTCATGCGGTGTTCATATCCGAAGGGGATCTCGCATGCCGCGCTCATCAATCAACACGCTCTGCCTTACCGCGCTCGCAACTGTCGTTGTGTTTGCGGCGCTACATGAAGCGAAAGCTTTCTTTGCGCCGATCGTTGCGGCGCTCTTGCTGGGGATCGTGATGACCCCTTTGTCCGACCTGTGGGACAGGCTGCGCATTCCAGATGCCGTCGCGGCCTTTATCTCTGTCCTCTTGGCTTTGACTGTTATCTTTGTGCTCATCATGCTTCTTGAGCCTTACATCACCGAAGTGATTAACCAAGCCCCCGTCATTCAAGCCGAGCTTTACGCAACCATTGAGGAATTGCGCAGGCTTCTGCACGGGCTTGAGGAGATGTCCAAGGATATGGCAACCGCCATTGAACCGGATGCTGTAGAAGGCGAAGCCACCACAGAGACCATGTCGTTTCCCTCACTCACTGATGCGCTGTTTTATGCCCCGCATTTTCTGGGGCAATTCTTGATATTCTCGGGCACGCTCTACTTCTTTCTTCTGGCCCGAAATGCTGTTTACGAATGGCTCAGCGCCAGCATTGCCACATTGGGCAAACGTGATCTGCGCCGCGCAGCCAAGCAGGTATCACGCTATGTTCTGACAATTGCGGCAATCAACTTTAGCTTTGGTGCTATTGTTGCGGTGGTGATGCATTTGATCGGCATGCCCTCTCCGATTGTGTGGGGGTTGCTTGCACTGCTTTTGAACTTCGTCATGTATCTTGGGCCCGCTTTGCTGTTTGCGATGCTAACCGTGGCAGGCATTGTTGTCTTTGATGGCACAGCCAGCTTTCTGCCGCCCGCGCTCTACATTGCAATGAACGGGATCGAGGCGCAGTTTGTAACGCCCACTCTGGTGGGCAAGAGCCTTGCCGTGAACCCGCTTTTGGTCTTTTTATCGCTCGTTTTCTGGTTGTGGCTTTGGGGGCCGATTGGCGGCATCATTGCGATCCCGCTGCTGATCTGGACGTTAACGGTGGTGCACGGGATCAATGATCACGCCATCGCCGAGGGGACGCCTGGCAAGGGCTGAGCATCCTTTCGGCCCTGCTCTGGCAGGTAGGGCAAAACAAAACCGATGCGATCTTCTGGCACAGATTGCGCGTTTTGCGCGGCCCTTGCGGCCCAAGCGTCACAGGCTGTTCTGGACTGATAGAATGCGTCATCCGCACCCGCCCCAAGCCAATGATCAAAGCAGCGTCGCTTGATTTGGGCAACTTCTGATGTTGTTTGTGTCTGCACACCCGCCTCGGTATCCCAACTGAGGCTTCGACCGTTTAGGTTTGCCGAAGAGATGATACCGGTATGATCGTCAAAAAGTGACACTTTCGCATGCAGATAAACTATTGGCGCATCGAAATGCGTGTCGCGACCAGTCGTGATGTGGGTGCGCGGCTGCACAGGCGCGCCAACAAAGGCCCGTTCTGCAAATGCATCTTGCATGATCTGCAAACACTTTGCCTGCAGATGTTCGCCAAAGGCGGCGTCAGGCCCCCAACTATCACTGAACGCGATGTCCTCGGGTGCGGCGGGCAGCAGCATCACCAGTGTCAGTCCCGGCTGTGCGCGCGCACGCTTTGCCAAATGGCGGGCAAACGTCTCATCCCTGAAAAATTGCGTTTCCAGATAAATCAGCTGCTCGCTGCGGTCGACTGCCACGTGATGGGCGTCTGCAATCTCGCTGACAGTCGGGACAGGCGACATATAGGGCAGCGCAAAACGGCGCTTGGCTGACATCGTGCGCAATAAATGCTGTGGGCGCGGCGTCGCACGCCCGCTAAAGCCGTCTTCCATCTGTTCAAGATGCCGCCGCGCCTCTGCTGCGACCGGCCCATCAACAAAAACCTGCACGTCATGCCACGTGTCGGGGCTGCTGATCTTGTGGGCAGGCGTGTCGTAGCGGCGGTCATTCAGGTCGAGTCCGCCGATATACAAATGCTGATCGTCGAAGACAGCCAGTTTTTGGTGGTGCGTCACAGGTACCAAAGCAGGCGGCGGAAAGATGCGTGCGCGCAGCCCGTCTTTTTTCTTTGCAACCAAAGGTCTGATACCCGGGGCGAGCGCAATAAGCTCAGGCCCCGACAGGCCGTTGTCTTGCATGATCTGCGCCAACTTGGCCGAGACTTCCTTGACTGACCGCGGCCAAAGCGCCATCCGCGGAAGCAGCCCGACACGTGCGGGGTGCATTGTGACGCGTAATTCCAGGTTTTGCGGAAACTGCGAAGCCTCGCCCGCAGCGACAAGACCGCGCATACAGCGCCACGCATAAAGATGCATGTCCATCCGCACGACAGGGTCGAAATCTGTCAGAATGATTTGAATTTCCACACCACGGTTCAACGTGGCGACAATCAGGTCGAACCAAGTATCACCGCACGCTTTCGCACCCTCAGACCGCAGTTGCGTCCAAGGATCAAACACCCGAAAGCCCGCAATGATGTTTTGGCGGGTCTCCATAAACGCCTGTTCAAGGCGCGGGTAAGCCTCAGAAGCGGTGATCAAGACCTCAAAGTGACGTGCAGGTGATGTCGACACTAGAAATCCTTCGCTTCCGGCTGAAACTCAAGCACGTTGAAGCTGAGCTGCAACGTATAGCGATCATCGGACAGCCGGGTGTCAATCTGCCCTCCCAGCTGCATGGCAAAAGCGTTCATCAACTGACTGCCAAGCCCGGTACTTTCTTGATCTGCCGTCTGCCCCACCGAGTTCGAGATGACCAGCAAACACGCACGATCATCCTGTTTGAGCGACACATCGATTGCCCCGATGCCAGATGCCTGTTCACCGATATATTTGATCGCGTTGGTCGCGGCTTCTGCCACGAGCAAAGACAAGGGCACCGCTTGATCCGGGTACAACATGACGTCGGCGATATCCGTCTTCACCTTCAGGTCCGAGCCTTCGATCGTCACAAGCTCAACCGATTTCTCAATAATTTCAGCAACAAGCGCGCCGACGTTCACACGGCCCCCATCCTGCGATTGATAAAGGTCACGGTGAATTGTCGCCAGACTAAGCACACGGTCCTGCACCCGTCGCAGAATCGTTTTCGTTTCATGATGTTTGGCGGCGCGTATCTGCATGTTCATGATAGATGAGATCAGTTGCAGATTGTTTTTGACGCGGTGATGTATCTCTTTCACCAGAACGCTTTTCTCGCGCAAGGCATCTTCGAGCACGGCTTCGTCGCGCATGATTTCTTCACTCATCCGCTGAAAGTTCTCTTCGACCTTCGCGATTTCAGCGGGGATCAGCAAGGTTTCCTCGTCCTGCTTGACCGTCCGTCGGCTATCAGCGAACGCGTCCATGTTCCGACGCAAACGGCGCAAGTGCCGCAAGACCAATGTGTGCATCGCCAGCATCGCCACCCCCATGCTGGCTGCCCACATCAGGACGGGAAACAGGATCGGCGCAACCGCTGCCCTGTTCGGATCTGTCGCCTGCGCGCCGATCTGCCACACTGCCAAAACAGCAGCCGGGATCCCGTCGATCGTGACGATGCTGTAGCGTCGCTCGACACCTTGCGTATTGAACGCGCGAAACGTCTGAGGGGCCTCAATCGAGAAATCAGCAAGTTGCGCGCCTGCAGGCAGCTCAAGCCCGGCCAGATCAAGGGCCGTGCGGCTGGTCAGAATGTCGCCGTCCGCGTTAAAGGTGATCAGCTCTTCCAAACCCAGATTGGCAAGATTGTCATCGGTGTCTGGCAGGCCACTGTGGGGAATTGAGATCGAAACGAAACCGGCGAAGGCACCATCAATTTCGAAGGGCTCAGAAACGATAAAGACCGATTGGCCACTGGCTGGCGCGCTTTCATTGACTGTGATCGTAGGCTCTTGTGCAGCTATTGCACTGGTAAAATCGGGATAGCCGTTCAGATCAAGCTGCTGTCGTGACGACGAACAATCAACAATGCCCGAAAGGGGCAGAACCCCAATGAAACTGAACTCTGTATTTGCCGCGACAAATTGGGACAAGATATCACCGCAGGCATCCGGATCATCAAGCAAATCGGGCGCGACAGAGCCGAATAGCCGTGCGGCACCGACCGCGCGCTCGATCAGCAACTGCTCACCGCGGGCGGCGCGTTCGGTCAAGCCAAGCAAGGCCAGACCCTCTGTCCGGTCCGCTTCGGCGGCAACCCGGTTTGTCTGCAACAGCGCGACCAATCCCAGCGGAAGCATTGCCAACGATAAAAATGCAATCAACTGTACACTGAGCCGCCGGTACCAGGCCCGATGCTTCATGACGGAATGTTTGGGCTGCCAACCACCGCCATTGTCGCGGAATCGGTGAGTTCCAGCGCCTGATCATCATCCAACTGTAAAAGCTCGGTCAGCTTGGCCCGCGCCCGGTTCACACGGCTTTTCATCGTACCGGTGGCAACGCCACACATTTCTGCCGCATCGTCATAGGAAAAGCCCGACGCACCAACCAAAATAAGCGCTTCACGGTGTTCATCGGCCAACTGCTCAAACGCCACTTTGAAATCCATCATTTGCAAGCGCCCGTCATGGTCCGGCTTGACAGACAAAGTGTCAGAAAAGACGTTATCCACATCTGCCACTTCGCGGTTCAGCTTGCGACGTGAGGAATAATAATTGTTGCGCAGAATGGTAAAAAGCCACGCGCGCATGTTCGTGCCGGGCTGGAATTTGTCCATGTTCGACCAAGCCTTAAGCACGGCGTCCTGCATCATATCATCGGCAGTGGCGCGGTTGCGCGTCAAGCTGAGTGCGAAAGCTCTCAGGGCTGGCAAATGCGTTACCAGCTCATCTTTGGGATCAAGATCGCTCATTTCTTTTCTTTCAGCTCTTTGTCTTGCGCCCGCAAAACGGAAAGAAGATCGACAATCTCGCCCGGCAACTCATCATTCTCCAAGTCGGAAAAAACCTTTTTCAAGTTCTGATCGATATAACGATCAATTCTTTCCTGCTTTGGGCTATTTTCACCTGCCATTGCTTTTGCTGCCTCTTTTAAAAATAATGAACGCTGACGGGAACCAACTGCCAACTCAGGGGTTTGGTTCCCAGAAAAATACAAAAAAGGTCAAAAAAATGCATGATACTGCACCGGAGACAACTTTTTCCGATCTTCTTGCGGCGGAACTGCCCTACTTGCGGCGCTACGCCCGCGCATTGACCGGGTCTCAGGCCCGTGGCGACAAATACACTGTTGCGACGCTCGAAGCGATCCTGAAGGACCGCAGCGATTTTGACAATGACAATCCGGTCAAAGTCAATTTGTTCAAGTGTTTTCATGCGATCTGGTCATCCTCTGGCCAGCTGTTCGTCGATGACACAGACAGCCCGCGCAGCCGTGCACATGGCCTGCTGTCCAAGCTGACAGCAAATTCACGCGAGGCGCTGCTTTTGCGGACGATCGAAGAATTCAGCATCGCCAATATTGCCAAAATCATGGACGTAGAGCCTGACGACGTGCGCCAGTTGATTGCAACAGCCAACGCTGAACTCTCCGCAAGCGTTCAGGGCAAGGTCATGATTATTGAGGATGAACCCATCATTGCTGCTGATCTGACCGATATCGTCTCGTCGCTTGGCCACGAAGTAACAGGTGTGGCCCGGACCCACACCGAAGCCTTGGCTTTGGGCAAAGAACATCAGGCCGACCTGATTTTGGCTGATATTCAACTGGCAGATAATTCCTCGGGCATTGATGCTGTGAATGATTTGCTGAAAACGATGGATGTGCCGGTAATCTTTATCACGGCCTTCCCCGAGCGGTTGCTGACAGGTGATCGCCCCGAGCCTGCGTTCCTGATCTCCAAGCCATTCCAGGAAGCACAAGTGCAGTCTGCGGTCAGCCAGGCGATGTTCTTTGCCTCGACTGCGACACTCAGAAGCTAAGGGCGCCGATCGTGACGCACATCCAGCCGGACCGGGCGACCACGCCGCCCGGCAGGCATCATGGTGTTGAAAGCGTAACAGACATACTTGATCAGGTGATTGAGATCGCACAAGCCGAAACAGTGACACTGCGGCAGGTGGTTGAGCGGATCGGGAATGCAAGTTTTGCCCCGATCCTGCTTTTGCCTGCACTTGCCGTTGCGACGCCGCTAAGCGGCATCCCGTTATTTTCGTCACTGATGGGTGTTGTGATTTGTTTGGTGGCCACCCAAATGCTGATTCGCCGTCGACATGTCTGGTTGCCCGATTGGGTTCTGCATCGCGAAATGAAAGGCGATGTGGTGCGCAAAGCCTTTCACAAGCTCTACCCGGCTGCACGCTGGATTGATGCCAAGACAGGTAGCAGGTTCAGGATTTTTGCACACAGACCCTTGGTCTTTATTCCACAACTGGTCTGTGTGTGTTCGGGTGCGCTGATGCCTGTTTTGGAATTTGTCCCGTTTTCATCGTCTGTGATGGGCGTCGGGGTCGCTTTGTTGTCGCTTGGCATGCTGACGCGCGATGGCATTATTATTGTTTTGGGGCTGCTGCCCTACTCTGTCGTTGGGTGGCTTATCTTTTCGGCGGTCACATAGACTAAACGCGATACGCCGCCGGGTATCCCCGGCGGCGCCTAAAGTCTTATTCTGCGATCAGGGCCTTTAACATCCACGCAGCTTGTTCGTGAAATGCAGACCGCGCCGTTGCAAGATCTTCGGTGACGGGGTCGTTGTGATCACCTGAAAGTTTGATAAGGGCATGCAAGCGGTGCGCCGTGCGCTCATGATCGTCTGCCAGTGCCTGACACATATCGCCCGCTGACAGCTTTTCCTTGCTGTCCTTCACGACCGACCGTTCAATGATTTCACCCAGCGACATCGGCGCCATTTGACCCACCGCGCGGATACGTTCGGCCAATTCATCAGCGGCGGCAAACATATCCTCGTACTGACCTTCGGTCAGGTTGTGGATCGAGTAAAACAGCGGCCCTTCCACGTTCCAGTGATAGGCATGCGTTTTATACGTCAGCATGTATGTGTCGGCCAAAACATCTGCCAGCGCATCTGCGATTGCTTCGGGTTTTTTCACGCCTGAGGCGATGTCTTGTGGTTCGGGGACGACATTCAGTGATTGTGTCATGTGTAAAACTCCTTTCGATAGATGAGGTGGTTCGTGTCAGCTGCGCACAGCACGTGCGACCAGCGTCACGACGAACAACACCAGGAAGATGAAGAACAGGATTTGCGCGATGCCAGCTGACGCCGAGGCGATCCCCCCAAATCCGAAAACGGCCGCAACGATGGCAACCAAGAGAAATGCGAGTGCATAGTAAAGCATGGTTTGCTCCTTCATTCAGTGATGCGCAGTTCCAGCCGCGCAACTTCTGCTAAGACAACAAGCAAGTCTGCAGAGAGTTCCAAACAATCTTGTGGTGAGAACACAGCGCGCCACTGGCGCTATCTGACGGGCGTTAAATCTCGGGCATAAAAACCGGGACGCCCTGCCCCGATTGCCGGCGGCGTTCCAAGTTAACAGTAAGGGGCTGTTCAGCCGACCGGATCAAGCGTGCTGTCGGGTGCGTTGCGATCAAGCGCAGCCAACACCATTTCAGTAGTAAAGGGCAACTCAACGAAAACTGCCGCAAAATCGACGCCGCCGGTATGGCCGATCATCACAACTTGGCCCCCACGGGCCGCGGCTGTCCGTGTCGCGTGCTGCAATTTATCATCGTCGGCAAACAACGTGCCCTTGATAAACAAAGTGGTCTCAGCGCCGCAGATATGAATGGCCGGACCAACGTCGGAAAGCGACGCACCAACGATGATATCGCCCTGAGGATACCGGGTGAGAAGTATGCCCTGCACATCCATGCAAACGATAGGATCGGGTTCAACAATAATGAAGCTTTGAGCCATTCCGACCCCCATGCGACCAAGACGTTCTGCGACGCTTATACCGCTCCAAATTATCTTGCATCAATCTATGACGTAGCAAGAACACCAAAAATAGCGGCAAGACGCAGGGAAGGCGCGTTGCTTAGGCATAATCAGGTCACCTTCAAAATCGCTTTTTGCGCGTTTCGGGGAACTTTGGGTGGGGCTGTTTGTTGGGTCAATGTAACTTTGATCAAGCAAGTGAAGTAGCCTGACCACCCTGTGGCGCGGCTGCTCTCATTTCAGAAAGGCACGATATGACACAAAAAGCAGCAACCAAGAACGACCATAGCAATGACAAAAGCAAGTCCGCAGCGGCTGTGAAAGAACGCGCCGCGCAGACAGTCGAAAAAAGCGTTGAGGCCGCGCAAGACAGCATGTCCCAAGCGGCAGACCAAGCCAAGCAGGTTGCCGAGCAAGCCAACGCTGAGATCAGCAAACTGACGGAAAAAGGGTCTGACTTTGTCCGGCAAAACCCAGGTGCCGCAGTCGTCGGTGCGGTGGGTGTGGGCCTGCTACTCGGATTGGCCCTGCGCAGCCGCGACTAAGCCTTGTCTGCTAACGCTGCATTAACCCGCCGTGTTTGATCACATGGCGGGTTTTTCATGACAGATCATCATGCTGGCTGATCGACAAAAGCAGCTCGTGATCCTCTAACCGTTTAATATGCAGGCTTTGCGGCGCGCACATCCGCGACTGATCGCTTGGTGTGACGATCTCGACCGCGTCACATGTTTTTAGATCAGGTCCAAGGATGACGTCCTTAATGTGCCCTATGTCGCCCACATGGGCCCGGACCGCCCGCCCCTGCAATTCCTTAAACCACACGCCGTTTTCTTGGGGCTGCGGCTTTGGCAGCTCGGCTCCGGTGCGTGCATTAAATAAGGCCATGATCATGCTGGGCGAAAAGGTATTCCCAAACGGACCGATAAAGGTGTTCGGCAAATCCGACGGGTTCACAGCGACCTTCATCCGGTGAAACGACGCGTCATGCCGCGCGGCGATGTCATCAGGGTGGGCGCTCGTCTTCAGGACGTCGCCATCAAGGACAAGAACGGTCGGGCTGAACAAAACAGGCGCGCGCTCTTCCGCCATCACAACATCGACCAGCAAAAAGACAACCTCCTCCAGACCGATATCCAAAAGCACATCAGTCACTTCGCCGGTGATCGCCAGATCAGTTTTGTGCACCATTGTGCGTCCAATAAGCTGAGAGATCTTCATAGCAACAATTCCTTTTGGTCTACACAATCATATCAAAATCAAAGCCGTGATGCACATGCAAAGCACTTGGCACACCACATCATGAAAAAACGGCCAGTTGTTTGCACAACCGGCCGCCTGCATCTTGCGTAAAATGCGTGCCTCAACACGCGATCAACGCTCGTTCAACCATTCATCAAGCTCCTTTTCGACCTCGAACTTGGCTTTGCCATATTTTTCGCTGATGACGCCCACCAACTGGTCGCGCTCGCCCTTGGCCTGCTCAACTTCATCATCGGTCAACGCGCCATATTTCTCGCGCAGTTCACCTTTCATCTGTGTCCAGTTTCCTTTGACTTGCTCCCAATTCATAGCGGGCTCCTTTCAAATTTGGCGTCATCTTGCGTTGTTTCACGCCACGCGGGAGACACCGACAACCCCGCAGCGCATGATGTTACGTTGATTTCTCAAGCCGGAAAGTCTGTACCGCGCTGCACCAGCGCGCCGTTACGTCCGTCTTACGAAACCGCGTTGATGAGAGAACACGGCCAAACAAACTTCGTTCCCGTTTCTTTTGACAAAAACCGAAAATCCGAAAAGGGAACAAACCAAGGGGGGTAAGCGTTGGGCAGGTGAATACAAGTCACGGAAGGAAACGCGATATGTCGGTCACATCCCATCAAGGCACCGCCACAACAGATCACACTGGCGGCAACACGGAAGCACGCACGCCTGATGCAGCGTCACCACAAGCACAAACACTGCATCATGTCGCAGACCATATCGAAGACATCGCTGGCCAGTTGCGCACAACAGATCTGGCCAATGTCGCAGATCAGGCCACCGATATTGCACGGCGCAACCCGCTGCTCTTTGTCGGGGGCGCTGTGATCGCAGGTTTTGCAGCAGCGCGGTTCCTCAAGGCGCGCGACCCGAAGCCTGCCATCGCCGTGCATGCAGCAGATCCTTGGACCAGCCCTCCCCAGCACAAACCCGACGACAAGGTGCGATCAAACAATAACGGAGACTGGGCAAATGGCTAAACATGCACTTCAAGACGCACCATCCCTGCTGGTCGATGTTTTGCGCCAGTTCACGTCACTGATCCAAGGTGAGATGAAATTGGCCCGGGCCGAGATGGCGCGTATCGTCACCCGCGCAGGTGTGGGCTTTGCCTTCCTTGCAATCGCTTTCGCGCTGGCGCTGGTCTCACTTAATATTCTGGCGTCCGCTGCTGTCGCCTATATCGCGGCAAACGGTCTGTCCGTCGGCGGTGCTGCGTTGATTGTGGGCGGCATTCTTCTGGCGTCGGCCTTGGGTTTCGCCTTTGCCGGCAAAGCCCGGCTGCGTGCAGATGCCTTGGTGCCGGAAAAAACAGCAACAAGCCTGCGCGACGACATCGCAACCATCAAGGAGGCATCAAATGTCTGATATTGACAGAATCTCACAGCGCGTCGAGGCGGATCGCGCAGAATTGGCACATGCGCTTGATGCGCTGACCGAAACAGTCAATCCACAGACCGTTGTGGACGAACTGAGCGCTGCGGCCACAGATATCGGCGGCGCGATGACAAACAAAGCTTGGGGCAGCCTGCGCGATAACCCCGCTGGCGGTCTGCTTGTCACGCTGGGGCTTGGCCTGTTGGCCAGTGGCCCAACAAAACACCCCCGGGCCAAGACACAACCCGTTGCCACTGATCCAGATGCCGCATTGGCCGGCTTTGATGCCCGCGTTGCCAAGGCCGACGCGGAAATACGTGCCGAAATAACCGGTGAAATGCCCGACCAACCCGACGCGTCGCGCATGAAGGCGGCGCTGAATGCTGGCCTTGATCATTTGCCGCCCGCAGCCCGCAAGCGCATCATTCGTGCACGCAAAGCAGTGATCGAAACGCAAGAAAGCATCGAACGCAAAAGCAAACGCGCAGCCCGCAAAACCAAAGGGTTTATCCACACGCAGCCCATTGCCGCAGGCGCGTTGGCATTCGGGTTTGGCGTCCTGGCCGCCGCAGTGTTGCCCAGCACCCGCCGCGAAGATGCGCTTTTGGGCAAGCGGCGCGATGCTTTGATGGCAGAGGCGCACGATATGCTGGAGGATGAACTGCGCAAAGCCAAGGCACAGGCGGAAAACGCCCTTGCGCGATAAGAACGCAGGCTATTCGACTGGCGCACCAAACAGTGCGATTGCGGCACCAATCGCCGCCATCGCTGCAAAAACTGCGGCTTTCCAAGTGTCGCCACGCAGCTTTGCGAGCCATGCTGCAATAACGGCCTGGATCGCGTAGTAGGTTGCAAAAGCGCGCGACGCATAGCTGATGATTTCAAACACATTCGCTGTCCAGGTGATCAAGATCCCAAAACCTACGAGCAAAGCATAGGCCAGTCTTTCAGATACCCTGCCTTTGGAGACCTCGGAGATGAGCCCGCCTGACCCGCTTGTGTCCGCAATGGCCGCGCTGAATTGCGCGCTGAGTGCTGCCACAACAAGAAGCAAAGGCAGGATCGGTGCGACGACGCGGATCATGTCAATGATTGCCGTTTCATCCAATAGATCTGCATCAAAATCGAAAGCATAGGTCACAAGCACGATGTAGATGACGTAGGTGATCGTCGCGACCCACTGTGCAAGCTTCATTGACCGGATCCGCAAGGCCGCGTCATAAGTTGCCCCCAGATATCTGGATGTCTCAAACCCTTGGA
Organism: Yoonia sp.; assembly: GCA_023263855.1. GTDB lineage: Bacteria > Pseudomonadota > Alphaproteobacteria > Rhodobacterales > Rhodobacteraceae > Yoonia. The sequence goes on along the minus strand of JALQUF010000021.1, from coordinate 13,181 downwards.
CCGTCACCATTAGTCCCGCCACCAGCGCAACAGCGCTCCAGCCTGTGACCTGCGCTGAATGAAACTGCAGGGTGTCTGACTGCGCTGATTGGCCAAAGTATATCGCGAGGCCGAACAACAGACCGGCAATGATCGCAAGCTTGAGACCAACCGAAAACTGTTCCATCCGCTCAAGCGCCATAAAGCCGCGCGTCCAGCCGACAACGAGGATCAGCATGAGCACCGCCGTCGTCAGGAGGTTTGCATGAAAACTGTCATCAAGATCCGTCAAACTGACCCCGAATGCGCCAAATAGATTAAGATAATAGGCAACCGAAACAAAGAACGCGAAGGCCAAGACGGCAGATGCGATCCTTTCCAGCTGATGCACGACAGGTGGCATGCTTGCGGCATCCGCGATCTGGGCAATATTGTACCTGATCGCCCCACCAAACAGATACGCCACCGCACAGAGCGCCAACATAACAAGCGGCGCGTAGCCACCAAAGCTCACATCCAGAATTGGCCCCAGAACCAAGAACCCGCTGCCAATGATCGAGGCCAAAGGTGTGATTGTCGCCCGCCACACTGCCGCATTGGCCAAACGGGGCCAGATCAAAAGCCCACCCACCACAACAACGACGGCCAGAATAAAAGCGCTCAGCATCGCCATACCTTCACAAAGAACTGTGCTCGCCCTACAGACAGGGCGTGGCCTGTTCAATTCCGCATCGCAGACACAAGGGCAAGGCAAATAGCCGATCCATGCGCAAAACTTGTGATAGGCGCCACATTAACTCGTTTTCCAAATGCACAGGCGCGCGCTATGATGGTAGTGTGGCAGCGCGCCTGCAAACCACCTGAGGGTTATGGTGAAGCACCGGTCCCAACCCGGCGTCTTTCGGGGCGCGCTTCCACGCACCATGCCAAAAGCAAATGTACAGTGAATTGACGTTTAGATGCGTAACTCTCATGGTTCCGGCATGGACATAACACTGCTCAAAACTTTCCTTGAAGTCGCCGCGACCGGCTCTTTCGTGTCAGCCTCGGAACGGCTTTATGTCACCCAGTCGGCAGTTTCGCTGCGGATACAACGGCTTGAGGATGCGCTGGGCAAACCGATGTTCACACGCTCCAAAGCGGGTGCCGAACTGACAAACGCCGGGCGCGAATTTGAGAAATATGCCCTGTCGATCATCCGTGTCTGGGAAGAAGCACGCCAGCAAGTCGCCATCCCCGAGGGCTTTACCCGCAGTTTGACGATCGGAGCGCAATACTCGCTCTGGCCGCGTCTTGGGTTTCGTTGGATTGACGGCCTGCAACGCGCCGCGCCAGATCTGAACATCCGGGCGGAATTGGGCATGCCTGACCGGCTTACGCGTCTTTTGATCGAAGGTATTATGCAGGTTGGCCTGCTTTACATGCCCCAGCTCAGACCGGGCCTTCTCGTCGAAGAGGTGATGGAAGAAGAGTTGGTGCTGGTCGCCTCTTGGGCCGATGCGCATATCGAAAATCTTGATAACTACGTTTTTGTTGATTGGGGCCCCGAGTTCGTGGGCGCCCATGCTTTGGCCTTGCCAGAGTTGACCAACCCCGGATTAACCTTTTCGCTCGGGGCGATGGTGGCGGAATATGTCATCAATCGCAAAGCCGCGGCTTATCTACCGGCGCGCTACGTCAAGAAGTATATCGATACAGGGCAGCTGCATCTGGTGCGCGATGCCCCGCGTTTTCCCTATCCTGTCTGGGCCGTCTGGCGCGAAGACCTTGATCCCGCGCTTGCGCAGATTGCCAAAGCCGAACTGGCCAAAGTTGCGGGTGCTGCCGAAGCCGATGGTGACGCGGTTCTGACCCAGTTGCGCCAGATCAGCGATGCGCGCAGCGTCGATGTGCTTGGCGAAGGTGCACAGACCAAAACATAACCGATAATCGCTTTAATCATGATTATTTTGAATTTCTCTTAAGTCATACCCTTCTCTAGATGTTCAAGCAGCAGAGATGCTCCCGATCCTGAGAATGGACGGGTCACCTTGTTGGGAAAGGATAGACCCATGACAAAGAACATATTTATCGTAGCGGCTGTTGCTGCAATCATCGCATCCTCCGCATCAGCGCAAAACCTGATTGGCCGCGATACTGTTGCCGGCGACCTGAACGAAGACCTGATCGAAGCGATCGAAGACGATGCCGAGCGCGAGCTTGACCGCTTTGGCAACGAAGGCCGCCCGGATGGCTTTACCGGTTCTGTCGCACTGCGCGGTATCGCACAAAGCGGCAACACAGATTCCGTCACCGTCGGGATCGGCACAGACATGAACTATGTCTTTGGCCCGAACGGGATCGAACTGCAGTTAAACTATGCCTACAGCGACGACGATGACAGCGCGTCAGAAGAAAGCCTGTTCTACGGGCTTGAGTACACCCGCGACCTGAACCCACAGTTCTTTGGCTTTGCCAAGGTGCAAGGGTCTGCGGATAGTGCAACAGATGCGCAGTATGAAACCGACACTTTCGTCAGCTTTGGTGCAGGCTACCGCATATTCAACGACAATAATATCCAGTGGTCCGTTCAGGCTGGCCCGGGATACCGCTTTGCCGAGTTGAACGATATTTCCGAGGGCGATGTGGACGAAGGCGCATTCGGCGTGTCCTCTGACTATGCGCACAAGCTGACAGAAACCGTGTTCGTCACGAATGACACCGATGTGATCTGGTCTGAGTCAGACACCGTTGTCTTCAACGATCTGGCCGTGAACATAGCGATGACCGAAACACTTGCCCTGCGCACAAGCATCCTGACCGAGTATCACACAGAGCCCGGCACCGCTGAAGACACAGACAACACCTTTGGTGTTTCGCTGGTGTATTCGTTCAATTAAATCTGAGACTTTCTCTCGTGACATCTGTGGGGGCAGCGCTAGCTCCCCCCACAACGCTTTTGGGCACCCGCCGCTTATGTGCCGTGGCTGCGATCATAGGACGATGGCGGGGGTGGTGTGTGCTGCGCCCGCGCTGCGGCACCGGGATCGAAGACCTGAATCTGCAAGGGGAAACAGGCAGCAACGTCTGACGAATGTTCTTGCGAGCAATCCCCGCCCGGACAAGCGGACAGACCCACGATAAGGTCAATCTCCGCATAAAACTCCAGATAGTCACCCGGGCGCACAGGGCTGGCTTTCATGAAATACTGCCCCGTATCCCGCGTAAAGCCTGTGCACATAAAGACATTCAGCACATCATGCACATGCGCTTCTGCGACAGGCAGCGGCAGGTCGCAATGATCCGCCAAAGCGCGCGTCAAATTCGAATGGCAACAATGGTGATAGGTCTGCCCTGACAACAATTTGCCCGTGTAAGGATCGCAGCGCGTTCCGATCACATCGTGCACCGAGCCGCCAAATTCATCAAACCCGTACCAGTCAAGCGTATCGGCTGTAATCGTCGCCATCGGACGAAAGTTGGGAAAGCTTGACCACATCCGGTCCCCTGTCGACAAATGGGTGCCGTGAAGCGCGCGTGTCTTGCCGGAATAGAACCGTTCGGTCAGGTCCGCCTTGTTCCACAGGTTCAGGTCGCCCACCTGTGCGCCATCAACCGAAACGATCCGAAAAAAGCAACCAGCCGGAACATCAATACATCCTGCACTGCGTGGCGCAATTGTCACCTCGGCAAACTTTGCGGCTTTTTGCCTGAGCGCGGCAAGATCATCCAGATTTACTGGCGTCAAGGCGTCTGGCGGATAGCAAATCACAGGTGCAATCGCGCGCCGGGTCTCGGCGTCGTCGGGTGCCGCGAAGTGCGGTTTTGATAACTTCATGCTCTCATCCTCTCTTTGCCTTGGCGGCATCCGGCACGCGGACGCCGGTTGGCGGTATTGCGCCACAAGCTACCAACACGCGCCCATATGACAAGCAGCCAAAGTGCCTGCGCTGCTGGCTGTCTGAAGGTGCGATTAGGAAGAATGGCACCGCAGACAGGCACGCATTGAGCGAACCATTTGCGTTCTCGCAGCCAACTAGAACACTTTTCCGAAAACTGTCTGAAAACCGCGATCTTGTTCCACATGCGCCATTTGACTTGCCTGCAATCGGAACCGATATCCAGCATTGGACACAAAAGAGGTTGGCCATGCTACTGGAACTTTTTGATTGGGGCCTCGAGGCCCGGACGCTCCAAGTGATTTTCGGCTTGGCTCTGGGGGCGGTCTTCGGCATCGCCGCACAGCTATCCCGTTTTTGCCTGCGGCGCGCCGTTGCGGGCGCACCCGACGAGCGCGGCTCTGCCGGGGCCGTTTGGGTTGTGGCACTGGCTTCGGCAATCGTTGGTTTCTTACTGGCGAGCAGCTGGGGATACGTCGATTTGGTCGGCCACCGCTATCTCGACCGCGATATGCCGTATCTGGCGATTGCCCTTGGCGGCATCGCCTTTGGTGCCGGTATGGTCCTGACGCGCGGCTGTGTCTCGCGCCTTTCGATACTCGGCGCGACAGGCAATATGCGGGCTGTCACCGTTTTGATCGTCTTTGCGGTGGTTGCACATGCAACGCTGAAAGGCATCTTGGCGCCACTGCGTACCGCGTTGGGATCTGTGACGGCGACTTTGCCTTTCGGGTCTTTGCGCGATCTGCCACTGGGTGCGCCGGTCGCATCCGCATTAGTTGTGGTCGCGGCCGTTTACCTGATCCAACGGTTTCGCCCGGCTTGGCGCGATGTGGCTGCGGGCGTTGTGATCGGCCTGATCCCCGTCGTCGGCTGGGCAACCACCAGTGTGCTTTTGTTCGACGAATTCGATCCCTTGGCGGTTCAGTCTGTCGCGTTTACCCTGCCTTGGTCTGACACACTGTTTTGGACAATTGCATCAACATCCATCCCGGCAGGGTTTGGCACAGGCCTGATCGGCGGCGTGCTGTTGGGCAGTTTCCTCAGCGCGACCCTGCGCGGAGAGTTGAAACTGGTGGGCTTTGAAGGACCGCAGCAGTTTTTGCGCTATTCCGCCGGTGCCGGATTGATGGGCGTGGGCGGCGTTCTGGCGGGTGGTTGCACGGTCGGCGCAGGGCTCAGCGGATCAGCATCCCTGAGCGTGGCGGCCTTGCTTGCCCTGACCAGCATCGTGGTTGGCGGCGCGTTGGCTGCACGGCTTGATCTGCGCCGCCGCCATGTTGTGATGGCCTAGCGCGCGAAGCTGGAACCGGGCCTTATGTGCTATAAAGCCCGGCAATTTTTCCGCGCAACGCAACCAGTGACAGCACCGTATCAATGGTTGGTGTCGGTGTTTCAGTCACCCGCCCAAGCTCTTTAACAGAACCGACAAGCGCGTCGATTTCCATCGGACGGCCTTGGTCAAGGTCCTGTAGCATCGACGTGCGGTGCGCGCCTACATCGGCACCGCCTTGAATGCGGCGGTCCACGTCGATGGGGAATTTGACGCCCAGCTTTTCGGCAATCGCTTGCGCTTCAAGCATCATGTTGCGTGCAACCTCGCGCGTGCCGGGGTCGGTGCACAGGACATCAAGTGTGGCATGGGTTAGGGCAGAGATCGGATTGAACGACAGGTTACCCCACAGCTTTACCCAAATCTCGTCCCTGATCTTTGGCCGCACAGGTGCCCGCAGCCCTGCAGCTGCCAGCGCCTTGGACAGCGCGAGCGCGCGCTCGGATTTTGACCCGTCAGGTTCACCAAGAGAAAAGCGGTTGCCTTCGATATGTTTGACCACGCCGGGTGCGACCACTTCGGCGGCAGGGTAGACCACGCAGCCCAGCACGCGGTCGGGGCCAAAGCCATCCCATTGGGCATTGCCCGGGTCCACGGATTGCAGTCGTGTGCCTTCAAGCGGTCCACCGATTTTGTGGAAATACCACCAAGGCACCCCGTTCACGCCGGATACGATCGTGGTGTTATCTCCGATCAGCGGTTGCATCTTTGGCACAACAGGCGGGACGGAATGGGCCTTGAGCGTGACAATCACATAGTCCTGCGGCCCAAGATCGGCGGCATCGTCCGAGGCCGTGACCTTAACCGTTGTTTCGCCGCTTTCCTCGATCAGGCGTAATCCGTTTTCACGCATTGCCTTAAGGTGCGGGCCACGCGCCACAAGGCTGACATCGGCCCCGGCCTGCGCCAGCTTTGCGCCCATATAACCGCCAATTGCACCGGCCCCAAAAATACAAATCTTCATTGTGTCCCCTATCCCAGACCCAGTTTCTCGGCCAGACCGATGCGTTGGAGTTTACCGGTCGCACCTTTCGGGATCTCATCGAGAATGAGAATTTTCCGGGGCACCTTGAACGCAGCCAGCCGTTCGCTTGCGAAATCACGAATATCGCGGTCAGTGGCGCTTTGGCCCTCTTTCAGCACGACAGCGGCGGCTACCTCCTCGCCCAGTTTATCGTGTGGGACAGCGAAGGTCACACATTGCCCGACGGCGGGATGATCAGACAGAACGCCATCAACCTCCAGCGGGCTGATCTTTTCGCCACCGCGGTTGATGATTTCCTTCAGACGCCCGGTCAGGGACAGATAGCCTTCGTCGTCAAAGGCACCCTGATCTCCCGTGCGGAACCAGCGCTTGCCCTCAGCCTCAAAGAAGTTCTTTTCATTGGCCTCGGGGTTGCCTTCATAGCCGGGCGTAACATTGGGGCCTGAAATACAGATCTCTCCGACCCCGTCAATCAGGCGGTTTTCAACCTCATGCCCGATGCGCACTTCTGGACCGGCGGGCAGGCCCACAGCACCGGGTTTCTGGCGTCCCGGCTCGATGGGGTTACAACACATCTGGTGTGCCGCTTCGGTCATGCCATAAGCTTCGACCACAGGGGCGCCAAATGTTTCCGCCAGTTGGGTCATGACAGGGCCGGGCAGAGATGACGAAGAGCGCAGGAAGCGTAGGCGCGCGTTCTTGATGATGTCCGCATTGCGCGGGGCACGCGCCAGAATGGCCTGATGCATCGTCGGTACGGCGGTGTACCACGTGGGATCAACCTCTTCGAGCCAGCCGTAGAACCTGAGCGCATCAAAGCCCGGTGCACAACTGATCGACGCCCCAGCGGCAAGCGATGCGCTGACTGCGGCGATCAGGCCGTGGATGTGGAACAAAGGCATCACGTTGAGACAGCAATCCTCTGGCGTCAAAGCAAGGGAGGCACAGATGTTTTCTGCTGAAGCCGCTACGTTTGATTGCAAAAGCGGCACGATCTTAGGGCGCGATGTGGTACCGGATGTGTGCAGGATAAGTGCGACATCGTCAGCGGTGGGTACGGTGTCAGGGGCGCTGCCGGTCACATCTGTGGACAGCGTAAAGTTACCGGCGGGTTCCATCGCCGTCAGCTCTATCACCGTCATGTCGAACCGCTGTGCCGCAGCACGCGCGGGCCCGTCATAACCTGCTTCGACAATGATGGCGCGCGCCTTGAGGTCTTCGAGGTAGAAAGCGAATTCGTCCTCTTTGTAGGCCGGGTTCAGCGGGGCCGTGGTGGCAGATTGCGCTACAGTAATGAAGGCCGCCGCCATTTCCGGGCCATTGGGCAAGACGATTGCAACACGGTCACTTGCACCGATACCTGCACGGCGCAAAGCCTTGCGCACCTCTTGTGTCAGGGCCTTGAGATCGGCGTAGGTCATCCAGTCGCGGCCGGGCGCGCCGATGGCATTGGCAGCGCCGGGATGCCGCTGGATCAGGTCTTCAAGTGTTTGCATGACGTGTCTTTCATTTCTTTTCGTATTTTTTGTGCGGGTTTGATCAGTCTGTCAAATCGATCGCTGCGTTCACCCAGAAGCCACGGACCGCCTGCGGCGCAGCAGCTTGAATGCAGGCAAAAGGATCAGAATGATTGCGATCACCGTGATTGGGCCTGCGATTGGTCTGGTAAAGAAGATCATCGGATCGCCCGATGACAACAGCAGCGATTGGCGCAGTGTCGGTTCTGCAATCGGGCCAAGTACAATTGCCAGAACAGCCGGCGCGAGCGGATAATCAAACTTGCGCATGAAGAATGCGCCAAGCCCGAAAATCACGATCAACCAAAGATCATGCATGCTGCGGGTTGCGGCAAAGCCACCCACGATGGACAGCACGAAGATCAGTGGCGCAAGGATGGTGAACGGCATCCGCAGCATCCACACAAACAGCGGGATAAAAGCAAGGTTGATCAAAACCGCCGCCAAGTTCGAGATATAGAAAGATCCGATCAAGCCCCACACGAATTCGCTTTCATCAAGGAAAAGGCGTGGGCCGGGGGTCAGCCCCCAGATCACCATCCCGCCCAGAAGGATCGCTGTCGTGGGTGAGCCCGGAATACCCAGTGTCAGCATCGGCAGCATTGAGCCTGTGGACGCCGAATTGTTGGCGGCCTCGGGGGCTGCAACGCCATCAGGTGATCCCCGTCCGTATTCTTGAGGGGTTCGTGAAACCATTTTTGCAACCCCGTAAGACATCAGCGACCCCGGTGTGGCCCCTGCTGCTGGCAAAACACCGACAAAAAAGCCAAGGATCGAGCCGATCCAAGTCCCCTTCCAGCCCCGGCGCACGGCCTCTTTCGCATCCGAGGCAAGGCCCTTTGCGGTCATCTTGGGGTTTGTTGTCGTGATCTCGCCACGGGTTTGCTCGATCGTCCAAAGCATTTCTCCGATGCCATAAACGCCGATCGCCAGCACAATAAAGCCGATCCCACGAAGGAAGCCCTGGATATCAAACAGCACCAGCCGCGGTTCGCCAGAGATGGTGTCAAACCCGACGGTCGCCAACACCAAGCCAAAGCAGATCGAGAAGATCGTCTTGGGAATATCATCGCCCCCCAGACCGACAAAGGTCGCGAAAGCCAGCAACATCAGCGCGAAAATTTCGGGCGGTCCGAAGTTAAGTGCCACAGTTGCAAGAAGCGGGGCAAACAAAGTGAAGAAAATCGTGGCGACAGTGCCGCCCACAAAAGATGCAAGCGCCGCTGTCACAAGTGCCAAACTGGCCCGCCCCTGAAGCGCCAATGGTCGCCCGTCAAAGGTCGTCGCCACCGCCGTCGAGGCACCGGGAATGCCCAGCGTGACCGATGAAATTGCACCACCATACATGGCCCCATAATAGATGGCCGCAAGAAAGATGATGGCTGATGCAGGCGGCACCAGAAACGTGATGGGCAAAAGGATGGCCACCCCGTTGACCGACCCCAAACCCGGCATCGCCCCAATGAACAGCCCAACTGTCACGCCGACCAGAATTAACCCCAAATTGATGGGTTCAAGCGCCGTGAAGATGCCGCTGACAAGAAAAGAGAAAACTTCCATGATGATCCTTGGCTCGGGGCTGCGTCAGTAGATGATGTCGTACATCACATCGAAGAATGGCTGCGTGAATGGCAGGCCTTGGGGCATCGAAATCTGCATCGCGCCTTCAAAAAAGAAGAACAGGCCAATGGGCAAGAGAAGCGCTATTGTCAGTGTCAAAAGCCATGAATGCCGACCCAGGAACCGCATGTAGTAGACAAGGAAAACCGCAACGGCTCCGTACATCGACACAATAGAAATCAACGCGACAAACCCGACGACTCCTCCCCCGACATGCAAGACAGTGCGCCAACCAAAGGCATCCATCAGCGGCTCGTCTGAGACCGATGCCGGGCTTTTGCCGCGCCACCAATTCCATGCGATAGCGCCACAGCTCAGCAACATTCCGACCGAGAGCCAGAAGGGCCAAAACCCGCCGCCCGGCCCTTGGCCACGGATAAATCCGATGGGAAGCTCGGTGCTCTTCCACATCAGATAGAGGGAAAAGAGGGCAAGAAGCCCTGCAAGCGAAATCTCACCTTGGCGCATCACTGCCCCCTTTCCGTCGTTCTGGTTCAGCCGTCAATTTCAGAGAGAAGCTGACGATGGTTTGCAACCTGTGTCGCCCAGTAGGCGCGCGTTTCAGCTTCATCCATCGGCAGCGGGGACAGGCTTTCCGACACAAGGTAGGCTTGCCAATCTGCCCCTTCGTAAACATCGCTGAAAATGCCGCGATAGTAAGCGGCTGCCTCATCCGACATACCCGGCGCACCGACGATGGCCCGCTGGTTATAATACGAAAAGTCGTGCCCCTTTTCCTTCATGGTGGGCACATCCGGGTATGCGTCCATACGTTCGTCAGAGAAGGCCAGCAGTGGGACAAAATCGCCTGCCTCATAAAAGCCCTTGGCTTCAGCAGGGTTGTTGACCGTCGCCATGATTTGTTGACCCGCAAGATCCTTGGCCACTGCACCGCCGCCATCATAAGGAATGTACTTGATATCAAGGTCGTAGGCGCCGGACATATAGGCGATAACGATCGAGTCCTCTTGCCCGGACCCGGTGCCGCCCATGACGTATTCACCGTCCATTTCGCGGACCGTTTCGATAAACTGCTCAAAGGTCGTGATGCCAGAGTCCTTGTGAACCCAAAGGACGAAAGGATCGACGCCCATCATCGTGATCGGTGTGAACGCTTCGATATCGATGCCGAGACCCTCTTGGCGGATTGGGGTCGTGTAGAAAGAGTTCAGCGTCACCATCAGCGTATGGTCGGGATCGCGGGCATCGTTGAGATGCAACAACGCCTCTGCGCCTGAGCCCCCACCACGGTTGGTCGGGATCAGGGGGCGGTTGGTCATGTCATTGGCTTCGACAACAGATTGCACAAACCGTGCGATCTGGTCAGCACCACCACCAGAACCGGCCATGATCGTAAAATCAATCGGGCGGGTTGGCTGCCAGTCCTGTGCAAACGCCGAAATCGGCAGGGTCGCAAGAGTACTGCCCAAGGCCAGCCCTAGAAACGATCTTTTTGTAAGTTTCATTGTGTATTCCTCCCTAAGAATATCCGCCGTTGCGGACGTGTTGTTTGCGCTTTTTGCGCCGTCTTCATCTCCCTCGGGGGATCGCCCCCCGGTCTCGTTCATCGCCCTTTGGCACCTCACTTGGTTCAATGCGCCATCAGAATGGGCATTTCTGTCTTGTCGATGATGCGCTCGGTGTTGCCTCCGAAAAGCATCTCTGTCTCGTGGCTGTGGCTGTAAGCGCCAATAACAAGCAGGCTCGCACCGATGCTCTTGCAGCTTTTAAGCAGTTCGGTCGCGGGGTCCTTGCCGTTAAAGCGGACGATTTCGGCCGTGATGCCGCGCATGGCGTAGTAAGCGACCAGTTCATCGACGGAGGGGCCATGCGACTGCACCTTGCCGCCCGTCAGAATACTGACCCGCTTGGCCGCACCGACGATGTCCAAAGAGGATGCAACGGCGCGGGCAGCAGGCAGTGATCCGTTCCAGCCAACGGCCACATGCTGCGCAAAGGTTTCGTCGGGCTGCAACTGCCCCGGACAAATCAGCACTGGCCGCCCTGCCCCATAAAGCGCGGCTTTCAGGGAACTTTGCCCAAGGTTGCGCTCGCGCTGGGGCTTGGGAAGCACGATCAGATCTGACAGCCGGCCGGCATGTTTTACAACATCCGCCATACGGCCTTGTTCTTCGGCAAAGGTACAGATGACAGAACCATCTGCGTCAGCCTCATCCTGCAAACCAAACTCGCGCGCCAAGCGCCGCAATATGCCTCGCAAATGGTCTTCTTGGCGGTTTGCCAATTCACTGGCCTGCTCCATCATGACCTTGCGTGCAAAGTCATTGAGCGGAATGCCCTGTGGCATCAAATCTTTGGCCTGCGCACGGCAGTGTACGACATTGACCTGGGCTTGGTGTTGCTTGGCGAGTTCGGCTGCATGTGCAAGCACAGTTGCCACCATGCCATCACCACGCACAGGAACCAGAATGGATTTTATCATCGCCAAAAACCGCCTCTGCGTTCTTGCGCCCCGTCAGCGCATCAGCCTTCATTGAGCAAGCCCCGCCACCCAAGTGCCGACTTTCGCTGTTCCAGTGTGTATTGATCGCGCAAGATTATGTCGTCAAGAAATTTTATTTTGAAATTTCGTTGCGAACACGTTTTCTTGATATTTTATAAGCCTTTGTAAACCGTAAGTTTTTCAGTATTCCGAAGTATACTGCTCAATCGGCAGGCAGAATGGCATCTACATGTGCGATCACTGGACAAGTCGACATATTCAGAGGGCGATTCGCGTGCAGATTGCAGCGGGCAAGGCGCGCGGGTTTGCCCCCGGACACAGTTGCGCCAATGCCAGCGATGCTGCAGTCCCCCGCTTCACCGGCGATATACATGACCGGGCAAAGCCAACTGTCTGGCCGAAAACAAGTTGCCGAGACGAGATACCCCCTACCTGCACCCACACCGCATGACGCGTGGCAATCGGTGTATTGCATCCAACAAAATGCAGCACGCCGATGTGGCAGGCAGCGCCAGCAGACGAACCCGATCCGCATGCCACGACGCTGCGCTTGAATCCTCGGATATCTACATCGCCATGGGAATCCCTCATGAACGGAACTGGCTGCCACAGGTGCAAGCGGCGCGGCCGGATATGCCAGTGCTGAATTTCATTGAGCACGTCCAAACCCGGACGATTGGCCGGGCGCAGCGGCGCAAATGCTGGAAATGAAATCTCTGATCCGCATATCTGGATGGGGCCGGATCAACTTCGCACTAAGGCCCGTGTACTACGCGATGCACTTATCGCACTACAGCCCGAGCACGCCGACACCTTTGGGGCTAATACCGATGTATGGCTTGCCCGGCTGGATGCGGTAGATGCCGATGCAAAGACAAGGTTGGCTGCCTACGAAGGACGTTTTTCTTGGTCTACCACCCCGCCTTCGGCTATCTGGGTGATGCCTACGGGTTGCGCCAGATGGCGATTGAGGAACAAGGCATGGAGCCCTAGCCACGCAGAATCGCAGTCATCATCGATGCAGCGCAGAATCAAGGGATCGGGACGATCTTTGTCCAAGGCGGCTATAGAGAAGACGAAGCGCAGACAATCGCTGCCGAGATTGGCGCCGAAGTGATAAAACTGGACACACTGCCCACAGAGCTGATCGAAAACCTGACGCATATGACAACGCTGATCGCCGCGTCATTCAAGTGAGCATTTTGTCGATAGAACAGCTTATCGTCCATCGTGGACGACAAACCGTGTTGCAAAACGTGGCGCTTGGGCCATCGTCGCTGGCGCACTGTCGGCTGTGGCCTGCGGACTGATCGGCACCTTCGTGCGGGTACGGCCGTTGGCGTTTCTGGCAGGTGCGGTTGCACATTCCGCACTTGCCGGGCTCGGTGCAACCCAATACATAGGG
>JALQUF010000219.1 GCA_023263855.1 Yoonia sp. | reverse complement strand
CACCCGTAGCTCAGCTGGATAGAGCGCTGCCCTCCGAAGGCAGAGGCCAGAGGTTCGAATCCTCTCGGGTGCGCCATAAACCCGCGCAAAATGTTGAAGGCATTGGCTTTTTCTTGGATCAAGCTGAGGCGTAGAACATGGCGGAGAACAAAACAGCTCCCTTTACCTTCCAAAAGGACGGTATCTTTTACTTCGTTAGAAGGGTCCCGGGAGACCTGAGACGACACTATTCATCAGATCGAATCTCATACTCTTTGCGAACGAGGTCTAAGACGGTAGCCACGGCTAGGGCGACGCAAGCAGCCTGCAAACTGGATGAGTTCTGGTTTCACCTTCGAACCAAAGACGCTGACCTTCCCGGGAAACATCTTCTCAGGGTCGCGCAATCCCAGCCATCAGAAATTACCAATGACCGGTCCGTCAACTCTACCGCTCCGAAGTTTTCCGAGGGTGTGTTGACGTACTTGGCTTTGAAAGGTGTAAACAAGTCAGAGGGGTTCAAACGTACTACCGAGCGATCCTGTGGCTACGTGATCGACGTTTGTGGAGACCGACCTGGAAACGGCGGTGCGAAATTAGGCCACGGTAGCGGCGGGATAGTCTCGCTGCGGGCGGAGTAAAATCCTGCCACTTTTCCCTTCTTGCAGCGGCAGGGAGGGCGGGGAGATCTATACCGTGGAACTTTACAAGAAGGTTCGCTTGGCGTGTGCCGAGGGCATGAGCGCGCGGGCGGCGGCGAAGCATTTCAACATTTCGCGTGGGACGGTTGATAAGATGTTGGCCTTTTCGGTGCCGCCTGGCTACCGGCGGGACAAGCCGATCAGGCGGCCGAAGCTGGACGGGTTCACCGAGTTCATTGACGCCTGGCTTGAAGCCGACAAGGCCGTGCATCGCAAGCAGCGTCATACGGCCAAGCGCATATGGGAACGGCTTCAGGCCGAGCACGGCTTCACCGGAGGCTATACGATCGTCAAGGATTACGTGCGTGATCGCGAGCGGCGGACCCGGGAGATGTT
>JALQUF010000218.1 GCA_023263855.1 Yoonia sp. | reverse complement strand
CCCGCGTATTGGTGGGAGGGTGTGATGTACCAGGCATACCTCTCAACGTCGTCCTGGGTGAGCGCGTAGGGCTCGAGCGACAAGCTTTGCGAGGTCTTCGCCTCGGGGAATGCTGGCAACCACTCGCGGAGCCGATTCACCCAGAGCGTGCAAAAAGCGCAATCCCCGTCATAGACCAAGACGTGGGACTCGATAGCGCTGTGGCGACTCATCGTTCCATGCTAAAGCCCCAGGCTTAGAGCCCGGTAAGATAGGGGAGCAGGGCTTGGGTTGATAGTTTCTGCGCCCCACGCCCCTAAAGGACTCTCTCATGGCTCATGCCACACGCGATGACGTGCGAAACGTCGCCATCGTTGCCCACGTCGACCACGGGAAGACAACGCTGGTCGATGCGATGCTCACTCAGACCGGGGCGTTCTCCGCGCATGCCGCCGTGGCGGAGCGAGCCATGGATTCCGGTGACCTCGAAAAAGAAAAAGGCATCACGATCCTGGCCAAAAACACGGCTATCACCTACTCGGGACCTCACTCGGGTGGGAGCGACATCACGATCAACGTGATCGATACCCCCGGCCACGCCGACTTTGGCGGCGAGGTGGAGCGAGGGCTCAGCATGGTCGATGGGGTGGTGCTGCTCGTCGATGCTTCCGAAGGGCCACTTCCTCAGACCCGCTTTGTGTTGCGCAAAGCCTTGGCGGCGAAGTTGCCGGTGATTTTGGTCGTCAACAAGACCGACCGACCGGACTCCCGCATTGATGCGGTCGTCCACGAAACTCAGGACTTGCTCTTGGGTCTGGCCTCTGACCTTGCCGATGAGGTTCCCGATGTGGATGTGGATTCGCTTCTGGAGTTGCCCATCATCTATGCCTCGGGTCGAGAGGGTGCTGCATCGACCAATCGCCCCGCAGATGGTTCGCTTCCGGATAACCCCGATCTGGAGCCACTTTTTGGCGCCATCATGACCCACATCCCCGCACCCAGCTATGACGATGAGCACCCGCTCCAAGCACACGTCACCAACCT
>JALQUF010000217.1 GCA_023263855.1 Yoonia sp. | reverse complement strand
GTTTACCCAATGGTTATCAGGCAGACAAAAGTGATAATAGAACTTTTTTAAACATAAAAGAAATTGAAAGATTAACAAAAGCGTTATCTGAATTAGGTGTTTGCAAAATTAGATTAACTGGTGGAGAACCCACAGTTAGAAAAGATTTTTTTGATGTTTTAAAAGTAATCAAAAAGCATTCAGGAATAAAAAAAACTGTAATTACTACAAACGGCTACCACCTAGATCAAAAAGCTCAAAAAATTAAAGAAAGTGGATTAGATGGGATTAATATAAGTATCGACAGTTTAGATCGAGAAACCTTTAAGAACATAACTGGGCACGATCGATTACCAGAAATTCTAGAAGGGATAAAAAAATTACAAGAACTTAATTTTAAAAATATAAAAATTAATGCAGTTTTACTCAAAGGAGTAAATGATAAAGAAGAAGACTTTGATAAATGGGCTGAATTTATAAAAACAAATGAAGTTGATTTTAGATATATAGAATTGATGCAAACAGGAGATAATTTGGATTACTTTAACAAATATCACGTACCTTCATCAAAGTTTGTTAATTATTTAAATGAGAGAGATTGGA
This sequence comes from Yoonia sp., assembly GCA_023263855.1. Classification (GTDB taxonomy): domain Bacteria; phylum Pseudomonadota; class Alphaproteobacteria; order Rhodobacterales; family Rhodobacteraceae; genus Yoonia. The sequence continues at coordinate 442 of JALQUF010000217.1, read as the reverse complement.
TTTTTCAAACATTTGGAAAAGATGCTGGTCCATCTAAAAATTATATCAACACAGATTACAAAGGTAAATTTGGTGTTATAGCTCCTTACTCAAAAGATTTTTGTAAAAGTTGTAACCGTTTAAGAATAACGGCTAAAGGTGATTTAAGACTTTGTTTATTTGGTAATACTGGAATTAATATTCGACATTTAATGCAAAAGGATGATCAAACTGAAGAATTAAAAGATTTAATTTTAAAACAACTTAACTTTAAAAAAGAGTCTCATTATTTAGAGCTTGGAGAAACAGGCCTAACTAAAAATTTATCTACTACTGGAGGATAATGACCAAGCCAAAAGTAGTTGAGCAAGAAAATCTTCAAGATTGGGCTAAAGAGATTTTTCAAAAAAATTCTTTTAATATGATTGATGTTTCTTCTAAGAAAGAAACATTTAGAAGAGCA
>JALQUF010000216.1 GCA_023263855.1 Yoonia sp. | reverse complement strand
ATGATGGTAGGGCAGTATGCAAAGTTGAACCAGAGAACAACCCCCCATGCCAGTTTCCTTCCAAATATGGAGGAGATGATTGAAAATCTTGCAAGCAAACGTTTCAAATCAAAGCTAGACCTCAGATCAGGTTTTTGGCAAATTGGTTTGAGTGACAGAGCTCAGGAGCTTACCGCCTTCACAATCCCCAATGGTAGATGTTTCCGTTGGAAATGCATGCCTTTTGGTTTGCAGGGTGCCCCCGGAGTTTTCCAAGAAATGATGGAAATTCTGTGTGCCAAAGCCAAACAAAAACTCCAAGAATTGGGAGTAAATTCTCGTGACATTTTCCTCAGTGCTTTCTTTGATGACTCAGGTCTTGGTACAAATTCCCAAGAAGAGCATCTCATGTTGATTGAAAAATTCATCCAAACTTGCCTGGAAAACAATGTCAGAGTAAAACTCTCCAAATGTGATTTCATGGGGGAGAGATAAGCTTTTGGTGGAAGTTCAGGCATACCCCCCTTGCCACTACAAACTTGACTACCTAGGTTTTCACATCGGTTTTGGAAAGTGGTCCCCCTCACCCACAAAGGTACAAGCCATTCTTTCAGGGCAAATCAGAAATCTCAAAGATTTGAGAAGATTTCTTGGTGCCATGAATTTTTACCGCCGTCATGTCAAAAATTTCACATTCTCATCCGCCCCCCTCACTGACCTTACCAGAAAACATGCAATCTGGAAATGGACAAAAAAGGAACAAGAAAAATTAGAAGAGCTCAAAGCAAAAATTACAAATGCTCATGAACTAGGTGTCCCCAGACCCCATGGTGAAATTGTCATCATCACCGATGCCTCGGATGTAGGAGGTGGTGCAACAGTTTTTCAATGGCAAAGTCTAGACCCCCTAGAGATCCCCACAAAATTCGCAACTACTGGTGTAAAAACTGATGGAACCTTTCTTCACAACTATCCAGAAAATTTCAGATTGGTACCCCTTGGTCATTTCAATTGGAAATGGAATGATACCCGCAAGGATTATTTCACTTATGAACAAGAGCCATTGTCAGGTG
>JALQUF010000215.1 GCA_023263855.1 Yoonia sp. | reverse complement strand
TATTTGGCATACGCAGAATGAAACAATACATATGAAATTGTAGTGATGTGATAGATTGGGCATCAGTTGTTGAATCTATAAAGAATTCCCAACCAGCATACCAAGGACCAAGACACACAAAGAAAGATGATCTACCTGGCATCAAAGAGATCAGTGAAGCATGGGACAAAGCAGGATACACACTGGCATCAGAAGGTGGCACAATTGGCTGGGATATGTGTATACCTGAAACTAATTTTGATAGAAGTGTTGTAGATAAATTTTCCGATTATGTAGGAGTAGATGTTTTAAGTTGTTGGGTCAGTGTTATACATCAAGGTAATCATGCTCCATGGCACTGGGACACACAGGACAACGAAGAAGAATTACGCAAATTAAACAACATAGAAAGATTCCATGTACACATGGAGGATACACACCCTGGACACGTCTTAATTGTTGAAGACGAATTGTATTACAATGCCAAAGCAGGTGACGTGTACAAATGGCCCGACAGAAATGCTTGGCACGCCGGATCGAACTGCGGACAAAGACCCAAATACATATTCAACTTCTTCGGCACAAAAAGATAACAATGAAAAAAACACTTCAATTTGATTATTTTCCATTATTAAGATCAAGTTATGATGCCAATGAATTAGTGACTGAAGGTCTTTTAAAAGATGAATTAAATGTGTATTGGAATAGAAACAATATTTTTAAAGATATTCAATCCAGTAAAGAAACTGCAGAGCATGGTTTTATTAAACGCACAGTGGATATTGACCTGCTAGATGAAAACAAATTAGTCTTAGACAATACTCAAACTTGGCACAATGAAGAAAGCATCAAATTGAATGCTGAAATTAACTTAAATCGTAAAAAAGAAGATGTGTGGAATTTAGAGTTCCTTTATAATTTAACAACTACAAACAATGATGATTATCAAAGTTTCAATGAAAAATTTGGAATACTGGATGAAATGTTTCATTTCAAATTAAATGGTGAAGCATTATTAGTGAATGAAAAAGTAGAAGGTGGTAGAAGAATTTTTGCTGAAAAAGAATTTTTATATACAGGTATGCATCCACTAATGTTTGAAC
>JALQUF010000214.1:796-1088 GCA_023263855.1 Yoonia sp. | reverse complement strand
CACTCACCTCTCTCGAACTCTAGACTGATAGTTTACAGGGCAGTTCCAGGGTTGAGCCCTGGGATTTCACCCCATACTTTCCAATCCGCCTACGTACGCTTTACGCCCAGTAATTCCGAACAACGCTAACCCCCTCCGTATTACCGCGGCTGCTGGCACGGAGTTAGCCGGGGTTTCTTTACCTGCTACAGTCATTATCTTCACAGGCGAAAGAGCTTTACGACCCTAAGGCCTTCATCACTCACGCGGCATGGCTAGATCAGGCTTGCGCCCATTGTCTAAGATTCCCCAC
>JALQUF010000214.1:0-786 GCA_023263855.1 Yoonia sp. | reverse complement strand
GTGTCTCAGTCCCAGTGTTGCTGATCATCCTCTCAAACCAGCTATAGATCGTAGACTTGGTAGGCCATTACCCCACCAACTATCTAATCTAACGCGGGCCGATCCTTCTCCGATAAATCTTTCCCCCTAAGGGCGTATACGGTATTACTCTCAGTTTCCCGAGGCTATTCCGTAGAAAAGGGTACGTTCCCACGCGTTACTAACCCGTCCGCCGCTAGAACCGAAGTCCTCGCTCGACTTGCATGTGTTAGGCCTGCCGCCAGCGTTCGTTCTGAGCCAGGATCAAACTCTCAAGTTGAAAGGCTACATAATAGCCTTCTTGACAGTCGAACCTCTGCACATCCACCAGATGACATTACTGACATCACCTGGCGTTTTCTCTGTTTGATGCGCTCAAGTTTCACAAGGAAACAAAAGCCGCCAAACAGTGAAGCTGACACTCTATCATCGGGCTACCGCCTCGCTACTTGAGCCCAGGAATGCCGAAACACCCACCAACCCAAATCGCCAAACAAACACCCTAAGAGCGCGACATACAGACGTCCAGACTTGCCGAAACAAACCAAACCGCCCGCATATCTCTTCAGATATTAGCAATGTCAAAGAGCAACCCAGAGACAAACAACAAGACCAGTGCGCCCTAACTCAACGGCGCGCCCGCCCTCATATACCCCTGAATTATCCACCACCGTAAGCAATCAACGCCCCGTCCGATGTCCCAACGCCCGCCTCAGCGCCGCCGGTGAAGGGGTATTTAGAGTCCGCGCCGCGGGACCGCAAGAGGAA
>JALQUF010000213.1 GCA_023263855.1 Yoonia sp. | reverse complement strand
TAGACAGTACCTACATCTTTCCTACTATATGAATAGTTACCATAAGGTTTGAGATCAAAGTTTCTGTTGCCTATGGTACCTGGCACTTTTATGGGTTTTTCAAAAGATGGCGATTTAGGCATAACACTGGTGCTCCAGCGTGGATACTCTGTGAGCCCTATGTTGCATCTCAAATGCTTGTCAGTGGTATTATAGAAACTCCATCCACCGTGATAATATTGGTAAACGTCTACTTGAGTTGTCATATCAGTAGCACTAACCGTAATGGGTATTACAAGTGCCAACAGATATTTCACTTCTTCTTCCTGTTACCCTTGCGCATATTGAGCAACCAGTGTGCTCGCTTGCCCTTGGCCCCGCCTGCCTTTCTGGCACTTCTTAATTGTGCGTCAGTAGCATTGGCAGGTATGCCTTTTTGTGCTTTGTTACCCTCGTCAAGGTTGCTGGCATCCACATACCATACCACAGCTTTGCCTTGTTTGTTGATAAGCCCAATGAGTCTGGTGTTACCTGCTACGAGTTCCAGGCTACCATCAGGTTGTTTTACTACAATAGGCATTTCAACTGTGCCTGACTTCATGGACTTCCTAAGTCTGTCGACTTTGACTGGTTCTAGGTCATCTAAAGTTTCTGAACCATCAGCGCCAGTGTTGCCTATCTTCTTTACACTATCACTATCAACTGTGATAGCCTTGCCTTGCTTGGCAAGTTCTATCCAGCCAGCCTGTCCAAGTTTTGCCAAATATGGATAACGATTTGCTTCTTCCCATTCAACGTCTAACTGCGGCTCTGTGTATTTTACTTCTTTCACAGGGAGTTTGCTGGTAGTGTGGCTGAAGTCTTGGATAAGTTCAGGCAAGGTAGCATCTACTTTGAGCACAGGCACTTTAGACATGCCCATTTGCTTTAGTGCGTCATATCTGTGGTGTCCGTTGACTATGTTCATGTCACGATCTACCACCATGGGCTTGTCTAACAAGTCTTTCTCGCCTCGCTTAAAAGCGCTCAGTGTTTTATCTACCATACCAGGCACTCTGTCTGACTGGCTGGGCGTTACTGCATTTATGCTTACCACCATAAGCTTTTGCTCAT
>JALQUF010000212.1 GCA_023263855.1 Yoonia sp. | reverse complement strand
ATTAACTTCAATTAACCGCAAAAAAGAGGCCTTTTTTACGAATCCGCTACTTGAAGACATAAGGGTCATATGCTATTTAGGGCGTGATTTTTAAATAATCTTCAACATTATAGAGGAACCAAGTTGAGTAAAGACACCGGATTTTCAATAACTTCAGCTGAAAGGTATTCTCTTGCGCTTTTTGAACTTTCAGAGGAAAACAATCTTTTAAGTCAGATCGAAGATCAGTCTTCATCTATTCTTAATTTAATTGAGCAAAGTGAAGATTTTTCTAATTTGATTAAAGATCCAACTACAAGCCAAGAAGATTTATTAAAAGTAATCAATACAATCTCTGAAAATAATAAATTTGAGTCTTTATTTAAAAATTTTTTAAGTTTCTTAATTCAAAAAAGACGTTTCTTTTTTATTGAGCGTATTCTTAAAAGCTTTATTGAGATTTGTTCAAGAAAAAGAGGTGAACTTAAGGCAGAATTAAAATCAGCAAAAGAATTATCTAATGAAGAAATTGCAAAAATTACAGAGGAGTTAACAAAAAATTTTAGCTCAAAAATAAAATTAAACTACAAATATGACGAAAGTTTAATAGGAGGTTTGGTAGTACAAGTAGGAAGTACTATGGTCGATACCTCAATTAAAAATAAATTACAACAAATCGAAAATAGAATGATAGAGGCATAAATGGAAATAAATCCTTCAGAAGTTACAAAAATATTAAAAGAACAAATTAAAAATTTTGGTGATAAAGCAGAAGTCACAGAAGTTGGTCAAGTTTTATCAGTTGGAGATGGTATTGCTAGGATTTATGGTTTGGATAATGTTCAAGCTGGTGAAATGGTAGAGTTTGCAGATGGTTCAAAAGGTATGGCTCTAAACTTAGAAAGTGAAAACGTTGGTGTCGTAATTTTTGGTGATGACAGAAATGTTAAAGAAGGGGATGTAGTAAAAAGAACTGGTAATATTGTTGATACTCCTGTGGGTAAAGAATTATTAGGAAGAGTTGTAGATGGCCTAGGAAATCCTATAGATGGAAAGGGTGCGTTTGATAAAGGAATTAAAAAAACGAGATCGGAAGAGCGTCGTGTAGGGAAAGAGTG
>JALQUF010000211.1 GCA_023263855.1 Yoonia sp. | reverse complement strand
AGCATCAAAAAAAGAATTATACGGTATAAATTGCAATGCAGTCATCAACGTTTCTACTGCTGTCTTGTTGATAAAAGGTAAGCCCGAGTTTTCATACGGCACACCTTTTAATATACCTAATCCGTCCGTCGCTGTAATCGTGTATTCAGTTGGCGTTTCATCTGCACCTTGTGACAAATCGTTCAGCACCAAACCCCACCACCACAACTCAAAAGAACCTGCACCAGAACCTCCTTTTTTGTATATCGCAATCTGAAAGCGACCTTCTTCTGCATCAAGTATATCATTAACAAGCGTATCCAGATTGCTTGACGTTGTGCTTTGCATGATAACAGAACAGCTCGAACCTGTGATAAAGTTACTTCTGTCATTTTGCTGACCTTTCCAATCCACCTCAAAATCTACAAGAATAAATTCTGATGTTGTGCCGACAAAATTATCATCAATTATATCAACTCTATATTCGTCACCTGCAATGTTTGTCAACTCTTGACTATATCTTACTGCCATGTTTTTATCATTTCTTATTTCATGTGTGCTTCACGTCCCGATTTTCGAGCGTGACAACTTTTGCACAATGTTTGCAAGTTATTTTCGTCATACACTTCGCCACCCAATCGAATCGGTGTAATGTGATCAACATCTGTACCTGCTGTGATTAATCCATTGCGTTCACATTCAGCACAAAGCGGATTATTCACAAAAAACCATTTTCGTAATCTTCGCCACCTTTGACCATTATATATTTTTGAATTATCCGTTTTTGACCAGCTGCCCGATTTGTATTCACGCTTTCTTTTTCTAATCCAGGGCAACTTGAAAGGCTTCGGTCGTTTCGGCATAATTCAATGTTTTAAATGCTTTAAATACGTCTAAAAAACATAATATATAACAGGTACAATATAAGCAAAACAATTACAATATACAACCAAAAAGGCACAACAGTTTTCACATCTGTCTTAGTCACAATTTCTTTCTGCACGACTTTTATAGTGTCGTATTGTATCAAATTCAATGTATCACTTTTGATAATTGTCTTGACCTGCACACTTTCAAACGGCACTCTGATGATTTTCATCTTGATTCGTTCTGTTTCAAAATGAATTGTGTCTGCATCTTGCAAAATTGTATCATGT
>JALQUF010000210.1 GCA_023263855.1 Yoonia sp. | reverse complement strand
AAGGCTTTGCTGATCGACTGCGAGTCCCTTCTGCCGGGCCACACAGGATCATTCGGGCTTTTCCGACGCTCAAGCAACCAGCCCAACGCGTCATGTACGGGAACCTTACGAACGCCAGCAACGGACTTTGCCGCGGTAACGTCGAAGTATAGAACACCTTCAGCTTCCCTGATGTTCCGCCACTGCAAGGAACAAACCTCCTCTAACCGCATACCAGAATAGAGACTTACCAAAGCCACCTCAGTGACTATTGGGTCCTTGGGCAGAGAACCGGTAAACAGCCGCTGCAATTCGTCTGCCTCAAAAGATAGATATGTAGCAGCTTTGTCGTCAGCCCTTGAGATCGCCCGATGTAGCCCCTTGGTTGGATTATCGCCCTCGGCCTCTCCATTTGCTGTTGCCCATTCCCAGAGATTCGAGATTGCGGTGAGATGTCTGTTCAGCGTCCTGTTAGAAAGTGGCTTTCCTTTGCCAGCATATTTCTTTTTTAACTGGGCAAGGGCCAGACCCTTGTCCTTGGGAGACTTACCCCAGTCTGCGCTCATGGTTTCAAGGACACCCATGAACTTTCCAACATCTGCCTTGGCTAGTGTGGCAATTGGCTTATCATTGGTGAAGTCGTTGAGGAGTCTCAGCGTAGTACGATACTGCCTAAGGGTCTTTTCCTCTTCGTCCTTCTCAGCCCTCCTAAGATATCGCTCGGCCGCCTCAGAGATCGACATACCATACGCTATAGCAGCCCTAAGAGGTTTCCCTCGGCGCTCAGCAATGTAGTCCTTGATCGCATCCCATTGGGCCTCATCTTGCGGAACCATATTCATCGGGCGTCCAGCCTCATCGACACCAAACTGCGATATTGCCCGATCAAGCAAGATGTCTTGTCTGACCTCTAAGTCCGTCATGGCGTCAGGAGCACTCATGCCGACACTGATAGCGGGCTCTGCTTCCCTTAAGTACGCTATCGCCGCCCTGTAAGCCTCCCTAGGGGTGGTGTGCTGATCGCCGCTGGGCATTCCGCCCAGCGCTTCAAACTGAGCTTCCCAATGGGCAGCACGTTCCCAACGTTTGGTTTGCGCCACGCGCAGATCGCGTGTCTTCAATGACTCAACAATCTGGTCTTTGCCAAGTCGCTTCCTGAGACTTCTAGGGACTGACCTTTTGAAATACCAA
>JALQUF010000020.1 GCA_023263855.1 Yoonia sp. | reverse complement strand
CCTTGTCGTCGAACCGGCGACCGATCAGACGCTTGACAGCAAAGATTGTGTTTTCAGGGTTGGTCACAGCCTGACGTTTCGCGGGCTGGCCCACAAGGCGTTCATCATCTGTGAACGCAACGATAGATGGCGTCGTGCGCGCACCTTCAGAGTTTTCTACGACACGTGGCTTTGCACCGTCCATAATGGCGATACAGGAGTTCGTCGTTCCCAGGTCGATACCAATCACTTTGGCCATTTTTCAAATCCCTCTGCTTTAGGCGGTTTGAGCAGCGCGAACCCGTTTCGGCACCCGCGCCAGTTACATGAGTCTGTCCAAGGCATTAGCCCATGAACTACGATCTTGGCGTATATAGGGATGCGATATTGGGGCTGCAAGCATCAGGGGGCGTGAGAGATGCCTAAAATACCGGTTTTTGTGCTCAGGTCAGAGCTTGTTTCGCCTATCGTCCGGCAAACCAGCTTAATGAGACGTGCTGACGCCCGAAAAATTCGCCCATGAGCCCGATCATGATCAAAACGAGCGATAGGTAAATTGGGTAGTCAGGATTTGTGAACTGTGGGTTGTAGTGCAGGAAGACCGCACCGCGCATCTGATCGATATTGTGAAACAGCGGATTCCAGTCAAACATCGCCATCATTGATGCTGGCAAGGTATTCACAACAAACATCTTTCCCGAGGCGATCATGTTCACACGGATATAGATGGTCTTGGCAATGGCGGTGAACCGGGGAAACCAAGGTTTTAGCGCAAGAAAAATCATGCCAACAGCGCAGCCCGAAAACCACGCCATCAGGAAGAAGCCCATTGCCGCGACTGGATCGTGGATGGTGATCGGCGTAAAGGCGATGTGGTAGATCGACAGGATGACGACCAATGTGATGATCTGTGTATAAAGCGATGAAAGTGCCGCTGCGACAATTGCGATAATCGTATTCATCGGGCGGTGAAGCATCATGGATGATGTGGGCCCACCCGCCCCCATGACGGCACTCACGGCCTTGATATGCGTCAGATAAACAAAAATCCCTGACATGATATAAAGCATCATATCGCCACGAATTGGCGAACTACGCAGCCCGAGTACCTGAAAAAACAGCAAGAATGCCACTATCATCGTCAAGCCTTGGATCAAATTGAGCACCATTGCGATCACAGCATTACGATGTCCGCCGCGCGCTTTGCGCACGATCGTATGATACGTCACCTCAAGCATGCTAAACAGCCCGCTTGTTTTGCTTCTATGGATCGGCGTCTGGAACATCTGGGGTCCGGCTTGTTTGCGCAAAGGCTCTTGTTTGACGCCCCACGATAGCCTTGCTGATTGCTTGATGAAACACCATAAACAGGGCGACCGGGGCTTTTTGATGACAGGCAGCACACTATGGATTTTGTGAAACTGACGCAGGTGATGCGTGATCTGGCTTTGCAGGCCGGTGACAAAATTATGGAAGTCTATGGTGAAGACGATTTTGAAGTTCGTGCAAAAAGCGATGAAAGCCCGGTAACCGTTGCCGATGAAGCCGCAGACGCGATCATCAGCGCCGGTTTGCGTGCGGCCTTTCCAGATGTTCCACTTGTCACCGAAGAACAGGCCGCATCGCATGCGCAATCGGTCAGTAGTTTCCTGATCGTCGATCCGCTGGATGGCACCAAAGAGTTCATCAAGCGGCGTGGTGATTTTACCGTCAATATTGCCTATGTGAAGGATGGTACGCCCGTTCGTGGCGTTGTCTATGCCCCAGCGAAAGAGCGGCTGTTTTATACTGATGCCGAGGGCAAGTCTGTCGAAGAAGAGGGGCCATTTGCCAAGAAAATCGCCGGTGCAACCGCGCCTATCACGGTATCGACGCCTGATAATACAGCACTTCTTGTGGTGGCTTCCAAATCGCACCGGGATCAGGCGACAGACGACTACATTGCCAAATATGCAACCGCAGATATGAAAAGTGCGGGGTCATCGCTTAAATTCTGCCTGATCGCGACAGGCGAGGCTGACCTTTACCCGCGCCTTGGCCGCACGATGGAATGGGATACCGCCGCCGGTCATGCCGTTTTGAACGGTGCAGGGGGCAAAGTGGTCCGTTTTGATGACCATACACCTTTGGCCTATGGCAAATCCGGTTTCGAAAACCCGTTCTTTATTGCCTATGCCCCCGGCGTTGTTTTGGAGAAGCAGTGATGTCAGTTCTGATCGTTATTCCCGCCCGCTATGCCTCAACACGATATCCGGGTAAGCCCCTTGTCGAATTGCGCGGCGCCAGTGGCCAAGTCAAAAGCCTGATCCGCCGGTCATGGGATGCCGCCTGTGGCGTGGCTGGCATTGATAAGGTCGTTGTCGCAACAGATGACACGCGTATTGCGCAGGCCTCTGAGGCATTTGGTGCAGAGGTCGTTATGACCACGACAACCTGCCAGAATGGGACAGAGCGATGCGCCGAAACCCTTGAAAAACTGGGTGATCCCTTTGACATCGTCGTGAACTTGCAAGGCGACGCGCCGCTGACGCCCGCGTGGTTTATCGAAGAGCTAGTCCAAGGTTTGCGCGATAATCCCAATGCAGATGTCGCGACCCCCGTTTTACGGACGGAAGGGCGCGCGTTGAATGGCCTGTTGCAGGATCGTCGCGAAGGCCGTGTTGGTGGGACAACGGCGGTCTTTGGGGCTGACCAAAATGCGCTTTATTTCTCAAAAGAAGTGATCCCTTACACGGGAAAAACCTATCAAGATGGGGATGAAACACCCGTTTTTCATCATGTCGGTGTCTATGCCTACCGCCCCAAGGCCCTTGCGGCATATCCTGATTGGCCTGCCGGCCCGTTGGAGCAATTGGAAGGGCTAGAGCAATTGCGTTTTTTGGAACGGGGAGTCCCGATGCTTTGCGTTGAAGTTGCAGCGCAGGGCCGCCAATTCTGGGAACTGAATAATCCTGAAGATGTGCCTCGCATTGAGGCAATGCTGGCAGAGATGGGCCAAGACTAGGCAAACACACGGGTTTCAGACGGTTCGTCAGTAGAAAATATAGGCCTTTGCCTTTTTAAAAGCACAGTTAAGCTGTTACTGCTGAGACCGAACATTTCGAGGGTAAGAGCAAGATGAATAGAAAAGTCTCAAAAGCTATTTTTCCAGTAGCTGGCATGGGTACGCGGTTTCTTCCGGCGACAAAATCGGTCCCCAAAGAGATCATGACTTTGGTCGACCGTCCGTTGATCCAATACGCGATTGATGAGGCCCGTGCGGCAGGCATCGAGGATTTCATCTTTGTTACGTCACGAGGCAAGTCAGCGCTTGAAGACTATTTTGATCTGGCACCTGATCTGGAAGCCGCACTTGAAGAATCCGGCAAGACAGAATTGCTGCAAATCCTGCGCACCACAAATATGGATAGCGGAACGATCGCCTATCTGCGCCAGCACAAGGCGCTGGGCCTTGGACATGCGGTTTCATGCGCGCGCAAGTTGATCGGAGATGAGCCATTTGCCGTTATCCTGCCTGACGATGTGATTGCGGGCGAAAAACCCTGCTTGCAACAGATGGTCGAGGCATATCAGGAAACCGGTGGCGCTATGGTCGCGACGATGGAAGTTTCGCCCGAGCAAACGTCAGCCTATGGTGTCCTTGATGTTGAGGATCTGACTGGTCCCATCGTCAAGGCACGGGGTATGGTTGAAAAACCCGCGCCGGGAACGGCGCCTTCAAACCTTGCGGTGATCGGGAGGTACATCCTGACTCCGCAGGTTCTGGCGAATTTTGACAAGATCGGACGCGGCGCCGGTGGTGAGATCCAGCTGACTGACGCCATCGCAGAGGAAATCCGGTCTGACCGTGATGTCTTTGGGTATCGCTTTGAAGGTGAGCGGTACGATTGCGGATCGAAGGCTGGTTTTTTGCAGGCGACCGTTGCCTTTGCGCTTGCCCGCGACGAACTGCGTGATGAGCTTGCCGCCTTTTTGGCGCAGCTGCCCGCCAACACGCAGGCAGCCCAGTAAGATATATGTCTTTGCCCAAGTCTGGTCTGTGGCACGCGTACCGCCTGCGCTGGAAACGCCGGCGGTTCTTGTTTCGGATATGGCGCAAACGAAAAGAGCTTACTTTATCCGTTGATCGGACAGGGCTGATATCAGCCAATGCGATCCTGTGCTTTGCGACGGTGCGCAATGAAATTGTCCGGCTGCCGCATTTCCTGGCGTACTATCGCAAACGCGGCATTCAACACTTTCTATTTGTTGATAACGGTAGCGATGATGGCACAGCCGCGTATCTGGCGAAGCAGCCTGATGTATCGCTCTGGTCGACAGATCACAGCTATCGGTTGGCCCGTTTTGGTATGGATTGGCTTGGATGGCTGCAATGGCAGTATGGGAACAATCATTGGTGCCTGACCGTGGATGCGGATGAGCTTTTGACCTACCCAGACTGTGAAAGCCGTGATTTGCACGACCTGACAGCGTGGCTCGATCAACAAGGGCACGCGTCCTTTGGCGCGTTGATGTTGGATATGTATCCCAAGGGGCCATTGGACTCTGCGGTGTACCGGCCGGGCGATGATCCGATACAGACTTTGGGATGGTTTGATGCGGTCAACTATCGCAATCAGGTGCATCAGTATTACGGGAATCTTTGGATTCAAGGCGGTGTGCGTGAAAGGGTTTTTTTTGCAGATGAGCCTGCACGCGCGCCGACGCTGAACAAAACGCCTTTGGTGCGCTGGTCTTGGCGCTATGCCTATGTCAGCTCAACCCATCAAATCTTACCCACCCGGCTGCATGACGTTTTTGATTTTACGAGCGACAGCAAAGTCAGCGGAGTGTTGTTGCATACCAAGTTCCTGCCGATCGTCAGTGCGAAATCTGCGGAAGAGTTGACGCGGGGCCAACATTTTCAGAATACCGCGCTTTATCAGGATTATCACCGCCGACTGACCGAAAACCCCGATCTTTGGCACGAAGGCTCTTGCCGATATCAGGGGCCTGCGCAATTGGTTGAACTGGGGTTGATGTCAAAGGGGCAATGGGTCTGATATGTTGGCTGTCAAGAGTAGGCAAAGGTAACGGACCCCTTGGGAATCTGGACATCATATCGGCTGCGGTGGCAGCGCAAACGGTGGCGGGCGCGCGCCTTGCGCAAAGGGCGCGAGCTGACGGCAGTGTCTGACCGGACACGCGACATTGGGCCAGATGATATTTTGCTTTTTTGCACATTTCGGAATGAGGATGTGCGCCTGCCCTTCTTTTTTGAGTACTATCGCAAGTTGGGGATCACCCACTTTCTGATGGTCGATAATGGCAGCGAAGACGCCGGACCCGCCTTTGCGCAAAAGCAACCTGATGTCTCTTTGTGGCGCACGGACGCCCCTTATGGCGAGGCGCGCTATGGCGTCGATTGGCTGACGTATCTGCAGGGTAAATACGCTCACGGGCATTGGGCGCTGACCGTCGATGTGGATGAATTCTTTGTCTATCCGTTCTGTGATACCCGCCCCATTCGTGCGTTGGCCGATTGGCTGGATGCCTCGGAGGTGCGGTCGTTTGGCGCGATGTTGTTGGACATGTATCCAAAAGGACCGGTCGGACAGACCAGCTATAGCCCCGGGGATGATCCATTTGAGACGGCAAGCTGGTTTGACCCCGGCAATTACTTTATGTCGCAGAACAAACTGCTGAAAAACCTTTGGATTCAAGGCGGCCCACGCGCACGCAGCTTTTTTGCGACCAAGCCGAAACAGGCGCCGGCCCTGAACAAGATTCCCTTTGTGAAATGGCGCAAGCCTTATGCCTACGTCAGTTCGACCCATATGATGCTGCCGCGTGGCCTCAACCTCGTTTATGATCAGCAAGGGGGTGAGAAAACCTCGGGTGTCTTGCTGCATGCGAAGTTTTTGAACACCTTTGGCGATCGCGCGACCGAGGAAGCGCAACGTGCCGAGCACTACCGAAACGGGCAGGAATACAGAACCTACGCCGAACGGCATGGCGCGGACCCGGACCTGTGGTGCCAATGGAGCGAGCAATACATCAATTGGCGCCAGCTTGAGGTGCTTGGTCTGATGTCCAAGGGGAACTGGGCATGAGTTTGGGTATCATCATGCTGGTGCACACCGCCTTTGACAGGGCCGAGCAAATGGTGCGGCACTGGGCTGAGGCGGGATGCCCTGTCGTCGTGCATGTGGATAGCAATGTGCCGGATGCCACGTACAACCAGTTTTCCAAAGCGGTCGCTGACTTGAGCGACGTGCGGTTTTCGGTGCGGCACCGCTGTGAATGGGGGACTTGGGGGCTGGTGGCGGCCTCACAAGAGGCAGCGACACTGCTGCTAGAGGAGTTTCCGAATGTGCAGCATGTGTATCTTGCGTCAGGTGCCTGCATACCCCTGCGCCCGATCACCGAATTAAAGCACTATCTGGATGCACATCCTGACACGGACTTTATTGAGAGCGCGACCACTGCGGATGTTCCTTGGACCGTAGGCGGTCTGGATCGCGAACGGTTCACACTTCGGTTCCCCTTTACATGGAAAAAGCAGCGCCGCCTGTTTGATGCTTTTGTCAAATTCCAACAGAAAATTGGATACAGTCGTAGTATTCCCGAAGGCATCGTGCCGCATATGGGGTCGCAATGGTGGTGTCTGACGCGCCAGACCCTTGATGCGATTCTCTGCGACCCCAAGCGCGAAATCTATGATGCCTATTTCCGTAGGGTCTGGATCCCTGATGAAAGCTATTATCAGACCCTGACGCGCCTGCATGCGCGCAGAGTCGAAAGCCGTTCACTGACGCTGGCCAAATTTGATTATCAGGGTAAACCGCATATTTTCTTTGATGATCATGCCGAGCTTTTGCAGCGATCAAAAAGCTTTGTTGCCCGCAAGATATGGCGTGATGCAGATCTTTTGTACCGGATGTTTCCGCTGTCCGAAGGCCCGCAGCTAAGCGCAGAAGAGCCAAACTCGGGCGCTGTTGACCGCGTCTTTTCCCAAGCGGTCGAACGCCGCACGCTTGGCAGGCCGGGGCTCTATATGCAAAGCCGCTATCCCAGCATCGACCGCCAGAACAGTATTGCGGCTGCCCCCTATGCCGTTTTACAGGGATTTGATGATGTCTTTCCTGCGTTTCAAGCGTGGTTGGGCAAGCAAACGGGCGCACAGGTGCATGGGCATCTTTTTGCAAAAGACAGGGCGCATTTTGCGGATGAAAGCGACGTGTATCGTGGTGGGCAGTCAGACAATGCCCGACTGCGGGATTATAATGGCAAAATGTTTCTGACCAATCTGATCTGGAATGGTCGCGACCAACACCATTGCTTTCAGTTCGGGCCTGCAGACACGCAGGATATCGGCTGGACCTTGGCGAAAGATACGAATGCCAGCATCTGGGTGGTCTCGGGGGCTTGGTCAATTCCGCTTTTTGCGTCCGGCCGCTCGGCCAGCGATGTCCGACGCGAGGCGGCGCGCTTGCAACGGATCGAAGACAAATTTCTAAAGGTGCTGCGGAGCCCTGACGCGCGGGCGCGGATCAAGATCATTACCCTTGCACAGTTCATCGAGTCGCCCATGAATGTGCTTCAGACGATTATCGATGAAATCGCGGGCCACCGTGGGACCGCGCTGAAGGAAGTGCCAAAAATGCCGGATCTGACGGGTTTGCCTGACTTTTTGCAAGACCTTAAGAATCAAGGCATGCATCCGTTCCTGACCGGGGACATCATGGCCGGCAGCCTGCAACCAACCAAGCCGATACCACGCCGCAAACCTTATGTGATCAGCGGCAAATGAGTAAGTTCGACTCCTTCATCCTGTTGGCTGAAATGCGCACGGGGTCAAACCTGCTAGAGGCGAACATCAATATGCTTGATGGCGTCAGCTGTCACGGTGAGGCCTTCAATCCTTCGTTTGTGGGATATCCCAAAACGGACGCATTGCTAGGCATGGATCGCGACGCTCGCGAAAAAGACCCGCATGCCTTGCTGGCTAAAATCAAGGAAAGCGACGCACTGGCTGGGTTTCGGTTCTTTCATGATCACGACCCGCGTGTCCTGAACACATGCATCAATGATCCGCGTTGCGCCAAAATCATCCTGACACGCAACCCGCTGGATAGCTTTGTCAGTTGGAAGATCGCGCAGGCCACAGGGCAATGGAAGCTGACGAATGCCACCCATGCAAAGGCGATATCGATCACCTTTGATCCCGCCGCATTCGAGGCGCACCTTGAAGCGATACAAGGGTTTCAGGTGCGCATTCACCGTGCCTTGCAAACCAGTGGGCAGGCAGCGTTCTACATCAATTATGATGATCTGCGTGATGTAGACGTATTGAATGGCTTGGCAGCGTTTTTGGGCACTGAAGCGCGCCTTTCGGGTGTGAACAAGAAACTGAAAAAGCAAAACCCCGCGCCGTTGGAACAGAAGGTTGATAACTTCGCAGAGATGAAAGAGGCGCTTGCGCGGCTTGATCGTTTTGATCTTGCGCGCACCCCGCATTTTGAACCGAACCGCGGTCCTGCCATTCCGACGTATATCGCCGCGCCAAAGTCCGGGCTGATCTACATGCCGTTGCGCTCGGGGCCTGATCGGGCAGTGCGGCAGTGGTTAGCCGATGTAGATGCGGCACCGACAGATGCCTTGATCGAGAAATTTACGCAAAAGTCGCTCCGTGCTTGGCAGGAAGGGCACCAAACGCATCGAAGCTTTGCCGTTCTGCGCCACCCTTTGGCGCGCGCACATGCGGCGTTTTGCGATCGTATCTTACTGGACGGCCCACGTGGCCTGCCTGAAATTCGCGCCAATCTGATCAGGGTCCATAAGCTGGCGCTACCGGATCAGGCGCCTGAATTGGCCGATCTGTCCAGCTATTCAGATCAGGATCACAAGCGCGCCTTTATGGGCTTTCTGAAATTCCTCAAGACCAATCTGGCAGGGCAGACAAGTATTCGTGTTGATCCGTCCTGGGCAAGCCAGCTGACCCTTTTACAAGGCATGGCGCAGTTTGCCGTGCCTGACATGGTCATGCGCGAAGACAGACTGGCAGAGGGTCTGGGGAGTTTGGCGCAGCAGGTGGACATTCCAAACCCACCCGAGCCCGGTGATACGGCGCATAGGTGGCAAACGCGGCTGACTGCGATCTATGATCAGGAAATTGAGAAAGCTGCCTGCGACGCATACGCGCGGGACTACACAGCTTTTGGTTTTGGAAATTGGGCCTAGGCGGCCTGAGAGGCTTCAAGCTCGGTCAAGATAGCATGCAGCGTATTTGTTTCGCTATTCGCGCGAAGCTTGGTGCAGACAGCCTGATCACGCAGTGTGCGTGAAACGAGCGCCAGCGCCTTAAGATGGTCAACACCGGCATCTTCCGGTGCGATCAGCGCAAACACCAAGTCGACGGGCTGACGGTCAACCGCATCAAAATCCAACGGTTTTTCAAGCCGCAAGAAAAGGCCAACAACGTTATTTGCTTCGGGCATCCGCGCGTGTGGCAGGGCAATACCCTGCCCCACGCCAGTTGGCCCGAGATCTTCGCGTTTCAACAAGGCTTCGATCACGTCGCTCGCATTCAGGTTATAGCTTGCTTCTGCAAGCTCACCCAAATCATGGAAAAGACGCTTCTTGCTTGTGCAGGAAGCAATAGACTTCACCGCGTCGGCTTTCAGGATGTTGCCAAGTTGCATTGATTGCGTCTCTCGTTTGATGATCGGGTCTAACCCGATGTACGCGGGTCGATCCAGCCAATGTTTCCGTCGTCACGCCGGTAAACGACGTTCACCCCATTATGTTTTTCGTTCCGGAAAACCAAAACCGGAGCACTCGCAAGTTCCATTTGCATGACTGCTTCGCCAACCGACAGTGATGGGATCTTGGTCTCCATCTCCGCGACAATCATCGCGTTTACTGAATCCTGCTCGACTTCGTCAGTCTCATCTCTTGATTCGAGGATATATGATCCGGCGTCCGAAAGTTCAACTGGTTGTGATCTGTCCCTGTGGTGGTCCTTGAGCCGGCGCTTGTAACGGCGCAACTGTTTGTCCATTTTTTCAGAGCTGTCATCAAAAGCGGCGTAAATCTCAGTTGCTTTGCCTTTGGCTTGCGCTGTCAGACCTGTTGAAAGATGCACAACGGATTCGCAGACATATTCATGGCCTGACTTTGAAAACACGACATAAGCTTCGGTCGGTCGCCCGGCATACTTGCTCAGGATTTCGTCCAGCTCGGTCTTCACATGCGTTTGAAGGGCTGCGCCAATGTCGATTTGTTTTCCGCTGATTTGGTAACGCATCGTTTCTCCTTAATTGATTATGACAGGAACCGGAGTTTGGCCCGGATATCGGGCAAGCCCCGTGTAAGGTCATATGAGAGGGTAACGATAAAACCCCGATATTGTTGCGCTTATCTGCATCGACTGGCGATTTGCCAGCAAAGATGCAGGGAAAGGGAACCGGTGTCTCATCACCAGTATTTGGCGATGAAACGTCATCGGTTGTCAATGATGCAGTGGGTGATCGCCTAAAAGAATCAGTTCACGCGGAAGTTGTTGCCAAGATAAACGCGGCGCACGTTTTCGTCCTGTACCACCTCGCTGGTGGTGCCGCTCATCAAGACTTTGCCGTCATGCAGGATATAGGCCCGATCAACGATTTGCAGCGTTTCCTGCACATTGTGGTCCGTGATTAGCACGCCGATGCCACGGTTCTTTAAATCTGCCACGAGGTGCCGGATTTCACCAACGGCGATGGGGTCAACCCCGGCGAACGGCTCATCCAGCAAAACGTACTTTGGCCCGGCTGCAAGACAGCGCGCAATCTCGACACGGCGGCGTTCACCGCCCGAAAGCGCCATGGCAGAGGCGCGGCGCAAATGCTCAATTGAAAACTCGGACAGCAGTTCTTCCAGGCGCTCTCGGCGTCGGTGCCTGTCTGATACGGCGATTTCGAGGATCGACATGATATTGTCTTCAACAGACATGCCCCGGAAGATCGACATCTCTTGCGGCAGATAGCCGATCCCAAGTTGCGCGCGGCGGTACATCGGCAGGCTGGTCACATCACGGCCGTCAATTATGACGTGCCCGCCTTCATGCGTGATCAGCCCGGCGATGGAATAGAAACAGGTTGTCTTGCCACACCCGTTCGGCCCAAGCAGCGCCACGACTTCGCCGCGGGCAAGGTCGATGGTCACGTCGCGGATAACTGGCCTTTTGCGATAGCTCTTGCGCAGGTTGACGATGTGCAGCCCGACATCACCCTCTTTGACTGAAAGCTGGGGGGTGTCCTTCATCAGTTTTCGCCTTGCTGCAAGACGGTGCGCACACGCCCCTCCATCGAGGCTGTTCCATCAGTCACGTTGATTGTCATCTGGTTGGCGGAAATGGCACTTGGCCCTTGTGTCAGCAAAACGTTCCCCGTCAAAACCAAAAGACCCGCAGCGATGTCATAGTCGGCCTGCTCTGCCTCTGCCGCTTCATCTGCGGTGACAAAGGTCACGCCTTCGGATGCGACCAGTCGGGCGATTTGGGATGTATCGGTGCCATAGATCACCTCAACCTGACCTGCAGACAGACGCAAGTCGCCTTGCACGACCAGCACATTTCCGTCGAACACGGCGCGACCACTGTCTTGGTTGACCGAAAGACTATCTGCTGTCACCTCAACGGCTGCAGAAGTATCTACCGTGACCCCGCCCAAATCCACATTGGTCTGCGCATTGGCGACACCGACGCCCCCAACAAAAAGCAATGCGCAAAGAGCAATCAATCGGAGCATCGGTGCGGTATCCTTCGTCACGGGGTTTGCGGTGTGTATAGCAGGCGGACGCCATCAGTGAACAGCATCTCCTGAGAGATACCTTCTGATGCCATCTGAAACGTGACTTTGCCAGCCGTCAGTTGCCCAAATGGCGCGTGAATCTCTAACAGGCCATCGGTTGTCACCAGACCTGTGTCCAAATCGGCGGTCAGCCCGTTTGTCTCCATTTCGTAGCCACTGGATGTGACAAGCCGGGCCAAACCAAGCAGGCTTACGATACCTGCCCGGCCATCAATTTCGCCCATTGTGGCGGTGATTTCGACGTTGCTGCCATCTGCGTTGTCCATCCGCAGCCTTACATCGTCGATACTGATCGTATCGGGGCGTGTTGTATCAGGGCGCGCGGTGCTGGCGGAAATGACGATGACTGCCCCATCGTCGGTCAGGCCCGAGAACTCTGGTGCCGAAAGACGTTGCTCGCGTGCGATGGCTTCGACCTGTTCAAGAACAATCTCGTTCGGTTCCGTCGTCGAACGGGCCAACAGAAATAGTGTCGACAGCAATCCGATTGCGCAGAGCGGCAACAGAATCTTGGCCCATCCGACGACTTGTGAATAAAGATTGTCGGCGGGTTGCACGGCTAGACGATCCCCGCGCGCAAGCAGTCATGAATATGAAGAAACCCAGCGGCTTGCCCGGTGCCTGCTGGGTCAACAGCAAAGAGACAGGTGATTTTCTTGTCGTTCATGATGGCAACGGCCTCTTCGGCCAATGCATCTGGCCCGACAGTGGTGGGCTGCGCCGTCATGACTTCGCGTGCGGTGTGATCCAGCAGGCCAGACATATGGCGGCGCAGGTCGCCATCTGTCACAATGCCGATCAGGCGGTTATCTGCGTCAGTCACGCCGACCACGCCAAAGCCTTTTTGGCTGATCACCAAGAGTGTGTCACTCATCGGTGTGTCGGCGGGCACAAGGGGTACAGCGCCTGCGACATGCATCAGATCCGAGACTTTCGACAGTTGCGCACCCAGTTTTCCACCGGGGTGAAACTCGCGGAAATTCTCAGGCGTGAAGTCGCGATATTCCATCAGCGCCACGGCGAGCGCATCGCCCAGGGCCAAGGTCATGGTGGTAGAGGTGGTGGGGACAACCCCGGTTCCGCAGGCTTCGCCCAGACTGGGAAGCACAATCGCAACATCGGCCCGCTGCAAGAGCGTGCTTTGGGGTTTGCTGGCAACCCCAATCATGGGAATGCCAAAGCGCCGTGTATAGGCGACAAGATCGGCAAGTTCCGGTGTTTCACCGGAATTCGACAAGACCAATACCACGTCGCCGCGGGTCATCATGCCCAGATCACCGTGGCTGGCCTCAGCGGGGTGAACAAAATGTGCCGGCGTTCCCGTGCTGGCAAAGGTCGCTGCAATCTTACGCGCAATATGCCCGGATTTGCCCATGCCAGAGACGATCACCCGCCCCTTGGCGTTTAACAAAAGCTCAACGGCTGCGCCAAATCCCTCGCCCAACTGGTCCGACAAGACCATCAGCGCCTCGGCTTCTTGCGTAATGACCCGCTGCGCTGCGGCCACGAATTTTGCGTGATCTACCATTAGTGCGCGAAGATGTCGGTTTCGGGCCAGCCGGACAGATCAAGCTGGGCGCGTGTTGGCAGAAAATCAAAGCAGGATTGTGCAATCTCGGTCCGTCCTTCGCGGGCCAGGAGGGTATCGAACTTTTCTTTCAGGCGATGTAGGTAAAGGACGTCAGAAGCGGCATAATCAAGCTGTGCATCCGTCAGGTTTGGTGCACCCCAGTCGCTTTGCTGTTGATGCTTTGAGATATCAACGCCGACCATATCCTGTAGCAAGGTCTTCAGGCCGTGGCGGTCGGTGTAGGTCCGCACCAGTTTAGATGCGATTTTTGTGCAATAGACTGGCGCTGTTACCGCGCCAAACGCATTCAGAAGGGCTGCGATATCGAAGCGGCCAAAGTGAAATAGCTTTAAGACATCAGGGTTTTCCAGCATGGCGCAAAGATTTGGTGCTTCGGTTTGCCCATTTGCGACCTGAACAAGGTGGCAGTTGCCATCGCCGCTCGACATCTGGATCAGGCAAAGCCGGTCCCGGTGCGGGTTGAGACCCATCGTTTCGCAATCAATTGCGACGATGGGGCCAAGATCCAGCCCATCAGGCAGATCGTTCTGGTAGAGGTGATTGGCCATATGCCGCCCTTTTTGGTCAGTGCTCTTCACCCCCAGATACGGCTTGTGGATCTATTCCTCAAGTAGCTCAGGCGAAACGGGTGGTATCAGGTCCAGCTTGCAACTTTGCTTTTGCATTGCTTTGTAGCCAGACCGTGAATTCATCCGCGGGCATCGGTCTTCCAAAGCCATAGCCTTGCCCGATGCGGCACCCCCGTTCGCTCAGATGCGTGGCCTGTTGACGTTCTTCAACGCCTTCCGCCACGACATGCAGGCCCAGTTCGGATGCCAGAGCAAGCATGGCCCGTACGACGCTGTCGGCGGCTTGATCCGGCAAGGGTGTGATCAGCGAACGGTCCAGTTTTATCCCCGTCAACGGCAGTTGGGTCAGCTTTGAAAGAGAGGCGTAACCGGTGCCAAAATCATCAAGTTCGAGCGCGATACCACAGTCAGCGAGGCTATCAATGTTGATGGCGGCAATATCATCTTTGCCATTGATCAGCGTGGTTTCCAGCACCTCGACAATGACCTGATCTGCAGTAAGGCCAGAACGCCCTAGCGATAGCAGGAAACGCTCAATCAGGTCTGGGTCGGCGATCGTATCCGGGGCTGCATTCAGTGAAATCATGGGCCGCCAAACACCAGAGGCCTGCCAGATTTTCGCCTGATCCATCGCCGTGCGCCAGATCGCATGATCAAGTTCGACCATCAGGCCCGCACGCTCGGCAGCGGGCAGAAAGATGTCGGGGGTCAGTAAACCACGCGTGGGATGGCGCCACCGGGCAAGTACTTCTGCACCGTGCAAGCGGCCGTCCGCCAAGCGCACCTGTGGTTGAAACCAAGGCTCAATCTCACCGTTGCGGATCGCCTCAACCAGGTCGAGCTGAAGTTGCTGTACCATCCGCAGATCATCGCGCAGTTGCCGGGTGAACGCCTGTGCGCGGTTGCCGCCGGTGTTTTTTGCGTACTGGAGTGCTGTTTCGGCGTCAGCCAGAACATCCAATGGTTTTCTGACGCCATCACCGATTGCGATATGTCCGATACTGGCGATGACGGGAATGCGCCTGCCTTTGATTGCGATGGGCTCTTGCAGCGATGCCCTTATGCGCGCGATGACCTGATTTGTGGGTTCGCTTGAAATCAGGGCAAACTCATCTCCGCCCACGTGTGCAACAAGATTGTCATAGTCAACGCAATTTTTCAGGGCGGCGCTGATGGTGATTAACAATTCATCGCCATGGTCATATCCAATGGTGTCGTTCACCGATTTAAAGTCATCGAGACCAACCAGATACAGGCTCCAATCCTTTGTTTTCTTGGTCGCAATCGCCTTTGCCAGATAATGCGTCAGTAACCTGCGGTTCGGCAAACCGGTCAATTGGTCGTGTGTGATGGTATGTTCCAACTGGCCGTTCATTTCTTTCAGCCGCGCTTGGGATGCGCGCAACTGATTTGTTGTACGGCGCATGGTGCGCAGGCTTGCCTGCACAGACCGTTGCGCGGGTAAGAAAATGAACAGAACCTCCCCCAGCAAGACAAAACCGGAAGCCACAAGCATAGCGGTCTGAACAGTTTTGAAATGGGCAGCATCTGCCTTGACCTGCTTGGCAACCAGTGTTCCGGCTGCATGCAGGTCAGCCTGCAAACCACCTGCGTCATACATCTGGTTGATGCTGCGGTTCAAACTCTCGCGTACATCGGGTGTGGCATCCGAAAACTGCCGGGCCAGATTGAGAAACGTGTGCACGCGTTGGTTCAAGGCTGCATCGTTTCCAAAGAAATGCGCCGCCAGCATGTCAGAGCGGATCTGTGTCGCAAGGATATCGCGGTAAATGAATTCAAAGCGCACGACTGCCTTGTCAAAGTCTATCAAGTTGGGCGAGGGCGTATTGATCAGCGCATCTGACAATGTGACGATGGTCTGGGCGAGCACTATTTGCTCATTGTTTTTCACAATGCCATCGGCGGCCAGAATACCACGTTCAAGCATTGTCCGGTTGAGCATGTAGACAGCAAGAAGCATGCAAAGGAGGATCACCAAAGCAAAGCAATAGTGACGCCACAGCCTGTCTGGTTTGGCCAGTACAGGGCTGTCCATAGCGTTTGCTGCCTTGTTTTGGGTCTCGCGCATTGATGATTCCTGCAACTGTGCTGCAGGACTATGTGCTTGGATAGATTAAGGGAGCGTTGCGCTAAAACGACTAAAATTACGCTTATCCAGCTTCACGCTATTTGTGCGCGTCCTCTCTGGGGGTGACGCAGCAAAACGGGCAACGGGATGGGCTGCTAAAGCGCTGCTGCGAGTTTGCGATAAAGTGCAGTGTAGTCATCACGCACCAGAACAGGTGGTCTGAGTTTGATTTGCAGGCTGCTTGTCAGTGCAGGGTCCTGCTTGCCAAAGTATTTATTCGCCTCGGCTTGGGTAAAGCCTGCGATTTGGATGGCTTCCAACCAAGCAGACAGTCTATCCGCTTTTTTGATCTGCTTTTTCACCGTAGCCGGAATTTGGGCCGGCAAACCAAAGCGCAGATGAATGGCGGCGGTCAACCGGTCGTCCAATTCGCCATAGCTGGGGCCGACGGCTGCTTTCACGGGGCTGATCATGTCGCCAATTACGTATTCCGGTGCGTCATGCAACAGAGCAGCCAGTTGCCATTTCACAGGGGCTTTGGGTTGCTGGTGGATAAAGATCTCAGTAACCAAAAGCGAGTGTTCTGCCACCGAATAGGCGAAATCGCCTTTGGTTTGCCCATTCCAGCGCGCCACAAAAGCAAGCCCGTGGGCGATATCTTCGATCTCGATATCAACAGGTGTTGGATCAAGCAGATCCAGACGGCGCCCTGACAGCATTCTTTGCCAGGCGCGGGGTTGGGCTTTGGGCATGGTGGCTCCACTTGTTTTCGCCTGTTTGACATAGTTTGGTGCGACGCAATCGTAAACCACACAGGACGGGCAGGCCTTTCGGTTCCATCCGGTTTTCTACAATTAAGCCTGCGTCAGTGTTTGCCTGCTAGACGCGACAATGCTGCCATTGTCGCAAGGCAAAACCCCTGCTATCAGCAGCCCAAACCGATTAATCGCCCGCCGAGGAGGCAGCAATGAAAGACTACATCGTCAAGGACATCGCCCTTGCAGAATTCGGCCGCAAAGAGCTGGATATCGCTGAAACTGAAATGCCGGGGCTGATGTCTTTGCGCGAAGAATACGGTGACACAAAGCCGCTGAAGGGCGCGCGGATTGTCGGGTCGCTGCACATGACCATCCAGACTGCCGTCTTGATCGAAACACTGGTTGATCTGGGCGCGGATGTGCGCTGGGCGTCCTGCAACATTTTCTCGACCCAAGACCACGCTGCGGCAGCAATTGCTGCGGGCGGCACACCTGTCTTTGCGGTCAAGGGCCAGTCCTTGGAAGAGCATTGGGACTACCTTGATAAGTCGTTCATGTTCCCTGAGGGGCCAAACATGATCCTTGATGATGGCGGCGATGCGACGCTTTATGTGTTGCTGGGCGCGCGCGCGGAAGCGGGCGAAGACATCATCCCTGTGCCACAGTCCGAGGAAGAAGAAGTCATCAAAAAGCAGATCGCCAAGCGTATGGCCGCCAGCCCCGGTTGGTTCACCAAGACGCGCGACGCGATCAAAGGTGTATCTGAGGAAACGACCACCGGTGTTCACCGCCTTTACGATCTGCATAAAAACGGCCTTCTGCCGTTCCCTGCGATCAACGTGAACGACAGTGTGACCAAGTCGAAGTTCGACAACAAATACGGCTGCAAAGAATCGCTGGTTGACGGTATCCGCCGCGCAACTGACACGATGATGGCCGGTAAGGTTGCCGTTGTGTGTGGCTATGGTGATGTAGGCAAAGGTTCGGCTGCGTCATTGGCTGGGGCCGGTGCGCGTGTGAAAGTCACCGAAGTAGACCCGATCTGCGCCTTGCAGGCCGCGATGGACGGATTCGAAGTCGTTGTGCTGGAAGATGTGTTGGACAGCGCTGACATCTTCATCACCACAACCGGCAACAAAGACGTCATCCGGATCGAGCATATGCGCGAGATGAAGGATATGGCGATTGTCGGCAACATCGGCCACTTCGACAATGAAATTCAGGTTGCAGCACTGAAGAACCACAAGTGGACGAATATCAAAGAACAGGTCGACATGATCGAGATGCCTTCCGGCAATCGTCTGATCCTGCTTTCCGAGGGTCGTTTGCTGAACCTTGGCAACGCCACCGGCCACCCGTCTTTCGTGATGTCCGCGTCCTTTACCAACCAGGTGCTGGCGCAGATGGAGCTTTGGAACAACGGCGACGCTTACGCAGTTGGCGTGCACATCCTGCCCAAGCATCTGGACGAAAAAGTTGCGCGCCTGCATCTGGCGCGGATCGGCGTAAAGCTGACAGAACTGAAAAAAGAGCAGGCCGACTATATCGGCGTCACCGTCGAAGGCCCGTTCAAGCCCGAGCACTACCGGTACTAAGCGCCGATGCGGCATGCCAAACGTCAGCAAATGGCGCAGGATGCCGCAAAAACGCAGCGCAAAAAGACAGAACGCAGTTGGGCCCTGATCAATGGTTTGGCTGCGTTTTGTGTTTTGGGGGTACTGGTATTTGGCGGGTATCAGGCGATCATGCATCCTGAAACGCCGTTGCCGCCTGCGTGGAATCCGACCCAGCCGTTGCGGATCAGTGATCCTGTCACGCCATTGACAAACTGGAAGCTGAACAGGGCCGCCGCAACCGAAACGCAGTGCCTATCCACATTGCAAGGGCATGCAGCGCTTCGCGCACTTGCGCCGCTCAAAGACAGCGACCGGTGTTTCATCTCGGATCGCGTCGATTTGCGCCGCGTCGGCCATGCGCGTTTGGCACCATTAGAGACCCGCTGCGCGATTGCGTTGCGCATGGCGATGTGGGAACAGCACAGTCTACAACCAGCGGCCCAAGCGTTTTTGTCAACGCAAGTGACATCAATTGCGCATATCGGCAGCTATAACTGCCGGGCCATGCGAACCAGTGCAGGGGGCTCAACCCGAATGAGCACCCATGCCACAGCGGACGCCATCGATATTTCGGGCTTCGATTTTGAAGATGGGACGCAGATCAGATTGATTGCCGATTGGAACGGTGCGGGCGCGAAGGTCGCATTCTTGCGCGCTGTGCGGGATGGGGCGTGCAAGTGGTTCGCGCTGACGCTTTCGCCAGACTATAACCGCCTGCACGCCGATCACTTTCACCTGCAATCGCGCGGGTGGGGGCTTTGCCGCTAAGGCAGCATCCCCAATGCCGTATTTGCGGCTTCTTCAGAAATTGAAGCCAACACGCAGTTTCAGAGTGGTCACTTCGACGTTCAACGCGTCATCATCAAATTCGTGGTACAGCACTTCCGCACCCGCAATCAGATTGTCGCCGAATTTCATGTCGTAGCCTGCGCCAACCAGATAACCGACGCCATCTTCCACCGCAAAGCCGCTTACTGGGCCCAGACCTTCGGGCAGAACGGAATTTGTAGAGGCCCCAACCACACCGGCCACACCATAGGCCAAACCGTCGCCCACAGGTGCACCGATGCGTGCTTTCAGGCGTGATGTGGCTTCGACCAAAACGAGATCGGATACATTGTAGTTGGTCGCATCAAAATCAAACTCAACGCCGTAAACAACGTTGCCTACCTGATAGTTGTAACCGGCGAAGAGACCGGTGGAACCACCGTCGCCATCAAGTTCTGTGTTATCGAGCGGCTTGACGGTGGCCGTAATATCCGAGCCGCCAAGAGCAAAACCGGCATAGCTGCCTGTCCAGTCACCCGCGAAAGTCATAGCAGGCGTCATGGCGATTGCTGCCGCAAGTAGTGTCTTATTGAAAGTCATTTGTCGTTCCTTGATTAAACAGTCCCATCCGGACCAGCACCTCAGCCACGACATCAGCCTTCAAAGAGTTTCAGACCTCACGGGCTCGTGAAGGGATGGTTTGTTCAGGCATCACCAAGGACGTGCTTTGGTTGGTGACGTAGCAAATACAAAAACTGCGCCTGCAATCGGCCGACCGGCAAAACATGGCCGCTTTCTTGCTTTTTCCTTTACGCACCGCAGGCTGTCACCTTAACGTGCGCCTACTGCTGCATTTTGTGCCGCAAATAACCAACAAAACGAAGAACGGGGACATTCTCATGGGTAAAAGAGACGATTTGATTGCGAAGTACGCGGACGACCTCAAGAATAAATGTGGTATGACGCCTGATATGGACCTTTTGACAAAGGTGACAATCGGCTGTGGTCCCGCGATCTACAATGCAGACGCGTCAACCGTTGCTGGCAGCCAAGCCGGTGAGATTGAAACCGTGAAAAACAACTTCCTGATGAAGAAACTTGGCCTGAAAGACAGCCCCGAACTGGATTCAGCGATCAGCTCTGTACTGGATACCTACGGTCAGTCCGAGCGCAATAAATACCGCGCAGTCGTCTATTACATGCTGACAAAGCACTTTGGAAAAGAGTCTGTTTACGGCTAATCCCGCGCCAGACCTGAGTTGAAACGCCCGCTTTTCTGCGGGCGTTCTGTGTTTTGGGCCCCAAAATAGGGTCAATTTGAATTGCTTTTGACGCGTTAAAAGTTTGCGCGGGCCGCTTGGTATCACCTAGAATGGGGTACGGGTCAGAACGGTCCGAACCAGAAATTCAGTTGCGTGTGGTGGTGATGGAGCACGCGGGGTGAAAGAGGGTTCGGGCGCAGTCCGGGCCCTCTTTTTTCGTAGAGGTTAGATTTCTGTCTGCCCCAAATCGCAGATAATCCGCCACTCGTCTTCGCTGACGGGTTGCACTGACAGGCGCGAGTTGTTGACCAGTACCATCTCCGACAGGCGTGGATCGGCCTTGATTGTTTCGAGCGACACGGGTTTGACGAACGGCCGCACGGCTTTGATATCAACACAATCCCAGCGGTCATCATCGGTCGTGCTGTCGGGGTGTGCCTCTGCGCAGACCTCGACAATCCCGACAATCTCTAGCCCGGTGCGTGAATGATAGAAGAAGCCTTTGTCGCCCAGTTTCATGGCCCGCATATTGTTGCGCGCCTGATAATTGCGCACGCCATCCCACTCTTCGCCTTGCTCGCCCTTAGCTGTTTGGTGATCCCAGCCCCAAACGTCAGGCTCTGATTTGAACAACCAGTAGGCCATCAGCCAATCACCTTTTTCCATGCACGCAAGGTTACATCACTGAACAGGCCCGCTTTGGCATAAGGGTCATTGTCGGCCCAGACCTGGGCAGCGGCAAGATCAGCGACCTCCAGCACGATCAGCGATCCGCACATTTGCCCGTCATCGTCTAAAACGGGGCCTGCCATTTCGACCACGCCTGTTTCGGCGATATAGGTCAAATGGGCTTCGCGGTTATCCATACGGGTTTGCAGGGCGCCGGGTTTGTCTTTGGTCATCAGGGCAAAGCGCATCTATTCTTCCTTCAATGGGCGTGAGAGCAGCGTATTCAACGCCGTCGCGACATCAGTTTTGTTTTCTGTCAGGTCGGCAACAACCGTACAAATGGGCATATCAATGTCCAGTTCTTCTGCTAACCGGCGCACAGCGCGCGCCGTGGCGGCGCCTTCGACGGTCGTGTTCTGATCAAAGTCAGTACCAGCACCAAGTGCAAGGCCGTAGCGATAATTCCGCGACTGGTCCGACGTGCATGTCAGCACCAAATCACCAAAGCCGGAGAGCCCTGACAAGGTGTCGGGCTGTGCACCCAAAGCAAGGGCAAGGCGCTGCATTTCGGGAAAGCCGCGCGTGATGAGTGCCGCGCGCGCGCTTTCGCCAAGTTTGGCACCAATGGCGATGCCCGAAGCAATCGCCATTACGTTCTTAAGCGCGCCACCCAATTCCGCGCCAACAGTGTCTGTTGTGCGGTAAATCCGCAGATTTGTCGTTGAAAGCGCCGTTTGCAACATTGCGCCAAGTTCATCATCCGCACAGGCCAAGGTCAGCGCGGTTGGCAGGCCGCGCGCAATATCGGCGGCAAAACTGGGGCCGGTGAGCATCGCAGGCATGGCCCCCGGTACAAGATCGCGGATCGTACTGGCAGGGCCTGTCATGCGCTGCAGATCGATGCCCTTGCAGCAGGCGACAAGGTTCTTGCCATTCAGCCTATCGGCATGTGCTGTCAGGAAGGCCGGCAAAGTCTGCGCCGGGATCGCGAGTAGAATGGTGTCACATGCAAAAAGCGGCTCTAATTCGGCCGAAATAGTTATTTTTTCGGGCAAAGTGACACCCGTCAGCTTTGGGTTGGAGCGTGTAGTCTGCATCTCTAAAACTGCATCCGGATCACGCGCCCAGAGATGAATGTCATTGCCGTCCAGCGCCAGCGCAACGCCCAGCGCGGTTCCAAAAGCCCCACCTCCCGCGATCCCGATTTTCATGCCTTCGCCCCCTTTTTACCCGATCCTAGCATGGGCGCTGACCTTAGGTCCAAAGGCCACCGGGGACGTGCAGAAAGTGTCAGATCATCCGCTTCGCCCGCCGCCATCCGTTCGATCCCTGCATAGGCGATCATTGCCGCATTGTCCGTGCAAAGACGCAAAGGTGGCGCGACAAAATCAGTGTCTAATCCTGTGCAAAGTGCTGTTAATCCCTGTCTGATCCTTTGGTTCGCTGCGACACCACCCGCGATGGCAAAGGCCGGTTTGGCCGGATCAAGCTGCAAATATGCGTCGAGCGCCCGCCGGGTTTTTTCGATCAGGACATCTGTGACAGCTGCCTGAAAGCTGGCGCTCAGGTCCGCCTGATCCTGTGATGTCAAACCACCCTTTTCGGCCACGACACTGTCGCGCGCACGCAGAATTGCGGTTTTCAGGCCCGAGAACGACATGTCACATCCGGGTTGGTTCAGCAGTGGCCGAGGCAGTGAAAAGCGTTTGGCGTCCCCTGTCTCGGCGGCTTTTTCAACCGATGGTCCGCCGGGTTGCGGCAGGCCAAGAAGTCGCGCGGTTTTGTCAAAGGCTTCGCCAGGGGCGTCATCAATGGTGCCGCCGATCCGCGTGAATTGATCGTGCGCATGCACAATCAGGAACTGGCAGTGGCCCCCGGAAACAAGCAGCATCAGATATGGATAGTTCAGTTGATCCGTCAGCCGCGGGGTGAGCGCATGTCCCGCCAGATGGTTCACCCCGATCAAGGGCAATCCGGTCGCTGCTGACAGGCCTTTCGCGCACATCACGCCAGATAAGACGCCACCAATCAGGCCGGGACCGGCCGTGACAGCGATACCGTCCAGATCGGTGAAGGCCAGACCGGCCTTTGTCAGAGCCTCTTCGATGCAATGATCCAGCATTTCTGCATGGGCGCGGGCCGCAATTTCGGGCACGACCCCACCAAAATCTGCATGAAGTGATGTCTGCCCATAAACGACCGAGGCCAGCACGTCATTGCCACGCACGACGGCGGCAGCGGTGTCGTCACAACTGCTTTCGATGCCAAGGATCGTGAGTGGTTTGTTCATGGTGCTTCCGGTTGCGTGTTACTCTCTCGCAGGTAACACTGCCGCAGCGCGCAAACAATGGTGCCCGAATGACGCCCACCGTGATCCTGACCCGGCCTCAGGCCCAAAGCGAACGCTTTGCGCAAGCGCTTCGTGCGCAATGGGATGGCCCAATTGAGATTATTTATGCGCCGCTGATCAAGATTGTGCCGGTCGCGGCCAGTTGTGCGAAACCGGATGCGGTCATCTTTACTTCGGCAAATGGTGTAAGCGCGGCCAAGCGGCTTGGTCTGCCCAAAGGGCTTGCTGCCTGGTGCGTTGGGTCAAAAACGGCTGAACTGGCCCGCGCCGCAGGCTTTGAGCCAACTACCGGGCCTGGTGATGCAAGTGGGTTGGTCTCGGCCATTATTGCGGCCAAACCCAGCGGGACGTTCGCCCATATACGCGGTAAGCACGCGCGCGGCGAGGTGTCCGCGCGTCTGAATGCGGCAGGGATCAGATGTGAAGATGTTGTGGCGTATGATCAGGCGGCCCTTTCACTGACGCCAGAAGCCAAATCAGCGGTCTCTGCCCGGCAATCCGTGATTTTTCCCCTGTTTTCCCCGCGCACTGCGACCATATTGAACAGTGCGGGGCCGTTTGCGGAGCAGGTTCACTTTGTTGCGCTGAGTGAAGCTGTCAAACAGGCGATCGCGCCGGAAATGTCGCAACAGGTTGCGGTGGCGACGGCTCCGAACGGGAAAGCGATGCTTTTGGCCACATTGCAGGTTCTGCAAAAGGAAATTCGTCGCAGATAGGGCGCGGCGGATTGCTTGAGGGTCGGGGTGATGCGCGATAGGCTATCGTATCGCCTGCCGGTTTGGCGGGTGGGGCGCTGAAAGGGTGAAAACGTGGCAAAACAGCCATCCAAGGGTCGCAAGACACCAGAAGAACCGAAAAACGCGGTAAAAACTGAAAAGGGTACGCCCGAATCGGTCACGGCGACCAAGCCGATGATTGATGCGATTCCCGCTGAAGTGCACAACAAAGCAGCACCCGAAGAAGTGAAGCCCCCAGAAGCGCCTGCTGTGCCGTCTGTTGAAAAGCGCAAGCCCACCCCAGAGCCGGAAACGCAACCAGAAGCGCCGAAAGCCGCGCAACCACAGCAGAAAGGTGGGTTTTTTCCACTGGCGCTGGGTGGGTTGGTGGCTGGTGTCATCGGTTTTGCCGCGGCCACTTTGACGGCACCCGCGCCTGATACATCGTTGGCTGATCAAATTGCGGCGCAATCATCCCAGATCAGCGCGTTGGAACAGCGCGTGACTGCGGCGCCTGCCGTGGATCTCAGCGGGATCGAAGCGACGCAGTCGGATCTGGCGGCGCAGATTGCTGATGTTTCTGAACGCCTGACCGCATTGGAAGAACGCCCTGTCAGCAGTGGCGGTTCTGCAGCGGCGGGCGAGGGCGTTGCTGGCGAAATGGACGCGTTGCGCGCACAGATTGCAGAAATGACGAATGCAGCCCAGACGGAACTGGCCGAAGCACGTGCGCAAGCAGCGTCGATTGAAGAGAGCGCAGCAGCGGCAGCCCGCAATGCGGCGGCTCGCGCGGCGCTTGCCCGCGTACAGACAGCACTTGAAAGCGGTGCGCCGATTGGTGCGGCTTTGGGTGATCTGGAGGAGGCTTTGGATCAAAGCGCGCCCGACGCATTGATTGCCGTCCAAGATGGTGTGCCAACCCTAGCCAGCCTGCAGGACCAATTCCCTGATGTGGCCCGCGCAGCGCTGGCGACGGCCCGCACAGAAGGCGTATCTGGCGAAGAAACGACCGGCTTTGGGGCGTTCTTGCGCACCCAGTTCGATGTGCGATCAACGACACCGCAAGAAGGCAACAGCGCCGATGCGATCCTGTCCCGCGCAGAGGCCGCAGTGCGCGCAGGGCGTTTGTCTGATGCATTGGCCGAAATCAGCGCGCTGCCAGAAGTGGCCCGCGCCGAATTGTCGGATTGGCTGGGCCAGGCCGAGGCACGCGCGAATGCGATCGCTGCCGTTGATATGCTTTCTACATCCCTTTCAGATAACTAAAGGCGAACCTTATGCTTTGGTCCCTCATCAAAATTCTGGCCTTTGTTCTTGCTGTCACTGCGCTGACCTACGGTGGCACGCAGCTAATGGAAGTGGATGGCGGCGCGACAGTTGATGTCGCCGGTCAGGAATTCACGCTCAGCCCCCTGGAAATGGTCTTTGCTTTCGGCGCACTGGTTGTCGCGGTGTGGTTGGGGCTTAAGCTGCTGGCGCTTTGCGTTGCTACTTTCAAGTTTCTCAACGGCGATGAAACAGCCATTTCGCGCTATTTCGATCGTAACCGCGAACGCAAGGGATACGAGGCCCTGAGCGAAGGAATGATGGCGCTGGCCTCGGGCGAAGGGCATCTGGCGATGACCAAGGCCGCGCGTGCGGATAAATATCTGCAACAGCCGCAGTTGACCAACCTTCTGACCGCACAGGCCGCTGAAATGACAGGGGATCGCAAGAAGGCGGAAGAGACGTATAAAAAGCTGCTGACCGACGACAAAACCCGTTTCGTTGGTGTGCGCGGTATCATGAAACAAAAACTGTCCGAGGGTGACACCGATATGGCGATGGCGCTTGCGCAAAAGGCTTTTGCCCTCAAGCCCAAGCATGAAGAGACCCAAGACATTCTGCTGCGCCTGCAAGCTGAGAAATCCGATTGGGCGGGTGCGCGCAAGACCCTTGGCGCCAAACTGAAAGCCGGCAACCTGCCGCGTGATGTCCACAAGCGGCGCGATGCTGTGCTCGCATTGTCTGAGGCACGCGATATCCTTGTTGACGGCAAGACAATCGAAGCACGGGAAGCCGCAATCGAAGCGAACCGCCTGTCGCCCGATCTGATCCCGGCGGCCATCATGGCTGCGCGCGGGTATATCAGCGAAGGCAATGCACGCTATGCCACCCGTGTTTTGACCAAGGTTTGGAACGCACAACCGCACCCTGATATTGCGGCGGCCTTTGCAGAAATCGCACCGGATGAAACCAGTGAAGAGCGTCTGAAACGCTTTGCAAAGCTGACAAAAACCACTGCCGACCACCCAGAGACAAAGATGTTGATGGCTGAGTTGTATATTGCCGCCGAAGATTTTCCGGCCGCCAAGCGTGCGCTGGGCGATCTGGTCGAGAAAGACCCGACTGCCCGCAACCTGACGATCATGGCCGCAATTGAACGCGGTGAGGGTGCTGACGATTCAATCGTGCGCGGCTGGTTGACCAAAGCCCTGACCGCCCCGCGCGGCCCGCAGTGGATTTGCGAAAACTGTCAACATATTCACGCCACATGGGCGGCGACCTGCGATAATTGCGGATCCTTCGATACAATGGCCTGGAAGACACCTCCAGCCAGCGAGGTTGCAATGCCAGCAGGAACCGAAATGCTGCCGCTGATCGTTGGCCAATCGAAAGAGCCTGCATTGCCATCGACCGAGGTGGTTGAAGAGGCCGTTGTTGTTGAAGGCGAGGAGCCCAAATAGGCTCTTTTCCCCGATTTCACCCGGTGCTATCAGGACGATGGTACGCCGCTGTAGCTCAGCTGGTAGAGCACGTCATTCGTAATGATGGGGTCGTAGGTTCAAGTCCTATCAGCGGCACCAGTACCGGGGCAAAGTGCCTTATCACCGCAGATCTGCAATCACGACACCGTCCCGTGGCAGTGAGCCGGGTGCAACCAACTGGATTGCGCCATTCAGCTTGAGCACTTCTCTGATTGCTGCTTCAAACACAGCTTCGTCTGTTGCCTGCGTTTCAAGCTTGACCAGCATTTGGTCACGCTTACCGTCATGCGTGACTTCGATGCGAGCGCGGGCAATTTCGGGGTGCCGGCCAACAAGGCTGGCCACTTGTTCAGGGCGGACAAACATGCCCTTGATCTTGGTGGCCTGATCGGCGCGCCCTTTCCAACCGGCAAGGCGCATATTTGTACGTCCGCACTCCGACAGACCCGTCACAACCGCCGACAAGTCGCCCGTTGCAAAGCGCACCAGAGGGTAATCGGGGTTCAGCGGTGTCACCAGAACTTCGCCGATTTCGCCGGGCGCAACCGGATCACCGGTTCCGGGGGTGACGATTTCGACGATAGCGCCTTCATCCACAATCATCGGTGCATCGGCCACTGTTTCATAGGCAATATGCCCCACATCAGCGGTGCCATAACACTGCAAACACGCGATACCGCGGTCTGCATAGCCTTGGCGAACGGTGGGGAACAATGGGCCGCCTGAAACCAGCGCTTTGGTGATGCGTGACAGGTCGACACCCATCTCGTCCGCTTTGGCAAGGATGGCGCCAAGATAATCCGGTGTGCCTGCATAAGCCGTGACGCCAAGGTCATGGGCGGCGCGGACTTGCAGTTCTGTTTGGCCGGGGCCAGCGGCAAAAACCTGTGCACCCACAGCGATGGCTGCGCTCTCAAACATCGCGCCCGCAGGGGTGAAGTGATACGAGAACGTGTTCTGTATTACGTCATTGGCCCCGATACTTGCTGCTCTCAGCGCGCTGGCGAAACGCCACCAGTCTGCACCTTCGCCGCCGGGCTCATAGATCGGTCCGGGCGACTGGAACAGTCGCGTGATCCCTTTGGTGGCGATGCCGCCAAAGGGTGGGTGCTCTGCCTGTGCTTTGCTTAGCTCGGATTTGCGTAGTACCGGCAGCTTTGCCAGATCAGCAAGTGACGTAATTTGTTCTGCCGCATCGGGGGCGAGTTGCCGTTTTAGCTGTGCAATCTGATCTGCTTCGCGCGCGTCCGCAGATCGCGTTTCGCGTGGGTTCAGGCCGCTCATGCCAGCCACCTCTTGCGGCGACGATAACTTCGGACATCACGAAAGGATTTGCGGCCATCGTCGGACATACCCAGATAAAATTCCTTAACATCGGGGTTGTCGCGCAGTTCAGCGGCGGGCCCTTCCATTACAACGCGGCCACTTTCAAGGATATAGCCGTGATGGGCAAAGCGAAGTGCAACATTGGTATTCTGTTCAGCCAGCAGGAAAGATACGCCTTCCTGTTCATTCAAATTTTTGACGATGGTGAAAATCTCTTCCACCAGCTGCGGCGCAAGGCCCATTGACGGCTCATCCAGCAGGATGGTTTCAGGTCGCGACATCAGCGCACGGCCAATGGCGCACATCTGCTGTTCGCCGCCCGAGGTATAGCCTGCCTGACTTTTGCGCCGTTCTTTCAGGCGCGGAAAATAGGTATAGACCATATCAAGATCGTCACTGACTTTGGAGGCGCCATCATTGCGTGTGTAGGCGCCGGTCATCAGGTTTTCTTCGATGGTCAGGTGTTCAAAGCAGTGACGGCCTTCCATCACCTGAATGACCCCACGCTTGACCAGGTCCGAGGGAGAGCTGTCCTGCACCCGTTCGCCGCGATATGTGATCGACCCCTTGGTGACTTCGCCGCGTTCGGAATGCAGAAGGTTTGAAATTGCTTTTAGTGTCGTCGTCTTGCCGGCGCCATTGCCCCCCAAAAGGGCTGTAATGCCACCCTTTGGTACGGTCAGTGACACGCCTTTCAACACGAGGATCACATGGTTGTAGATCACTTCGATGTTGTTGACCTCTAGCAGTGTCTCGGTCTTGGTGTCGTCCAGCATAGCGATGTGACCTGTTTTGATGTTGCCGAAATTCCAAAAGGTCGGGCGGCCCGGCGGGGGCCGCCCGATAAGTGTTTAGAGACAGCCTGGCTCGATGCCGTTCTCGGCTGCGAAGGCAGCCGAATCCTCGGCAACAAGCGGATCAATCACGCTGTCGTCAGGCGCGATATAGTCGGTAAGGGCGACCCACTGACCATCGGCAGCATTCCATTGCTGCACGATCCCCAGACCGGACCCACCGTGGTTTTCACACGACACGCTGAACGCTGGACCGACCTGAGGCATACCCAGTTCTTCCATCCGCGCCTCGGTGATTTCCAGCGCTTCCATCCCGTCACGCAGCTGGGCCGCAGTGATATTGGACACACCGTGGATTTCCTGCGCCTTGGCAATCGCTTCTGCGGCCAACATCGCAGCGTACATGCCACGTGTATAAAGCACTGAACCTACGTGCGATCCGTCACCTGCGGCATTGCCGGCTTCATGTACAAGCGAGCGAATGTCGTCGAACACCGGCAGATTGGCATCAATCCGGTTCATGTTCAGCGACTTGTACCCGTCTGCCGCTGCGCCCGCAGGGGTCACATCATGCTCGGCACCGGCCCACCAGTTGCCAATGAAGTTTTCCATCGGGAAGCCGATATTGGCGGCCTCTTGTACAGCAACCTGGTTCATAACGCCCCAGCCCCACATCAGGACATAGTCAGGACGTTCACGGCGGATTTGCAGCCACTGCGACTTTTGCTCTTGGCCCGGGTGATCGACAGCCAGTTGGCTGAGTTCAAACCCGTGCATCTCTGACAGGTTCTCCAACGTGCGGATCGGCTCTTTGCCGTAGGCAGAGTTGTGATAGACGAGCGCGATTTTCTTGCCCGACAGATCGCCACCGTTTTCTTCCAGAAGATAGTTGATCATCACCGATGCGGCATCCCAGTAGTTCGCAGGGTAGTTGAACACCCAGTTGAACACTTCGCCATTTGCAGCGGACGTCCGGCCATAACCCATTGTGTGGATCGGGATACCATCAGCCGTCGCTTTGGGGATCAGCTGGTAGGTGATGCCGGTGGACAGCGGTTGATAAATCAGCGCGCCTTCACCCTTTGTGCTTTCATAGCATTCAACGCCTTTTTCGGTGTTATAGCCTGTCTCGCACTCGATGATGCGGATCGATTCACCACCGATCCCGCCATCGCGGGCGTTCAGCATGTTGAAATAGTCCTGATAGCCGTCCGAGAACGGTGTTCCCCCGGCGGCGTATGGTCCGGTCCGGTAAGACAGGTCCGGGATGACCAGTTCGGCCATCGCGGGTGCGGCGGCTAACGTGCCCGCCAAGGCCATTGCGGCCAGTCTCTTCATCTTCATCGGTTTTCTCCTCCCTAAGGTTTTTCCGATCATGGAATGGGTATTTTTACCCGTTTAGTATGGAAACGGCCAAAGCCGCAGTTTCTCTTTTGCCAGTCGCCAGAGTTGTGCCAATCCGTGCGGTTCCTTGATCAGGAAGAACATGATCAGTGCACCGACGATGACCAACTGGAAATGTGCGACCAGATCAGTCGGCCAGCCCATCACGTCGACCCCCAGCCATTTGAGCGCGACAGGCAGCAGCACAAGAAACGCAGCGCCTGCAAAGCTGCCGAAGATCGATCCAAGGCCACCGATGATGATCATGAACAGCACAAGGAACGACTTTTGGATGCCAAAGGCCTCGCCCACTTCGACGGCACCCAGATAGACGGCAAAGAAAAGTGCGCCCGCAACCCCGACAAAAAAGGAACTGACCGCAAAGGCCGTCAGCTTGGCCTTCAAAGGGTTCACGCCAATGATCTCGGCTGCGATGTCCATATCGCGAATTGCCATCCAAGACCGGCCAATCGTGCCGCGTGTCAGGTTGCGTGCGATCACCGCGCAGATTGTCACGAAAAACAGACAGATCAGGTATTGTGCCCAGGCCGGCGTATTTGGGCCGGTGACAGCGACACCTGCCACAAACCGTTCAGGCGCGTTGATCTGACCGGATGCAGAATAGTTGTAGAACCAGCTGACCTTGTTAAAGAGCCAGACCAGAAAGAACTGTGCGGCCAGAGTAGCGACAGCCAGATAGAACCCCTTGATCCGCAAGCTGGGCAGACCGAAAGCTGCACCAACCATAGCGGTGATCCCGCCCGCAAGCACGATGTGGATCATGATGTTCACATCGGGAAACGACGTCATCAGTTTGTAGCAAGCATAGGCGCCGACCGCCATAAAGCCGCCCGTACCCAATGACACCTGCCCGCAATAGCCTGTCAGGATGTTCAATCCGATCGCGGCGATCGCGTAGATCAGGAAAGGCACCAGCAAAGAGCTTGCCCAATAATCGTTGATCACAAAGGGGATCACCAGCCATGCGACAGCCAATGTCACCCAGAATCCGATCCGGTCCAGTTTCAGCGGGAA
This sequence comes from Yoonia sp., assembly GCA_023263855.1. GTDB lineage: Bacteria > Pseudomonadota > Alphaproteobacteria > Rhodobacterales > Rhodobacteraceae > Yoonia. Next base: position 5,318 of record JALQUF010000020.1, on the reverse strand, counting down.
AGTCTGACTATCCGCTACATAGGTTGTCTTGAAATCACCGGCCTCACGATACAGCATGTACGGCCTCCTTTATGCGGATTGTCTTGCTACACACGTTCAATAATCCGCTCCCCAAATAGGCCCTGCGGGCGGAAAACCAGAAAAAGAAGCGCCAACACATAGGCGAACCAGTTTTCGGTGGCACCGCCCAGGAAGGGTGCGCCGATCAGATATTCGAACAGCTTTTCACCGACGCCGATAATCAGGCCGCCGACAATCGCGCCGGGAATGGATGTAAATCCGCCAAGCATCAGCACTGGCAAGGCTTTGAGCGCGATGAGAGACAGCGAAAACTGAACGCCGGATTTGGCACCCCACATGACACCGGCAACCAGCGCCACAAGCCCGGCAAGGGACCACACCAGCACCCAGATGAAGTTGAGCGATATGCCAACAGAAAGTGCGGCTTGGTGATCGTCGGCCACGGCCCGCATCGCGCGGCCCTGTTTGGTGTATTGGCTAAAGGCAATCAGCCCGGCAACAAGGATGATCGCAACGACGGTTGCCACCATATCCAGTTTATCGATGAAGAAGCCGTAGAAATCATCACCGCCCAATCCGCTGGTGGCGTTCTCAACGAACATTGAGCCACCCTGTGGCAGTCCCACGGCAAGGGTTTTGATATCAGACCCCCACATCAGATCGCCCACACCTTCAAGGAAATAGGCAAGCCCGATGGTGGCCATGAAAAGGATAATGGGTTCCTGCCCGACAAGATGCCGAAAGACGAACCGCTGCACGCACCACGCAAAAACGACCATGACAACCAAGGTCAGGACAATCGCTGCCAAGACAGGAACCTCCCAACCGAAATAGTGGATCTCGGTTCCGAAGATTGCGTTGATCAGATGCGCAAAAGGCACTTGGCCCGACATGATGCCCGCCAGTGTCAGCGCGGAAAACAGCGCCATGACACCCTGGGCATAGTTGAAAATGCCAGAGGCTTTGTAGATTAGCACGAACCCAAGGGCGACGAGCGCGTAAAGCACGCCTGCCATCAGGCCATTGATGATGACTTCGATGCCATACAGGAAATCAGCGGACATTGGTGACACTCCGAGCAAAGATGAAATCAGTCATGGGCAACCCCCAAATAGGCGTCGATGACTTCTTGATTGTTGCGAACTTCCTGTGGTGTGCCGTCACCGATCTTGCGACCATAGTCCATCACCACCACACGATCAGACAAATCCATCACAACGCCCATGTCGTGTTCGATCAGTGCCGTTGTCGTGCCAAATTCATCGTTCACATCAAGGATAAAGCGGCTCATGTCCTCTTTTTCCTCAACGTTCATGCCTGCCATCGGCTCATCCAGTAGCAGCAGATCAGGCTCAGCCGCCAATGCGCGGGCCAATTCGACGCGCTTTTTCAAACCATATGGCAGGCGGCCCACCGGCGTCTTGCGGATGGCCTGAATTTCCAGAAAATCGATGATCCGCTCAACCGCCTCGCGGTTTTCGTTTTCTTCGCGCTGGGCCTTACCGGCCCAGATGGCTTGGGAAAGCATGTTGCTTTTGATATGCCCCATACGCCCGGTCATGATATTGTCGAGCACCGACATGCCCTCGAACAAGGCAATGTTCTGGAAGGTCCGCGCCACACCCTGACGGGCGACCTGATATGGTTTCAGGGGCGGGCGCTTTTCGCCGCGAAAGTAGACCTCGCCTTCTTGCGGCTTATAAAACCCCGAGATGACATTCAGCATCGAGGACTTGCCTGCACCGTTCGGCCCGATAATGGCGCGAATTTCGCCCTCGCGGATGTCAAAGCTGATGTTCTTGATCGCCTCCACACCGCCAAAGCGCAGTGTGATATTGCGCAAATCCATCATGACGCCGCCGATTTTGCGGCCATCTTCGGTGGTGTAACCCGTGTTTTCGTCGATAACCGCGTTCTGCTTCATGCTGCGACCTTTGTTTTCGCCACAACAGTCGCATCGCGAATATCAAGCGTGGCTTTGATCTTGCCTTTGCGCCCATCCTCATAGGTGACTTCAGTTTCGGTGTAGATGGTGTTTGAGCCGTCGTAGAGCGCGTCGATCAAGTCGTTGAACTTTTCAGCGATGACGGCGCGGCGCACCTTGCGGGTGCGGGTCATTTCGCCATCGTCAGCGTCCAGTTCCTTGTGCAGCACCAGAAAGCGATGGATCTGACAGGCAGCCAGCATTTCATCGTTTGCGATGCTTTCATTCACCGCATTCACATGGGTCAGGACCGTATCAAGCACCTGCGGATGCTGGGACAATTCCTGATAGCTGGAATACGCGATATTGTTGCGCTCGGCCCAGTTGCCCACGGCTGTCAGGTCGATGTTGATAAAAGCGCAGCAGCGATCGCGGCCCGCACCAAAGACCACGGCCTCAAGGATATTGGGATAGAACTTTAGCTTGTTTTCAACATATTTTGGGGCAAACAGGCTGCCGTCGGCCATTTTGGACACATCTTTGATCCGGTCGATGATGCGCAGATGGCCGGATTTTTCTTCGATGAACCCTGCGTCTCCGGTCGCAACCCAGCCCTCGGGGTCTTTGGTCGAGGCGGTGCTTTCGGGGTTGCCGTAGTATTCCACGAACGTGCCTGGTGAGCGGTAGAACACCTCACCATTCTCGGCAATTTTCAACTCGACGCCGGGGGAAGGCACACCAACGGTGTCAGAGCGGACTTCGCCATCGGGCTGTTGGGTGATAAAGACGGTTGCCTCGGTCTGACCGTAGAGCTGTTTAAGGTTGATCCCCAGACTGCGATAGAAGTCAAAGAGTTCTGGTCCAATCGCCTCGCCCGCGGTGTAGCCTACGCGCACCCGGCTCATGCCCAGCCGGTTTTTCAGCGGGCCGTAGACCAGATAATTGCCCAATTTGTGGATCAGCCGGTCTTTTGTGCTGACAGTTTTGCCGTCCAGCAGTCGCGGCCCAACAGTTTTGGCGTGTTCCATAAAATAAGAGAACATCCAGCGTTTGAATCGGCTGGCGTCTTCCATACGGATCATGACCTGAGTCAGATGGCCTTCAAAAATAGCCGGAGGCGCAAAGAAATATGTCGGACCGATTTCGCGAAGATCGGCGTTCATGGTCTCGGCGCTTTCGGGGCAATTCACGCAAAATGCCGACCAATACGCCTGACCAATGGAAAAGATGAAATCACCAACCCATGCCATCGGCAGATAAGCCAGCGTTTCTTCACCAGCGCTCAGGTGGTCAAATTCGGAAGAATTCTTAGAGGTTTCGATCACATTGCGATTGGAAAGGACGACACCCTTGGGGCGCCCCGTCGTGCCAGAGGTGTAAAGCATCACGCAAGTATCGTCATATCCCAGTGCATCGCGGCGCGCGTTGAGTTCTTTTGACAAACGTGGGGCGGCGGCGCGACCTTCGTTCTGGATGTCAGCGAAAGACGTGATCTCGCTGTGGTCATATTTCCGCATCCCGCGCGTATCAAAGTAGATCACATGCGCAATGCCATGGACCGTTTGCTGGGCCTCGATGATTTTGTCGACCTGTTCCTGATCGCCTGCAATCGCAAAGCGGGCACCGCAGTTTTCAAGGACATAGGTCATTTCTTCGACGACAGCGTCCTGGTAGAGCGGAACGGGGACCGCGCCGACGGACTGCACTGCGACCATGGACCAATAGAGGGCAGGCCGGTTGCGGCCAATAATGGCAACATGGTCGCCAACGTTCACCCCAAGATCAAGCAGACCCAAGGCCAAGGCATCGACTTCTTCGGCGGTTTCGGCCCATGTCCAGCTTTGCCAGATGCCGAATTCTTTTTCGCGGTATGCAGGTTTATCGCCATAGAGCGACGCATTGCGCGCAAGCAAACGGGGCACAGAGACCAGTTGGTCTGGTTGATTTCGTTCCGTCATGCATCCTCCCAAACGCAATCACGAATGCCCTCAATGTTCCTCCCAAGGGCGTTCTGCCAAATTTGTGGCAGACAAGTTTTTCAGAAGTTTATCCAAAATGTTGCGAAATATTGCAACTGATACCTGCTCTTGTTGTGGGCGGCCCAAATGCTACAGATGTAACATGAGCCGCAATGCACCAACACATGAAACCCTGACGCAGGCCGGCCTGAACCTGATCAGACAGGCAATCTCGATCTATGATCACGATTTGCGGCTGGTGCTGGCGAACCTTCAATTTCAACGCATGTTCGACTTGCCAAACGCCTTGGTCAAACCCGGCGGATCATTTGAAGAAACGCTGCGTGTTCTGGCAGAACGGGGCGATTATGGCGAACTTGATGATGTAGAAGGCTTTTTGGCGGAAAGGGTGGCACAGGCCAAGGCCTTTGAGCCGCATTATTTTGAACGCACACGGGCCAATGGAACGACAATATCGGTTGAGGGTAGCCCGCTTCAGGGGGGTGGTTGGGTCGCGGTTTATTCGGACATCACGGAACTGAAAACTCAGGAAGCGTTGTTGCGGTCGCGCTCGGCCAACCTTTCTGAAGAGCTGATTACGCGGTCCGAGGAATTGGCCCTCGCCAACCGCAAGCTGACTGCGACTGTATCAGCGTTGGAGGAAGCCAAACATCAGCTTTTGACATCGCAGGCGCGATTGAACCTGACAAATTCGATGATTCCGGCGCATATTGCGCGGGTCAACCGCGATGGCATCTATACCTACACAAACCATAAACTCAGCTCGATTGTGCCCGACCGCTCGAACGATATCGTGGGCAAGCATATGTCAGAGGCGCTTGGCCAAGAGGTTTTCGACAAAATATCGGACGGCTTCCAAGCCACGTTGCGGGGCGAAGCGCCCGTTGTGGAGTTTGAACACAAAGAGGCCGGGCGGCACAATCGGGTCGCGTTCACGCCAGAAATCAACGACGAAGGCGAAGTGATCGGGGCCTATCTGTTGTCGGCGAACGTGACCGAGCAGGTGCGCGCGCGGCAGGCCCTGGCCCATACCAAACGTCGCGAACTAGCAGCGCAGCTGACCAGCGGGCTGGCACATGATTTCGGCAACCTGCTGACGATTATTCTGGGTGAACAGGACAGGCTGGCAAGGCTGGAGGGTATGCCGCAAGAAGCGTTGCAGTATCTTGAGACGATCAAATCCGCAGCGCGGCGCGGTGGCGACCTGATCAGCGGGTTGGGGAAACTTGATGCGCAACGATCCATAAACATCCGCCTGACTGACTTTGCGGGGTTCTTGAAGCAAACAACCTTACTGGCACAGGCCGCAACACCAGACCGGATCACGCTTGTTGTGACCAACAATGTGCATGTTTCCCATCTGATGATTGATGCCGGTTTTGCCCAAGATGCCT
>JALQUF010000209.1 GCA_023263855.1 Yoonia sp. | reverse complement strand
AAACGACCGAAGTAACCGTGAGCTGCAACGATGTTGTAAGTTTCCTCTTCTTGTCCGAACTTGTAACCTGCGTTAGCAGATTCGTTCTCAGTAGTTTCACGAATTAGAGAAGAAGTTACTAGAGAACCATGCATAGCTGAGAATAGAGAACCACCGAAAACACCAGCAACACCAAGCATGTGGAATGGGTGCATAAGGATGTTGTGCTCAGCCTGGAATACGATCATGAAGTTGAAAGTACCAGAGATACCTAGAGGCATACCGTCAGAGAAAGAACCTTGTCCTAGAGGGTAGATGATGAATACTGCAGTAGCAGCTGCAACTGGTGCAGAGTACGCTACAGCGATCCAAGGACGCATACCTAAACGGAAAGAAAGCTCCCACTCACGACCCATGTATGAACATACACCGATGAAGAAGTGTGTTACGATTAGCTGGTAAGGACCACCGTTGTAAAGCCACTCGTCAAGAGATGCAGCTTCCCAGATTGGGTAGAAGTGAAGACCAATTGCGTTTGAAGTAGGAATTACAGCACCAGAGATGATGTTGTTTCCGTAAAGTAGAGAACCAGAAACTGGCTCACGGATACCATCGATATCTACAGGAGGTGCTGCGATGAATGCGATGATGAATACTGAAGTAGCAGTAAGTAATGTAGGGATCATTAGAACACCGAACCAACCGATGTATAAACGGTTCTCAGTTGAAGTGATCCAAGAACAAAAACGTGCCCATAGGCTAGTGCTTTCGCGTCTTTCTAAAGTAGCTGTCATGATTTTTTAGTTTTAATTTAAAGTTCCCAAGCAAAAGCCTGTTACTATTATTATTACTCATGAAGCATAATAAAATCTAGTTTTAAAACTTAAAAATAAATTACAAGTTTCAAGTAGCACGTATACCAGGATTTCCGCAAAATAAAAAAATAAAAATACAACTACTCTCTAGATCGTTAAATATTGGAAACCTATTATAAGAAATGTATAAATAACATAATAGTATCAAAGGACTATTTGTAAAAAGTTTGCAAAAGTGTACAATAAAATATTAAACTACTATAATAAAACTAAGAGATATTGAATCTTTAAAAATAAAATGAAATATAATTTACAAAACTAAATAGGAGATAAATGAATAAATTCATACTAAAATTTTTATGGCTTGAAAAAAGCATAGCTGTAGCCTTA
>JALQUF010000208.1 GCA_023263855.1 Yoonia sp. | reverse complement strand
ATGTTGTGTTACCATTTACAGTGCCGCCTGTAAGTTTGTTTAAGTATCTGTTTTCAACATATGTTGCAACCGCTTTTTGTGTCGGCACAGTGTTAAAGTCTTGTGTACCAATACTTGCAACCAAGTTTGCGTTATCACTAACTTCTTTTAGTTCAACACCAACTGGCACACCATCTCTGATGAACGGACCAACACTGGTTAGACCTGACAAGTCAATTTCATTAGCGTTCAGTGTAATAGCACCAGTAAGTGCGTTAACATTAAAGAAGTTACCAACTCTAAAGTTACCAATTTGGTCAACTGTACCACCAGCAAATACTCTACCTTGATTACGTTCAATAATCTCTTGTTCTGGTATTGCTGTACCGCCAAAGAATGGAAGTGAGTTATAATCTACACCTGCACCAACATATTCAAATGCATGTCCTGATGTTGAAATTGTACTCACGTTGTACAGTGCTGCTTTTTTATCTTGTGTAACACTTGTTAGTCCAGGGAAGATAGTAATTTCTGCTGTACCACCAAACTCTGCGTTCAAGTCGTCGATTGCATTAGTTACAATTGTTTCTTGATTACCTAGTATAATGTTTCTTTCACTGTGATAAACTGCGCTTCCAAGTTCATGATTATGAGGAACTTCGTGCCAACCGTCTGTGGTATTTTCTAACACACTTAGTGCAATTCTATCAACAAGTAGTTTGATATTATCACCAACTGTGCTCGAAGCATCATCGTTTGTTAAGAATACTTGGTTTTCAAAGTTTGCATAACTCTTTGTTACAGGATCATTGGCTGCAATCTTTTTCATAATTGTACCAAGATAATAATAACTGTATGCAGTCAAATCACTTTGGTTTGGATAATTTGTACCACTTAGATTATTTAGAATTGCGCCATTGTAGTACGCAAGTCCTGCTCTACGTGATTGTTTGTTTCCACCATACATAATGTCATAAACAACTGCATCTATAATATAACCTGTATCTCTTTGACACTTGTCTACATTATATGAAAAACCAATTAGATTATCAGTAATGTAAGTAATTACAGCGTCTTGTGTTGTTGCCTTAGAAGCTAACAATTCAGATGCAACCAATTTTGTTCCTTCAGATAGCCAACTAAAGTCTGGCAATACTTGTGAATACTCAGGACCAACGGTGCCGCCTGTATTGATAGCATTTATAACAAGATCAAAC
>JALQUF010000207.1 GCA_023263855.1 Yoonia sp. | reverse complement strand
TTATGAATACCGTCAATTCTTCAGCTTATGGTTTGTCCGATTTTGATTTTTATAATCTTAACTCATTTACCAAAAACTGTTTAATTTTATTTATGATCATTGGGAGAATTGAATTATTAACAATTTTAATAATAATTAAAAATTTTCTATTTAAAGATTAGATATATATTGTATATGTATTGTAAATTTGCGCCCTTAGCTCAGCTGGATAGAGCATCGGTTTTCTAAACCGAGGGTCGGAGGTTCGAATCCTCCAGGGCGCGCCATTTTTTTATGTTTTTAGGTCATTTTTAGACCTTGCTAATTTTTCTCAGAATGTTTTAATTCCGCCAATTCAAAATAAACTTTGAATTATTTGTTAACAAATAAAACTATAACGTAGAGGAAGAATAATGTTTAAATACTTAAAACAATTAACTTCTTTAGTTGCTGTGTTTGCTGTGTTGCTTACTTTTTCAACAGAAACAATGGCTGCTAAAAAATCTAAGACACTAAAAAACACTCAGAAAACGGGTTTTGTTAGATGTGGAGTATCTCAAGGTCTTCCAGGATTTTCAAACGCTGATGCTGCTGGAAATTGGACTGGTGTAGACGTTGATGTATGTAGAGCGGTAGCTGCTGCAGTTCTAGGTGATGCAAACAAAGTTAAGTTTACACCACTAAGTGCTAAAGAAAGATTTACAGCTTTAACATCTGGTGAGATTGATATCTTATCAAGAAACACAACTTGGACTCTTTCTAGAGATGCAGATATTGGACTTACTTTCGTAGGAGTAAACTTCTATGATGGTCAAGGTTTCATGGTTAGAAAAAGTTCTGGTATCACTACTGTAGATCAATTCAAAAATGGTATCTCAGCTTGTACAAACATTGGTACAACAACTGAGCTAAACATGAGAGACTTCTTTAATTCAAGAGGAATTTCTTATGAGCCAGTTGCTTTTGAAAAAGCTGACGAAGTTGTTGCTGCATACGATGCAGGTAGATGTGATACATATACAACTGACAAATCAGGATTAGCTGCTCAAAGAACAAAAATGAGTAACCCTGATGAGCATATTGTATTACCAGAAACAATCTCTAAAGAGCCATTAGGCCCTGTTGTTAGACAAGGTGATGCTGTTTGGGAAGATATCGTAAGATGGTCACTAAACACTATGATCGAAGCAGAAGAGTATGGAATTACATCTGCTAATGCTGACATGATGAAAACTTCAGAAAACCCACAAATCA
>JALQUF010000206.1 GCA_023263855.1 Yoonia sp. | reverse complement strand
CCCCGACCGTTCTGAACAGATCCAACAATTGCAGCAGCGAACAGATCTGCTGGCTCAGGAAATGGTCAACCGAAAGGGAGAGATCTCAACCTTACATCAAGGACTCCTGGGGATGGCACGTCAGCAGGAGTGTGTCTCAGCCAAGCTGGGCGAGTTGGGAGGGTTACAAGCCAAAGTGGATTTTTTGGACCGCAAGTTGGAGGTCCAGCCAACCCCCCCCCGACCTGAACTGACCCAGCGAGAAATTGTACACCCCCCCCTAGTACAGGGGGCAGGGACTGGGTCGGGTATGGAGGAAATTTCCCCCAAAATATTCAAGCTGGAACCCCTCAGTGCCACCACAGTTGAAGCCAGGAGCCTAGCCGCGGTCGCGAGCTTGGGCTATGGGGAGACCATTCCCTCACGCACGTTTAGGCTGGATGATTCCTCGGATCAGATCCGCCAAGTACGGCCAGTTATGTCCCAGTCCAACATCCCCGGCATAGGATGGGGAAGTTCACTATACCAGATGCAGATCGCCACAAACCTGACGAGACCAACATTTTCGAACAAGAAAAAGGACTGGCCAACCTTTGTACGCTCCTGGGAGGAGTACATGAGGAAGGTCGCCGTCGGGACCACCGACACAGAGAAAATGACTCTCTTTCTGCAGTGCATGCCGGATGAAATTGTCCGTGAGGTACGATTGTTACAAATGTCTAGCCCAGGGGGTGAGGTGTCCTACGTGGAGTTTTTTGCCAAGCTACAAGATCGTTTCGGGGTAGAATACTCTGCGGATGCCCGCCGAAAGTGGAGCGAGGTGGTACTACCCCCCTCGGGCAAACTGTCGGTCAACGACTGGATTGATTTCCAGACCAGGTTTACACTGGCCAGGCTGGAGGTACGGGATGCATCTGAAGCAGATGCGTATCGTATCCTGACCAACCGACTCACCCCCATTATGTTTGGGTGGATTGTGGAACGAGAGAAGAAGGTCAACGAGGATCACCCACTGGTGATCGTGAACATTGGGCCGGGGTACACCCAAACAGACGTGCATCACTCCATTCTGGCACTCATCGGACATGCCCCCACTGAAATTGTGGAAGACACCAGAGCTGGAGAGTGGGCGTTGACCATGAAGCACCGTACCCACGCGGAAGCACTGGTCAAGTACCATGGCCGAACGTTAGCCGGCGCCAGTGGAGTCTTCAGAGCACGTCGGCTCCCCAAGACCATGCACACGGACGATGTCTTCAAGTTCA
>JALQUF010000205.1 GCA_023263855.1 Yoonia sp. | reverse complement strand
CCAAACCAGTTCGATACCTGACCTTTCAACGTCTTCAAATAAAACCTCGGGTGAGGATACGCGTCGGGTTGATGTGACCGCATTTGCGTCCTTTTGAGCCGCAGCCGGCACCGAAGCGGCGGCTTTTTCAAACCAGTATGTCGCCAAGTCTGGATTGGGCGCAATTCCGTCTCCCGCCTCGAAAAGAAGTCCAAGATTATATTGCGCCCGCGCGTGATCGCGTAATGCAGCGCGTGTGTACCATACTTGCGCCGCACGCGCGTCTCTGTCACGGCCCAGTCCGGCATCAAGCATGATCGCGACATTGAACTGGGCCTCTGCCAGCCCCTTCTCAGCGGCCTGCATGTACCAGTCAAACGCGATATCGAAATCACGTGGCTGACCAAAACCGCGATCCGCAAGCAAGCCAAGGCCAAGCATTGCCTCGGCGGAACCGCGTTCAGCTTCGATTTGCCAAAGCTGGTTCGCAGCTGCAAAGTCACGTTCGGCGAAGGCCGCAGCACCGTTGTCCTGTGCCCAACTCGAGAGTGGGCACAAGGCAACGGCAACAGCCAATGAAAGGGCAAACCGTTTCATTAGCGCCAGCTAATTTCTACGATACGGTTTTCTTCTTCCGCGATGCCATCTGGTGTCGCAACCTGCAATTCACTGTTGCCGCGTCCCAGGACTTGCAGACGCTCGATTGGAATGCCACGATTTGTCAGCGCTGTCGCCACGGCGGTCGCACGCTGCAAAGACAGTCCCAGATTTGCAGTTGGATCACCGACTTTGTCCGCTCCGCCAGCGACGATCATCACAAAGGGGTCACCCTCGCGAAATGTGCGCACGGCACGGTCCAGCGTTGCGGCTTGATCTGCACTGATCGACGCGCTGCCAGAGGCAAAATAGACCTTGAGCCAAGGGGCTTCCTCGGCCTCTTCTACGACAGGTGCATCGCTTTGTGTGGCTTCCTGCGCCGTCAGGACGGCTGGACCTGAAATGATGCACAATGCGAGCATAAGAGATTTGATCTGGGGGTGTTTCATCATGTTTTTCCTTTTGTAGATGATGGTTGTTAGCTTGGTTTTTTGTCCTTCAAAGCGCGTCCGCAGACACGGCTGGTGTGCCTGGAGTTGAAAGAAGGATATCGATTTTCGCGATGTCTGACCCGGGTGCGAACCAAGTGAGGTCCACAAGATCCGAATCAAGACGGGAGGCCAGAACCCGCGCTGCTTGCGCGTCTTCCGCGCGGTAGAACCGGACTTGATTGTCCACGATGGGAATTGCCGATGTGATGAGATCACGCTCGTATTGCCCGAGATC
>JALQUF010000204.1 GCA_023263855.1 Yoonia sp. | reverse complement strand
GTGTGGATCTCGGCCGACATGCAGCCCACGCTACCCATGCAGCAAGATGGACAGGTGACCCAGGAGGTGCTCGAGGCAGGCCCGCAGCGAGCCAGCCGTGGCGGACGCCGACCCGCTTTCTGGTGGACCGTCGGCATCACCTACCTCGTGGTCTTCACTTTGGCGGCGTCTACGGCGCTGGTCGTGTTCGCCGCCCAGACCGTTCAGGCTGACCGGCTGATCACCGCGGTGGAAGCCTCGGAGCGCGCGATGGGAGTCGTCCAGCGGCAGGTGGGCGATGTCTTCGAGGAACTCAATTCCGAGGACCTCACCGAGGAGCGGCGTGCGGAGTTGGTGGACGAACTCTCGGTGATCGCCACCGAGGGTGAGGTCGCGATCGCCGAAGCCGGTGAACAGGTCGCACAGGTGCGGATCTGGCCGATCAACTCCCGGTTGGAGGAGGCCCGCGAGGCATACCTGCGCCACAACCGGGCCTGGGTCGACTACATGGCCCGGGCCGCGGAGGATCCAGCGGAGTTCGTCAGTCCGCAGCAGGAGGTCAACGACTCCTTCTTCGATGCTCGGGGGCCGCTCTTTCGCGCAGTGCCCGTCCTCGATCTGCTTGATCTTCAGGCTCGACTTCGGGTGATCTACGCCGAGCCTGAAGGGGGTGGCGGTGGTGGCACCCAGGCCTGACCATCGAGTCAGGGGATGTCGATGCTGAGAGAGATCATCGAATTCCTGATCCTCACGGCGCTCATCGTCGTTGTCGCGCGGTTTCTGCTGTACCAGCCGGCCAAAGCTATCTCTCAGCGGTTGAAGTTCAGCGAGCATGGTGCCGGTCAGCTACTCGGATACCTCACCAGTGCCCCGGAGTTGGTGGCGACGGTCGCGGTGGCGGCCACCGGCCTTTTCGCCACCGTCGCCTACAACATCCTGTCCAGCAACGTGATCAACGTGATCCTGGGTGTCGTCGCAGCGATGTTCTACGGCCAACTCCGGCATCTGTTTGCCCGCCGATTCTGGCGCGAACAATTGATGATCGCGATCAGCATCGCGGTGCCGATCCTCCTGCTCGTGACTGGACAGGTGGAGTCGGCCTGGGTGATCCCGTTCTTCATCGTCGCCTACGTCGGATATCTCCTGGTGATCCGTCGCATCTCCGCCGATGGCGCTGCGCCCTCGGAACCCGATGGTGTCGTCCGGGTGGAGACCGGCCACCGATTGGGTCTGAAGGTCTTCCTCGTGCTCAACGGGGGGTTGATCCTGGTGGCGCTGGTGGGGCTGTACTTCCTCGGCACGGCACTGGGTTCGACGGTCTACGAACTCGGAACGACGTTCGGG
>JALQUF010000203.1 GCA_023263855.1 Yoonia sp. | reverse complement strand
CCAGCAACCGTGCGAGTGCAAACATGCGTTACCTCCGAACCGCGCCCCAGGGGCCGACGCGTGCGATGACATCCTCGCGCACGGGCTTGGGTTCTTCAAGCGGCGCGTCATAGCCGAACAAAGCCTCGCGCGCGCCGGCCTTATCGGCGACGTATTCGCGGGTCAGGAAATCCACCACATAGGCGCGTTTCGTGTCCGTCCAGCCGCGATAGGCGGCGTAGAACGCCTCCTTGTGGCAGATGTAAAGCTGCCGGATGTCCTTGGGCGACAACTCGGACAGCAGCATGTTCACCAGCGTCGAGTCGGGCGTATCACTGGCCCGCAGCGTGTAGAAATAGGCCGGATGGTCGCTCGCGATCCGGGGCCATTTCGCATCCCCATCGGCCCATTGCACCAACTGGTTCAGCGCGTGCCATTCGGGGGGGAGCCGCTCTGCATAGCGCCGCGCCAGCCCGCGAATGTCGCGCCGCGTGGCACCGGTCAGGTCGATCTCCGCCTCCTGTGCGATGTCGACCACGATGAAATCCATCTTCTGCCGCAGAATGGCCGAGGCATCGATCCCCCGCGCCTTCACGATGGGCTCCACCAACCCGTTCAGGTCGAGAAACTTCGCCACCTTGTTCCGCTGGTCCAGCCCGAACGTATAGGCAATCGGCATTCCCGGCACGACATTCCCGGAACAGATCGCCGCCGGATGCTCCACAGCCCGAAACACATAGATCCCGCCGAAATGGCTGGTGTGAAAGTTCTCCTGCCGGAACTCCATCTGCCGCAGACGCACCGGATTGCGCACCACATCGCCCGTGCGTTTGGCGAGGGTAATCATGTCCGCGATCAGCACATCATCGTGCCAGCCGTCAGGCTCCGTCTTGAACCGATCCACCAGCGCGCCCAGCTTTTCCGCATCGCGCACCGTGCCGCTCGTCGTGTCCGCCTCGATCTTGATCGTGTGGATGTCGAACAGCCGCTCCGGGTTCGACACGTCGAACACCGTGTTCACCAGCTCCCCCGCCACCGCATCTTTGGCGGTGAGCGCGAAGAGCTGGCTCTCATTCGCCTCGATGAACTGCCGCAGAATATCCCGCGAGGTCGAGAATTTTGCATCCAGCAGCGGCGCGGTCTTCTGCTGCGTCGTCAGCAGAATGAACTGCCGGTTCACACCGTTGTGGTTGAGGTAAAGCGGATCGTTGAGTTCGTCCCCGATTTCGGGCGAGAAGCCGGAAATGTCGATGTGAAAATCGGTCTGGGCAGTGGTCTTGCCCGTCAGATGCTTGAGCGCCCGGTTATACCGCTCCACCAGCGCGGGCGAGGCGACATGGATCAGGTTGCCGAACATCAGGCCGGATTGGATGAGGCGGTTCATA
>JALQUF010000202.1 GCA_023263855.1 Yoonia sp. | reverse complement strand
ATCAGCGGAACGCGGCATTCCATTGTCTGGTCGGTTTCACCATGCACCAAAATGGTTTTGACGTAGCGGCCAGTTTCGTCGTCAAAGAATGGCTGGATTACGGCAATGCCGTTTGCGTTCAGTGCTGGCATAGATGCACCGACAACGCTGGACAGGTCCGCATACGTGCTTTTGAAATGCGGGTTTTTGCTGTCTTTCAGTGCCTTTCCCATCTGGGATTGAGCGGCGGCAAGCGCGGCGGCAATACTCTTGTGTTTCGTTTCGGTCATTTAATGGTTCTCCTTCATTATCCCTTTACATTGCCAGCGAGTTGCGGGATAGTCAAGGGGCTAAATCGTGAAAGGATACACACATGGCAAAGATTGAAATCCCAGTGACCGACGATCAAAAGGCGGTGATGAAACGGGCTGCTGATAAGGAAAACTTGAAGCTGGCAACCTGGGCGCGGGCCAAGTTGTTGACCATTGCGCAAGAGGTGGGCGGGTAATGTGCCGCAACGAAAGTGCTACAAGTGCGGCGATGTCACTGGCCTCGGACTTCGCATGGCTGGAAAGTACAGCGACATCCCGCATGGAAAGCGTGGCTACCTGCCCTACTGCCAAGACCATGAAGCTGATGCACTCGCAAGACGCGATGCAGCTAGCCCAGCAAAGGGCGAAAAATCTATACCCGCACAGCCCGCTAAAGCAGCGCCGATACATGCGCCGCCTAGCGGAAATCAGGGGAAGCTAGACCTATGATCGAATTGCCTTGGCCACCTAATCAGCTCTCGCCAAACAACCGCGCAAAGCACTTGCACCTGACGGGCGTTCGCAATGCCTACAAGTCTGCATGTTTCTACGCGGCAAAGGCGGCGGGTGATAAGATCAGCGGCAATGCGCTTTTGTGCATAACCTTTCACCCGCCGGACAATCGCAAGCGCGATCTGGACAACATGCTATCCGCGATCAAGTACGGATTGGACGGCGTGGCGCTGGCGTCTGGTGTCGATGATTATGGGTGGTCACTATCAATCCGCCGTGGTGAGAAGATCAAGGGCGGGCTGGTCAAAATTGAAACGAAAGAAGCTGACGATTGGTCGGCATAAACCAAAAGGACAGAACATGAAAACTATCACAATCGCCGGGAATATCGGCAAGGACGCGGAATTGCGCACGACGCAAGGCGGGGATCAGGTCGCGGGGTTTAGCGTTGCCGTTGAGGGCCGTGAGGGGCGCGAAAAGGTGACACTTTGGTTTGACGTGTCACTATGGGGCCGCCGTGGCGAGGCGCTCTCGCAGTACCTTACCAAAGGCACAAAGGTGGCCGTAAGCGGCGATCTAGGTACACGTGAGTACAACGGCAAGACGTATCTGACGGTCCGCGCAAGTGAGGTCACGCTTATGGGCGGCGGTCAGTCTGGCGGCGGATCTGGCGGCTATGGTAGCGGACAATCGCAGGGCAGTGATC
>JALQUF010000201.1 GCA_023263855.1 Yoonia sp. | reverse complement strand
TGCAACGCTCTATAATGTCGTCGATGTCTACTTTGCAGGGTTGCTCTCCACCGACGCCCAAGCGGGCCTTGCGATCGGATATCAGGCGTTTTTCGTTCTTATGGCCGTGGGATTCGGGCTTGGGTCTGCGCTCAGTGCGCTGGTAAGCAACGCCAAGGGCAGCAAGGATGCGGGGCAAACGCAAGTCTTCATTGCCCAAGGGCTGACTTTCGGTGTGATTGCGACGGTAGTTTCAATGGTTATCGGGTGGGTCCTTGGGCCGCACCTGATCGCGCTCGTATCGGAACCCGGTGCTTACCGTGACGCGGCCACAGGCTATTTCCACTGGTTGATTGTTGCCCTACCCGGGTTTTTCATGGCCTATGGTGGCAATGGGATCTTGCAGGCGCATGGCGACAGCCGCAGTATGCAGCGCGCGCTCATGATGGCTTTCTTTGCAAATATTGCGCTGAATCCCTTGTTCATGTTCGGCATCCCGGGTGTCTGGGGCGGCATGGGGTTGAACGGCATCGCTGTTGCGACAGTCATTAGCCAAACGGGCGTTATGCTTTTCATCGTGTCGCGCATCATGCGGCTTGCGGTCATGCAAACTGTCGCTCTGTCGGCATTCCGGCCCGTGCGCGCCTGCTTCGCCCAGATCACCGCACAATTGATCCCCGCAAGTTCGGCGATGATGGTCATGTTTGTATCAGGTTTTGTTGTCCAATTTGCGCTTAAAGAATTCGGCGCCCATGCCGTGGCGGGTTATGGTGTCGCGCTCAGGATCGAACAAATTCTGCTCCTGCCTGTGCTAGGCATGACAGGTGCGCTGTTGCCGATCGCTGGACAGAATTTTGGCGCGCAAGACTACGGTCGCGTCCGCGCCGCGTTGCGGTTTTGCTGGATGACCGGCTTTGCGATGACTGTTGTAGCAACCCCTATACTGTTGTTTGGCGGCGCTTTTGCGATGTCGATGTTCACCGATGACCCTGACGTGATCCGTGTAGGAGCAAGTTATCTGGCGGTCGATGCCTTTCTGTTTCCGGTCTACATGATGCTGTTTTCGATAAATTCCCTTTTGCAGGCGCTCAAAAAGCCGATCTGGACACTATGGATCAGCATCTACCGTCAGGGATTTGGCGTTGCATTCTTCATCTGGGTGTTCATTGGCTTGCTGGATTTCACTGTCTGGGGTGTTTGGCTTGGAATTGCCGCCGCAGTCACAAGCGGCTGGGCGCTGTCTTTGTATGTCGTGCAATCCGTTGCACGTAAGACGATCGGCGGATTGCTGAAAGCTGCTTAGAAGTGAGCCGTCGCATTCAGCTTCACTACACCACATGGATGGAACTGAGGGCTCGGCATGTACGCTTGCACCTCTATGACAAAAGCATCTCTCATTCACAGCATAAGTCGCTTTCCGCTCGTTGCAGTCATTTGTGAAGTTTGCAGCAATCGACACATCGGGCTCTTTGCTGCCGTTCGCTGCGGAATAAACCAAGGTCCGCTA
>JALQUF010000200.1 GCA_023263855.1 Yoonia sp. | reverse complement strand
CGCGTCCAAAGACGCGGTGATCGAGAGCGCCTATGCCGCGGGTCCGATGGGCTATGCGTTCTGGATGCTTGTCATCGCGGCGCTGTTCACAAGTTTCTATTCCTGGCGTCTGATGTTCCTGACCTTCTACGGCACGCCACGCGGTGACGCGCATACACACGACCACGCGCATGAAGCCCCGAATACAATGCTGTTCCCGCTTTATGTTTTGGCCATTGGTGCGATCTTCGGGGGCATGGTCTGGTACGGCGCGTTCTTTGGCTCCAACGACAAGGTCGGCAAGTTCTTTGGCGTGCCTTACGCAGAAGCGTCCGAGCATGGCGAGGCGGCTGCCGACGCTGACCACGGCGACGATCACGCAGCAGAAGAGGGTGGCCACGGCAAAGCGCATTACAACCTTGTTGGCGCACCGGGCGAAGGGGCGATCCACAACAGCCCCGACAACCACGTGCTGAACGACGCACATGAAGTGCCTGTCTGGGTCAAGCTTGCCCCGTTCTTTGCAATGCTCGCAGGGCTGGGATTGGCGTATCAGATGTATATCCGCCGCCCCGACTGGCCTGCGAAACTGGCCAAGCAACAGGCGCCCTTGTATCAGTTCCTGCTGAACAAATGGTACTTTGACGAAATTTACGATTTCCTCTTTGTGAAACCGATGTTTGCCTTGGGTCGCATCCTGTGGAAGCAGGGCGATACCAAAACCATCGACGGCGGTATCAATGGCGTCGCCATGGGCATCGTGCCGTTCCTCACACGTCTGGCTGGCCGCGCGCAGTCTGGATACATCTTTAGCTATGTCTTTGCGATGGTGCTTGGCATTGCTGTCCTTCTCACCTGGATGACGCTCTTCGGGGGAGCCAACTAATGGGCAATATTCTCTCACTCACAACGTTCCTGCCATTGTTGGGGGCGATCATTCTGGCGCTTTTCCTGCGCGGCGATGATGAAGCGGCGCAACGCAACGCCAAATGGGTGGCGCTTGTCACCACGGCGGTCACGTTCATTTGCTCGCTCTTTATCCTGGGCAACTTCAACCCCTCCGACACCGGTTTTCAGATGGTGGAAAGCCGCGATTGGCTGTTGGGGCTGCAATATAAGATGGGTGTCGACGGCATCTCGATCCTGTTCGTGATGCTGACAACCTTCCTCATGCCGCTGGTGATTGCGTCCTGCTGGGATGTGAAAGCGCGGGTCAAGGAATACATGATCGCCTTCCTGATCCTGGAAACCCTGATGCTCGGCGTGTTTCTCGCGCTTGATCTGGTGCTGTTCTACCTGTTCTTCGAGGCAGGCCTGATCCCGATGTTCCTGATTATCGGTATCTGGGGCGGCAAGAACCGGATCTATGCATCCTTCAAGTTCTTCCTCTACACCTTCCTTGGCTCAGTGCTGATGCTGGTGGCGATGGTTGCGATGTTCTCGGCTGCGGGCACAACAGACATTCCAACGCTGATGACCTTCACCTTCGAGACTGAAAATTTCAGCATCCTTGGTGTGCAGATCATCGG
>JALQUF010000001.1:13709-107545 GCA_023263855.1 Yoonia sp. | reverse complement strand
GAAGAAGCCCAGATCAAAGCGGCCATCGCACGGCTGGCAGAGATTGGTTAAAACATGCAAGGGGCGGCCTTGATGGTGCGCCCCTTGTTTGCGGCCAACGGGCTGTTGTTGGGCCGTTTCCGCGGCTGCCGCGTTGCATGCTCTGCGCCAATAGGCCCATACCATTTTCAACATACATATCGCGCGCGCCAGCGGACCTGAAACAATCCAGCGTCGCCGTGCCGAGTGCAGGTCTGCAGCATCGTACCGACGGCGCTGTGCGACGACCCCCTGCCCTGCTCTCGCCCGTTAACGGTCTTTTAAGCGGTTCTTTTCGGACACGAAATTGCCCTGATTAGTTCCTAACGTTGATTCGGTGATGAGTGGTTTTTTAAGAGTGGTCTGTAAAATCCTGCGTCGAGACTGAGATCGGCCAGTTCTATAGAGAGCAGAGTCAATGTTCACCTCACTTCCTTTTTCAGCCCCCATTTCTCGGGCGTTTGAAACGTTCACAGTCTGCATAGAGCGCACAGTTGCAGCTGCGGCCATCACCGGCGCCGCATTGCTTGTTGCCCAGCCCGCTGTTGCGCAAGACGTCTGGATCACACCCGAAAAGCCATTCGTCGAATTCGATAACGGGCGCGAATTCATCGTCATTGAACGCGACCAGAATCCCGATTCTACCATCCCCGAATTTTTCTCACAGACCTCCCGGCAGTGCCCGCCATTCTGCATTCAGCCCATGGACGCCGGTCCGGGCGTGACCACGATTGGCGAACTAGAAGTCTTGGAATTCATGGAAGAATACGTGACCGAGGGACGCGGCGCGATCATCGATGCGCGTTTGCGCGAATGGTATGATCGGGGGACAATTCCTGGCGCGGTCAACCTGTCATTCACAACTTTCGAAAACCCCGAAACCAACCCCTTTATGTCTCCGGTTCTGACGCTGCTGGGCGGTGTCGAGGATGCAGCAACGGGTTGGGATTTTTCAAATGCGCTTGATCTTGTGGTGTTCTGCAACGGGATCTGGTGCGGCCAGTCGCACCGCGCGATCAGCAATCTGTTGGAAATCGGCTACCCCGGCGAAAAGATCCGCTACTACCGTGGCGGCATGCAGGGTTGGCTGTCTGTTGGTTTGACCGTCGAAACACCGACAGTACCAACACAGTAGTGGTTGCAGAAAGGCACAGTGATGTCCATTTTTACGCCTGCATTCGTTCTTAGCTTCACTTTGCTCAACTCGGGCGGTCCGGTAGTCCCTGATACCACCGCCACGACCGCTTCGGCACTAAGTACGCGCGACATGATCGTTCTGGCTGACTTTGCTGCGCTGGATGACCAAAGCAAGCGCCGCATGGAATATTATGCGTCGCAGATCCTGACAGACATCAGTGAAATGTCGACGCTGGAACGCGCGGGTGACACCGCTGCCGTTGACCGCACGCTAGCCCATGCCCGGCAGTTGGCCATCCGCATGGCCACGGCCTCTGACGATTATGGCTTGACCCGTCCAGAGATGCTGAACTTCTTTCTGTCAAAGCTGGGGACCGATCTTACCGGCCCTTTACCGAATGCCATTCTCAGTGATGATGGGCGGTTGATGATCTTTTCGCTCTTTGAAGAAACCGAAGACAGCGGCAGTGCTGCGCGGGGAAGTGGCGACTATCTTGATCTGCTGCGCAGTCAGGACCTGGGGGGCTAGCGGTCATAATCCAACCCACACAGCGCAAATGACCCGAGATTGTGCCAGGCCTAGGTTGAAGCCGGGCTTGCATACGGTCAATCTGACCGGTTAATGAACCGCATGCAAAAACCGACCCTGACCGCCCTTGCACAATCCCTGCCCGCCTCTGTCCCTTTCGTAGGACCGGAAGCACAGGAACGCCAGATGGGCCACCCGTTCAAAGCCCGCCTTGGCGCGAATGAGAGCGCATTTGGCCCCTCGCCTAATGCGATTGCCGCCATGCAAAAAGCTGCCTCAGAGGCGTGGATGTACGGCGATCCCGAAAGCTATGACTTGCGCCATGCGCTCGCGACACATCATCAGACGCATCTCGACAACATCATGGTCGGCGAAGGTATTGACGCGCTACTGGGCCTCTTGGTCCGGCTTTATGTTGGGGCCGGCGACGCGGTTGTCACCTCGGCCGGGGCCTATCCGACGTTCAACTACCATGTCGCAGGTTTTGGCGGCATCTTGCACACAGTGCCCTACAAGGATGACCACGAAGACCCCGACGCGTTGATTGCCAAGGCAGCTGAGGTATCAGCCAAGCTTGTTTATATTGCCAATCCGGACAATCCGATGGGCAGCTGGCACAGGGCGGACGTCATGCAAGACATGATCAACCACCTGCCAGAGGGCTGCATGCTGGTGCTTGACGAAGCCTATATAGACCTTGCCCCTGCGGGCACTGCCCCGGCCCTCGATACGAACACTGCGAACGTGATCCGCATGCGCACATTCTCAAAGGCGTATGGCATGGCCGGTGGTCGTGTTGGTTATGCGATCGGGTCAGCTGATGTGATCTCCGGCTTCAACAAAGTGCGCAATCACTTTGGGATGTGCCGGATCAGTCAGGAAGGCGCGCTTGCGGCACTGCAAGACACCGCTTGGCTCGCGCATATCCAAAACGAAGTCGACACGGCGCGGCAACGTATCGGGGCAATCGCGCAGGCAAACGGGCTGACCCCGCTGCCATCGGCGGCCAATTTCGTCACTATTGACTGCGGACGTGACGGCGCATTTGCCCGCGCTGTGCTCGCAGCTCTGGTGGCAGACGGCATCTTTGTTCGCATGCCCTTTGTTGCCCCACAAGACCGCTGTATCCGCGTTAGCTGTGGCACAGCCCCCCAGCTTGACGCCTTTGAACACGCACTTCCCGGCGCGCTTGCGAAAGCACACGAAAAATTAGGGTGATTTTTACGTCGCTCAGACTAATCTTCTGAACAAGCAGAGGATTAATCATGTCGCACCACCGCCCGATACAAGCCGTCGAAGACTATACAGACGCCTTTTTGGGAACACTGTTTGTGTTCCTGTTCATGGGGTTCTGGGTCATCGCCGCGGCCGTCGGCTATGTCTGGGTCGCTGTGACGGCCTACGGGCTACATCATTTCTTCAAATGGATTGACCGCGTCAAGAACGGCTAGACCCGTAGCGCAAGGGCCTGTGCTGCCGCGGAAAGTGCACCGTCTCCGTGCGGAATCTTTAATGCCTTCAGGCCCGCATCAATCGTGCCCAGAACGCCCATAATCATATGCGCATTCACATGCCCCATATGACCAATCCGGAAATAAGCGTCAGCAGGTGAGCGGCCAAGGCCAATACCCAGCGTCAAACCACACTGATGTTCGCACCAGTTGCGCAACGCATCCCCATTTGGCGACCCAATGCCGATGGATGTCACCGCATGGGATCTGTGGACGGGGTCCGCAATGTTGAACTGCATCGGGCCTGTCGTTCCCCAGTGATCCAAGGCCGCCCAAATAATCTGGGCCAGCTTTGCGTGCCGATCAAACACAGTGTCCAGACCTTCGGCTTTGATCATGTCGATCGCGGCCCGAAGCCCGTAAAGGTGGTGTGTGGGCGCAGTGCCGTCAAAATACTGGAAATACATCTCGGGGTTGGCCCGCGGGCGCCAATCCCAATAGGCCGTCACCCGATCACCGCGGGCTGCATCTGCCTTGGCGTTGAACCAGACAAAGCTGAGGCCCGCCGGGGTCATCAGCCCTTTCTGGCAAGCCGACACCATCACGTCGACACCCCAAGCATCCATCTCAAACCGATCACAGGCCAGCGAAGCAATACAATCGGCCATCAACAACGCGGGGTGGCCCGTGCTGTCCATCACCGCACGCAAACCGGCGATGTCGTTCTTGACGCTCGTCGACGTATCGACGTGCACGGCCAAAACGGCTTTGATCCGGCCCTCTTTGTCTTGGGCCAAGACCTCTTCGACCTGTGCCAGATCAATGGGCGCATGTGACCCGTAATCAATGGTTTCAACAGTGGCACCCAGTCCTGCAGCCATTTCCCCCCAGCCGATACAAAAGCGTCCGGTCGCCAGCACCAGCACGGTGTCACCCGCCGAAATGGTGTTTGCAAGCGCGGCTTCCCATGCCGCATGTCCATTGCCGATATAGATCGCCACATTGCTGTCCGTCATCGCAATATTCTTGAGGTCAGGGATCAAGGAATGCGTCAACTCATGGAGTTCGCCCTCATAAATGTTCGGTGACGCACGGTGCATCGCACGCAAAACAGTATCAGGTATGACGGACGGACCGGGAATCGCCAGATAGGCGCGACCTTGGGACAATGGCATGGAGTGAGGCTTTCATCTGTGTGTCTTCACGCGGACACTAATACCGGGCTTTGTGACGTCAAGCTTGCTCAGCTTGCTCTGGTACCCCATTTACGCGTAGACGATGCAAAGCACAGTTCGCAAAAAGGCCATTGATGCCCCCTCCCATCCCACAATCAGGTTCTGAAAAGCATCAGTCAGCGTTCAAACTGTTTGGCTGGCTATGGCGGGATTATCTGCGTGAACACAAATGGTTGTTGGTCGGCGCGGTCATTTTAATGATGATCGAAGGGTCGATGCTGGCACTGATCAGCCGCATGATCCAACCCATGTTCGATGATGTCTTCGCCGAAGGCGACCGTGGCGCGCTTTACTTTGTCGGCTTTGCGATCATGGGTATTTTCTTTGTGCGGGCGATCACATCCTCTGGCCAACGCATTTTGATGTCTTTGATTAAGCAACTCGCGGCAGCCACGATGCGCAAGCACATGCTGCGGCATCTGATGTCGCTGGATAGCGGGTTCTTTCAAATCCATCCGCCCGGGCAGTTGATTGAGCGGGTGCAAGGCGATGTCAACGTCATCAACAGCGTCTGGAGCAGCTTGCTGACAGCGGTGGCACGTGATTTGGTGTCTTTGATTGGTCTGCTCGCCGTTGCCTTATGGATTGATTGGCGTTGGACCCTGATTGCCATCGTCGGCATTCCCCTGCTGATTTTACCGTCGCTCTTGGTGCAAGCCTATATTCGCCGCCGTTCGCGCAATTCGCGCGAAATTGCAGGCAACATATCCACACGCCTTGATGAAGTATTTCACGGCATCAACCCGATCAAATTGAACGCGCTCGAAGCCTATCAGGCCCAACGCTATGACCAGTTGATCAAGAAAGGTATCCAGGCCGGGATGCGGACTTCGGTGGGGCAGGCCACTGTGCCTGCCTTGATCGACATTATGACCGGCATCGGATTCTTGGGGGTCATGCTTTATGGCGGCGCCGAAATCATTTCCGGCGAGAAGACAAATGGTGAGTTCATGGCGTTCTTCACTGCTATGTCACTGGCCTTTGATCCCCTCCGCCGTCTGGGTTTGATGAGCGGGCAGTGGCAAATGGCGGCAGCCAGCGTTGAGCGGCTTCAGTATGTGCTGAACCTGCACCCGACCATTTTGTCACCCGCAAAACCCAAGGCGGCACCGCAGGGATCGCCCACAGTCGCGCTGGACAACGTGCATCTTCATTACGGTGAATTGCCCGTGTTGCGCGGTGCCAGCTTTGTGGCCGAGGCTGGCAAGACAACGGCCCTTGTTGGGGCGTCAGGCGCAGGCAAAAGTACGGTCTTCAATGTGCTGACCCGACTGGTGGAACCCAACAGCGGTTGTGCCCGGATCAACGATACCGCAATTACGGACTATGACCTTAAGGATTTGCGCGCGCTGTTTTCGGTTGTCACCCAAGATGCCGCTCTCTTTGATGAAACACTGCGCGACAATATCCTGCTGGGACGCGACAATATTGATGAAGCGCATCTGAAGGCTGTCCTGGATGCCGCCCATGTCAGTGACTTTCTGCCTTCGTTGTCAGACGGGCTCGATAGCCCCGCTGGCCCACGTGGATCAAACCTTTCCGGGGGGCAGAGACAACGTGTGGCGATCGCGCGTGCGCTGCTGCGCGACACTCCCATTCTGCTGTTGGACGAAGCAACAAGCGCGCTCGACACCAAGTCTGAAGCGATTGTCCAAAAGGCGCTTGAGAAGCTGTCGACAGGGCGCACAACGCTTGTGATCGCGCACCGGCTTTCGACAATCCGAAACGCTGATTCAATTGTCGTGATGGATCAGGGCCGGGTGGTCGACCAAGGCGATCATGCTACCCTTCTTGCACGCGGCGGGATCTATGCGGACCTGCACCGCCTTCAGTTTTCGCAATCAGAGAGCAAAGACAATGCCTGACCGGACCGTTCTTTCAATCAGCGGCGATGACCGCATTTCCTTTCTGCAAGGGCTGGTGACAAACGACGTGACAAAGGCTGAGGGCGGCATCATCTACACGGCCTTGCTCACACCACAGGGCAAGTTCATTGCCGACTTTTTTGTGATTGGTGAAAAGGATCGCCTACTGGTGGATGTCGCGACATCGCATGCGCAGATTTTGGGCCAACGCCTGATGATGTATCGGTTGCGGGCTGCGGTCACGATTGAGCAGACTGACTTGATCGTGTCCCGTGGCACAGGTGCGAAACCGGATGACGCATTCGACGACCCACGCCATAGCGCGATGGGCTGGCGGGCCTACGGCGATACCGATATCAGCGATAAGACCGATTGGGATGCGCGCCGCGTTGAGAACCTGATCCCCAAGACAGGTGTTGAACTGACCGAGGACACCTATGTTCTAGAGGCCGGTTTTGAAGCGTTGAACGGCGTGGATTTCAAGAAAGGGTGCTTTGTCGGACAAGAAATTGTCGCGCGCATGAAGCACAAAACCACCCTGAAAAAGGGTCTGGCACAAGTGGCGGTACAAGGTACTGCCAGCCCCGGCGATGCAATCACATCAGATGGCAAACCTGTTGGTACGCTTTACACGGTATGCGGGGACAAAGCGCTGGCCTTTTTGCGCTTTGACCGTGCAGAAGGCGCGATGCAGGCGGGTGAGGCAACCCTCACACGCCTGAAATAGCTTTAGGCGCGTTCAGCGTATTCGAAGGTTTCCGTGTTCACGATGATGTCTTCATCCTGACCGACGAACGGCGGGATCATAACACGCACACCGTTATCAAGCGTGGCAGGCTTAAAGCTGTTGGCCGCTGTCTGTCCTTTGACGACAGGTTCGGTCTCGACAACTTTGCAGGTAACTTTCTGAGGCAAGCTGACATTCAGCGCTTCATCGCCATAATACTCGATCTTGACCATCATACCGTCCTGCAGGAACGGGCGACGATCACCAAGAATATCCGCAGGCAATGCGATTTGCTCATAGGTTTCGCTGTCCATAAATGTCAGCATGTCGCCATCCTCGAACAGAAATTGCTGGTCCTTCTGGTCCAGACGCACCCGTTCGACCTTGTCAGCCGAACGAAAACGCTCGTTCAATTTGCGGCCATCGCGCAGGTTCTTCAGCTCCACCTGCGCAAATGCGCCACCCTTGCCGGGCTTTACGTGGTCAACTTTCACAGCACCCCAAAGGCCGCCCTCATGTTCAAGGACATTGCCGGGACGAATTTCGTTACCGTTGATTTTGGGCATAGGTCACTGCGCCTCTGGATTGTTAGCAAAACTTGAATGATGTCTTAAGCAGCCTATATCTACGTGATGCTAAGCTGGCAAGATCATCTGAGAGGGGTCGTTTTGCGACGCGAGAGCCATGCATCAAACGCATAGCTGGCATTCCAAAAGAGAACCCCCGAATCAGATAAGAACGGGCATAAAGGCCCACACGCGGGAACTACAAGAGAAAAAAAGGAAACATGATGAGAGATTTCGTCGACGGTACTGCCTTCAACAACGAACAAGGTAACCGTGCCCGCAAACTCTTTGCAGCTGTTGTACTGGCTGCACTCGATGATGCGATTGCAGACGACAAGAAGTACGGCAACGGCCCTGAGCAGATCGCCCGTTGGGCGCGCTCACGCGATGGCCGTGAAGTTTTGTCTTGCGCCGGTATCGATCCGAACGAACGGGTTGTTGGCGGGCTGATGGAATTCGTCGGCAAAGGTGTGCGGACATCTGTTGCACTGTCACGTGAAGAGAGCGAACGCCGTAACGCGGCTGAGCAAGAGGCACGCGCTGCATAAGACTATTTGCAGCATTGCGCTAAAGACGCGGCCCCGAGGGCCGCGTTTTTTGGTTTCAGGCACCTGCGAACATTACACCAAACACCACGAATGGTGCAAATTCACTGGCACCCAGCATCACACCCAGCCCGCGCATCCAACCGCTGACAAAGCGCTGCCACAGGATGCCGCGGCACAATAGCGACAGCGCCACCTCCACCGCTCCCGCGACATTTCCATAATGGTCCGGGTCCCAATAGCTGACCGGGCTTTGAAAAACCCAGTTGCGAAGCGGCCAGAAATGCGCACGACCGTCATCATTGTGCAGCAAGAAACCAATCCCCCAGAGGATCATTGAATTGTCGATCCGAAAGATACTTTGCCAATTGTTCGAGTAATAAAGCTGGCCAAAGACGACCTCGGGAGTGTTGCCCAATGTCAACAGATTCCAAACGGAAAGGACGCAAAGCGAAAGATCAGGGATCAGCGCACCAACAAGAGCGGCCGTCGTGACAGCCGGGCGCCCTGTCCTGCCAAATGCCGTCAATCTAAAAATCAGGTGTGCTGGTGTGTTGATACTCTTTCCCCGCGCCGCATGCGCCCCTATGAAGTGACCAAAGGGGGCCGCGATGACCAGAGCAATCATGATCCAAGGGGCCGGCTCAAATGTTGGCAAATCCATGCTGGTTGCCGGTATCGCACGGGCCTGCGTCAAACGCGGCATGTCTGTCGCACCGTTCAAGCCCCAGAACATGTCAAACAATGCCGCAGTCACCGCCGACGGGGGCGAGATCGGGCGCGCGCAGGCGCTGCAAGCCATGGCCTGCGGGCTGGCACCGCTGGTCGATATGAACCCGGTTCTGCTAAAGCCCGAAACGGATATTGGCGCGCAGGTCATTGTCCAGGGCAAACGGTTTGCGACCATGAAAGCACGCGATTATGGCAAGCAAAAATCCAAACTGATGCCGCCCGTGCTGGATAGCTTCCGCCGGATTGGCGAAGGCCGCGATCTGGTGATCGTTGAGGGGGCGGGCAGCCCCGCTGAGGTAAACTTGCGCGCAGGCGATATTGCGAACATGGGCTTTGCCTCAGCCGCCCAAGTCCCTGTTGTTCTGGTCGGTGATATTGACCGTGGCGGTGTCATTGCCCAGCTCGTTGGCACCCATGTAATCCTGCCGCCCGAAGACGAAGCCCTGATCAAAGGCTTTACGATCAATAAATTCCGCGGCGACACTACACTCTTTGCCGAAGGGATGGACATCATTGCCGCCCGCACCAATTGGGCGCCCTTGGGCATTATCCCATGGTTTGCAGATGCTTGGAAACTGCCCGCAGAAGACGTGATGGACATCGCCAGCCGCAAGGGCGGCGCGATCAAAATCGCAGTCCCCCGCCTGAACCGTATCGCCAATTTTGACGACCTCGACCCGCTGACGGCAACACCAGATGTCACCGTCGACATCATTGAGGCTGGCCGGCCCCTGCCCGGCGACGCCGATCTGGTGATCATTCCGGGGTCCAAGTCGACAATCGCTGACCTTGCCCACTTCAGAGCACAGGGATGGGATGTGGACCTGCACGCCCATGTGCGGCGTGGGGGGCATGTCTTGGGGGTTTGCGGTGGGTATCAGATGCTCGGACGCGAAGTTGTCGATGATGACGGGATCGAAGGCGCGCCCGCACGTGTCGCAGGGCTTGGCTTGCTCGATGTGCGCACAGTGATGGTCCCCCAGAAACGCTTGGCGCTGTCCAATGCAACATATCTACCAACGGGCGATGCTGTCAGCGGGTATGAAATCCATATTGGTGTGACCGATGGGCCCGATTGCGCACGCGCTTGGCTGTCTCTGGACGGGCGTCATGAAGGGGCAAAGTCGGCGGACGGGCGGATCATGGGCTGCTATCTACACGGGCTGTTCGCCGCAGATGCGTTCCGTGCCGCGTTTTTGACCGATATTGGCAAGCCAGTCACGCACCATGACTACGGCCAAAGCGTTGAAGACACGCTTGATGCGCTGGCCGATCATCTGGAAGCGCACATGGACATTGATCAGCTACTGCGCCTTGCCCGCTAGCCCTGCCCCATCTCACGGCTGGTCAAAACGCGGTTAATCTCGCGGCGCACCATTTTGCGCACGTTCCGCGTGATCCGCTCACCCAGCTCGCCGCCAAGTTCGTCATGGACGATCTCGGCCACAAGGCTGCGCAAGGCCTGATCGTCAATACCGTCCACAACTGACGCTGCCACCGTGTCGGCATCGACGGGCGCGGCGTTCGCCTGAGTTGAGGAGGAAGACGCTGCCGCATCACGCGTTTGGTGTTGCGCATCTGCATCAACCGTTTGAGCCGTATGCACAAAAGCCGGCTGTACCTCGGCCTGCTGCGCCGAATCGACGGGCGATGTTGGAAAAGCACTCGCAGCCCAAGCCGCTTTGCCAAAGTCCTCGCCCTCGTCGGCCTCCCAGTCATCGAACTGGGCCGTTACGGCGGCTTCAAGCTCGGCAATCGTGGCTTCGAGCCCCGCCTTATCGTAGCTCTGCACCGGCGGCAACGCAGGTGCAGAAACAGTATTTACTGGTGTTTTGGTGATTTCATCATCGAGAACGCGCTGATCTGGCGTCAGAATAAGCCGATCCAACAAGATCCGAGACCGCGTGCGCGGCGGCTCTTTGTGCGAAACAAAGTCGCGCACTGACGATACAAGTTCATCAATGTCATCAGTATGCGCCATCTTGGACATCCTGTTCATCCCAAATTTGCACCCAGTCGGGAAAGTTTAGCGAACAGGACGGAACCGAACAACTATCCGTTTATTCTTTTCCAATCGACTCCAGAACCCGGTCGAGCGCAGCACCCTGCGGCGACAACGCAGAGGGCGCGTCTTTCACCAGATTGTAATAGGCGGATGGATCATACTGTTGCACCGGCAAATTCAGATGATCCGCCGTCAAAAGCCCCATAGCCGATAACAGCGCGTACGACGCGATCACTTCATCAGACTGCGCGGCAATAAGATTTGCCCGCGCATCCAGCAGTTCTTGTTCGGCGTTCAAAACATCCAACGTTGTGCGTGATCCAAGTGCGGCCTCTTCGCGCACACCTTCAAAGGCAACTTGTGCGGCACTGATTTGCTGATCAGACGCTTGACGTGATGCCCGCGCTACCTGCAGCAACGCATAGGCATTGCCGACTTGTTGTTCAATCGCCAGCGTCGTCAGATGCAGACCTGACCGCGCGGCGTCCCGGTTCGCTTGCACTTCGCGAAACGCGCTGAGAATCGCGCCACCCTGATAGATTGGACCGCCAATACTGACGCCAAGCTGCGCAGAGGTATTGGAATCCTGATCTGTACTGACAAAACCATTCAGAGATACCGAAGGTCGCGTCGCCGCCTTGGCCCGCATGATGTTCAGCTCCGCCGCAGTGACGCTGTGCTGCGCCTCCAGGATGGCGGGATGGTTGCGCACAGCAAATGCCTTGGCATCGTTCAGATCGCGCGACACAGGCGCGGGATTGACGGCGCGCAGACCTTCAGGCGCACGGCCGACGGCCACGTTATATTCTTCAATCGATTGCGCCAGTTCACCCTGTGCAGCAGCCAAAAGGCTCCGCGCTGCAGCAAGCCGTGCTTCGGCAAGCGCCACATCGGTGCGTGTGACCTCACCCACCTCGAAACGATCCTGGGCCGCACGGAATTCTTGAGTGATCACGCGGACGTTGTTTTGGCGCAACTGCATGAACTCACCCGCGCTCCGGACATTCATATAGGCCTGAACAGCGCGATAGAGCACATCCTGCTCAACGTCGCGCAGCGCCTGCCGCGTGCCAAGCACGACTTCCTTTTGCGCTTCGATACCAAGCTGACTGACGCCAAAATCAAAGAGTGTCAAATCACCTGTGATCCGTGCCAGCGCCGAGTCGCTTGTTGTTTGCACGGACGTGTCGACCCACGTCCTGTTGGCCGAAACTGACCAGTTGATAATCGGCAGGGTTGCAGCGACTGATTGCGCCACCCCCTCATCAGCGGCCCGCAACAGGGAGCGGTTTTGCTCTAGCAATCCCGAATTGTTGTAGGCTGCAGACAAAGCCTCGGCCAGCGTATCTGCTTTGAGTGACGGCGCGGCCACACAGGCAAGCACCATAGCCACCGCCGCGAAACCCTTACGTTTGATCATGCGATACCTCTAATCGGTCTATAAGTCTGGCGCGAGATCCCGCGCGATTGATGCTTTGCTAGAGCGCAAAGGCTTCGTTTTTTTCGAACCCGGCAAGCACAGGCGCGCTTGCGTTGAAAGCGTAGCGCCAGTTCATTGCGCCATCAATCTTGTAACCGATGCGGACAACGCCAAGTGTGCCATCCGCAAACACCGCTGCGATACGGCCCCCTTCACGCAACTGATCAATCAGTGCGTCAGGGATCTGCTCGGCACCACCTTGCAGGATGATGACGTCATAGGGACCTGATTTCGCAATACCCTCTGCCAGGGGGCCAAACATCACAGCTGCGTTGTCGGCACCCTGCTCGGAAAGGATTGATTGCGCCTCTTGGGCGCGCGCTTCGTCATCTTCAACGCCGACAACAAAATCGCAGATATGCGCCAAAACAGCCGTCGAATACCCCAGTCCACAAGCGATGTCCAAAACGACATGAGCAGGCTGAATGTCCAGCGCATCAATCATCTTGGCCAAGGTGCGGGGTTCAAGCATCTTGCGTCCGCCGCCGATATCAAGATTTTCGCCAACATAGGCCGCCTCGCGCCGTGCGTCCGGCACAAATGCTTCACGCGGCACACTCAGCATCGCATCAATAATGGGAAACTTGGTTACATCAGAGGGCCGCACTTGCGTATCGACCATCATTGTGCGGCGGGTGGCATAGTCAGTCACGATCTAAACTCTTTCGTTCAGTATGTTTGGAGTGTGATGCCATAGATGGGGCAAAGCAGCAATATTGAACATCGCAGAATCATAATGCGGCGCAGCAACATTCTGTCACATGGACCTGAAGACGGGTTGCGCAAGAAGTGGATCATGTGGAGGCGAGTACCGGAATCGAACCGGTCTACACGGATTTGCAATCCGCTGCATAACCTACCTGCCCACTCGCCTCGTGAGCATGTCACCTAAGGATCACGCCGGACAAGGTCAAGCGGTTATAGCGTGATACGCCAGCACATCGGCAATATGGGCAGGTCCAGCGCCGTTAAGTCCGTTTCCTTTCCCACGCCTTCAAGATAGCTTATCCAAAAACCAGCAATCGGGCCGTCCGATATTGCTTTGAATTGGAAGACACGATGCCACGCTCAGTTCTCTTTGTGACCGGGACTCGCGCCGACTTTGGCAAATTGGAGCCTTTGGCAGTCGCCACACGCGATGCAGGGTTTGATGTTTCTTTTTTCACCACCGGTATGCATATGCTTGCGCGATACGGGCTGACGAAACTGGAGGTCCACCGTACGCCCGGCGTGCAGGTCCATGAATTTCTCAATCAGCGCCCCGGTGATCCGCAAGATATGGTGCTGGCCAAGACCGTCATCGGCTTTTCTGATTTCGTCAAAGAGTGCCCGCCGGATTTGGTTGTTATCCACGGTGACAGGGTCGAGGCACTGGCCTGCGCTCTTGTCTGTGCGACCAATTACATCCGTTGCGCGCATATTGAGGGCGGCGAAGTTTCGGGCACAATTGACGAGATTTACAGGCACTGCAACAGCAAGCTGGCCAGCCAGCATTTCGTGTCATCGGAAGATGCCGCAAGCCGCGTCATGGCATTGGGCGAGCCCAAGGCAAACATTCATGCCATCGGCTCACCCGAGCTGGATTTTCATGCAGGCCCTTCGGGGGTCACACTCGCCGAGGTAAAACAGCGCTATGATCTGCCCTTTGACGACTATGGCGTCTGCGTCTTTCACCCAGTGACATCCGAGACCGACACGATGGGTGCGCAGGCTGATGCCCTTTTTGGGGCGCTTGCACAGTCAGGGCAGAATTTCGTTGTCATCGCGCCCAACAACGATCCGGGGTCAGCAGAGATTTTCGATGCAATCGCGCGCCTGCCGGATGCACGGTTCCGTGTCCTGCCATCCATGCGCTTTGCCCATTTCTCGGAACTGATGAAGAACGCAAAAGCCATGATCGGCAATTCATCCGCCGGTGTCCGAGAGGCGCCGTTCATCGGTCTGCCTTCGCTGGATATCGGAACGCGTCAGACGAACCGCGCCAAATCACCGTCGGTGTTCTTTGCAGACGCAGGCGACACGGCGGCGATTGCTACATTCTTGGAGAGCGAGTGGGGCAAGGCCTACCCGCGCCATGACGCCTTCGGCGGGGGCAGCGCATCGGAACGGTTCGTCGCGATCCTCAAGACGCAGGCGTTTTGGGAAACCTCTCTGCAAAAGACCTTTCATGACATCGCCGACTGACATGCACCGCGGACTGGCGTTGCGCAGCTATCTGGCCGCGACCCATTTGATCCCGCTTGTCGCAAAGCCGATCCTGAGGCGGCGCCTGAAACGCGGAAAGGAACATCCTGTCCGCTGGCAGGAAAAGCTGGGGTTGCGCCTTGCGCCGCGCCCTGACGGTCCGCTGATCTGGATACATGCGGTTGGATTGGGCGAAGTGCTTTCAGTGCGCGGCTTGATTGCACGACTTGCCGCAGCCCGTCCTGATCTGTTGTTTCTTGTCACATCCACAACGGCAGCTTCAGCCGCTGTCTTTGCCAAACAGGCCCCACCCCGCACACTGCATCAATTTCTACCGTTGGATGCCCCGTCATACCGTCGGCGCTTTCTTGATCACTTCACGCCTGATGTGTGTGTTTGGGTGGAACAAGACCTTTGGCCCGGCCTTGTCAGCGACTTGTCGGCGGGCGGCACACCGCAATGCATTGTGGCGGCCCGAATGAACGCCACCTCGCACCGGTCACACCAACGGGCGGCGGCACTGTACCGTGATCTTTATGGCGCGATGGCGATGATCACGGCCCAGGATGCAACAACCGCCGCGCATCTATCTACACTTGGGGCTAAGGCAAGCGTGACCGGGTCGCTGAAACCTGCCGCAGATGACTTATCTTGTGATCCAACGGAATTGGCGCAACTGAGCATCCAATTGGCAGACCGTTTTGTCTGGGCTGTTGCTCCCGCACATCCCGAAGATATTGCACATGCTCTGGCTGCTCATGATCGCATTCTCAAAAATGACCCCTCAGCGCTGTTGATCATCGCACCGCGTTTTCCTGATGCCGATATCGCGGTTGATGGCCCGCGCCGGTCAAAGGGTGAGAGTCCAAAACCGGATCATCCCACCTGGGTCTGCGATACCCTTGGCGATCTGGGGCTGGTCTACCGTTTGGCGCAAGCGGCATTGATCGGGGGGACGTTCTCGGACATTGAAGGGCATAACCCTTGGGAAGCCGCCGCATTGGGCTGCGCTATCCTGCACGGACCACGCACAGCGCATTTCGCAACCGACTACGCGCAACTTGCCGCGGCGGGTGGAGCAATCCTTGTGA
Source organism: Yoonia sp. (assembly GCA_023263855.1). GTDB lineage: Bacteria > Pseudomonadota > Alphaproteobacteria > Rhodobacterales > Rhodobacteraceae > Yoonia. The sequence goes on along the minus strand of JALQUF010000001.1, from coordinate 91,980 downwards.
GGACCGCAGAGGACAGTGCGCTGGCTCTGACCTCATCAGCCCTGAGAGAGACTGCCGCAAACGCCAGACGCGCAAAAGACAGTGCCAGCAAGCAAACAGACACATTGGCGTTGGACCTGCTCAAACTCTGCGAGGCCACCTATGGATAAAGGCTATCCAAGCTTGAAACTGCGGTTGGCGCTGATCGCCTACACCCTTTTGTGGTGGGTCCTGCTTCCTGTCGTTGTGCTCTATCTCAGGCGTCGCGGGCGCAAAGATCCGCTCTATGCCCAAAAGCTGGCCGAGCGGTTCGGGCGCTATGGGGTGCGCCTCAAAAACCCTGTCTGGGTGCACGCAGTGTCGCTTGGTGAAATGCGCTCGGCTACACCGTTGATCCGTGCGTTGTTGGCACAGGGTGAAAATGTCCTGACCACACATTTCACCCCCGCTGGCCGTCGGGAAGCCGAACGCGAATTCGCCGCCGAGATTGCAGCAGGCACAGTCCAGACGGTTTGGGTGCCTTTTGAATACAGCTTTGCCTACCGCCGTTTCCTCAAACAATTTGCCCCGAAATACGGGCTGGTCATGGAAATCGAAATCTGGCCGCGCATGATCATGGCCTGCCGCAGATACAAAACGCCGCTGTTCATGTGCAACGCGCAGTATCCCGAAAAAAGCTTTGAAAAAGACCAGCAGGGCCTTGGGTTGCGCGCCGCATTGGTCGCGGGCTTTGCCGGAGGTTTCGTGAAATCCGAAGGGCAGCGGGAGCGGTTTGCCGCCGTCGGGATGCAGAATATTCATGTCACTGGCGAGTTGCGATTTGATCAACCCATTCCGCAAGCACATCTGACGGCAGCCGCCGCCTGCCGCGCGGCACTGACCAAGGGGCGACCCAGCTTTACCTTGACCAGTGTTGTGGAAGGTGAAGACGCGCTTTACATCGATATGATCCGCCAGACGACGGGTGTTTTCTTTGTCTATGTCCCGCGCGCACCAGAGCGGTTTGATGACGTCGCCCAGATGCTGCAAGCAGCAGGTTTGCGATATGAGCGCCGGTCTGCGTTGCTGGATGATGACCTTGGCCTTGCGGACCCTGCGCCCGAGATCGACGTACTTTTGGGCGACAGCATGGGCGAGATGTATTTCTATCTGGGCTTATGTGATCGGGCAATTGTGGGCGGGGGCTTTGTGCCGAAAGGCGCACATAACATCATTGAGCCACTGGCCCTGAAAAAGCCCGTCATCGTCGGGCCCCATATCTGGACCATCGCCTACCCCGCGACCGAGGCCATGGCCGCAGGTGTGTGCCAGCTTGTGCCAGATGCGCAAGCACTCATGGATGAGGTGCAGGCACCTACGCCGGTCACCGACGCCCAGATCACCACCTTTTATGAGGACCACGCAGGTGGCGTCGCGCGTACGTTGGCCGCCATCCCCAAGGCACTTGCGCGCTAACTGCTGATATCTTCTGGCCCGACCGCTGTGGCCTTGATGATGGCATAGATTTTCTGGCCAACAGCCAGTTCCATCCGCTGCGCACTCCGCCGCGTCACCCGCGCGAGCAGGTGATCGTCGCCAGTCTGCAGACCCACCGCAACACCGGGGCCCCTTCCCTGCTCAATGCGTGTGATCGTGACTGGCAAGATGTTCAGCGCGCTCAGGTCCGATGGGGCGTGTTTGGCCAGAATCACATCCTGAGCCGGAATACGGATACGCACGGCTTGCCCCAGCACGCCCAAGATGCCCGGCAAGACCAAACGTCCGCCAGAGAAGGCCAATTCCGTCAACCCATCATCCAAAAGCCGCCCTGCCACAGTTGTCTCGATCACCGCGCCAGCCGCACGGACCCCGACCAGCGGGACGGTTTCAGGCTGCGACAGGACCTGACCGACCGGGCCAGACGCGGTGACGCGCCCCCCTTCCAACACAACCAGCGTCGTCGCCAAACGCGCCACTTCTGACACATCGTGGCTGACGTAGAGAATGGGGATTTTCACATCATCCCGCAGGCGTTCAAGAAAAGGCAAAATCTCGGCCTTGCGTGGCGCATCCAATGCGGCCAGCGGTTCGTCCATCAACAAAAGCTGCGGATCACACATCAAAGCCCGCCCCAAGGCAACGCGCTGCCGCTCGCCCCCGGATAATCCTGCCGGCATACGGTCCAGCAACTGTCCAAGCCCGAGCACATCAATCACACGCGCCGCGTCATGGTTGCCCCCATAGCTTAGGTTGCGCATGACAGTCAGATGCGGAAACAGGCGCGCGTCCTGAAAAACATAGCCGATGCGGCGCTGCTGCGGCGGCAGATGCGTCCTCTTTGCGCTATCAAGTAGCAATGACTGCCCCACCGCGATCCGCCCTGCGTCAGGCTGCAAGAGACCGGCAACAGCATTCACAACCGATGTTTTGCCCGAGCCTGAACGCCCAAAGATGGCCGTCACGCCCATTGGCGCGTCAAACTGCACGTCCAGCAGAAAATCACCCAACCGCTTTTTGATATCAACGCTGATCATTTGCCACCCAGCCGTTTGGCCATGCGGCGCGCCAACCACTCAGACACCAACAGCGCCCCCATCGCAAGGATCACCGACACCGTGACAAGACCCAGCACAGCAGGCTCGCTGCCGGGCACTTGAAGCAACCCATAGATCGCCGTCGGAATGGTTTGCGTTTGCCCGGGGATGGCTGCGACAAAGGTAATGGTCGCCCCGAATTCGCCCAGCGCCTTGGCAAATCCCAAGATTGCCCCCGCCAAAATACCCGGCACCACCAAGGGCAATGTCACCGTGCGCCATATCCGCCAGCGTGATGCGCCAAGCGTGGCAGCGGCGTCCTCTAACCCCGGATCGACGGCCTCAAACCCCAGCCTGATCGCCCGCACCATCAAGGGAAACGCCATGATCGCTGCGGCCAGTGCTGCACCGGTCCAGCGGAAGGCAAATGAAATGCCAAAAACATCTTTCAGGAAACCGCCAAGCGGGCCCTCTTGGCCAAAGACAACCAGCAGCAAGTAACCCGTCACAACGGGCGGCAGAACTAGAGGAAGATGCACCACGCCGTTCAACAATTGGCGTCCGGTAAAGGACTTGCGTGCAAGCACGTAGGCAATCCAGATCGCGACCGGGAGGGCGGCGACGGTCGCCACCAGTGCCACCTGCAACGACAACCAGATCGCGGTCCATTCCTGCGGGCCAAGTGCATTGATCATTGCGCCACATCCGGTGGCGGCAGGAACCCTGCCTCGGCGAGAATTGTCTGCCCCTCTGGACTGTTCAGATAGTCCAAAACCGCCTGCGCATCAGCATTTCCCGTTTTTGTCAGCGCGCCAAGGTAGCGAATGGGCGGATGGCTTTGCACCGGAAACTCAGCCAGTTCCACAACGGCATCACTGACCCTTGTGTCCGTGCGATAGACTATACCCAAAGGTGTCTGACCACGCGCTACCAACGCCAAAGCGGCGCGCACGTTGTCTACTTCTGCCAGCCGGTCTTGGGCGCCATCCCAAAGGCCAAGCGATTGCAGCGCCGCCTTGGCGTAAATGCCTGCCGGAACGGCCTGTGTCAGCCCCACCGCAAGCCGCCCCTCGCCCAGCGCAAGGCGCAGGGCATCAGCCTGCAGCGCAACAGGTGTCGCCCCTTTTGGCCCGATAAGAACCAACCGGTTGCTGGCAAAGTCCACGACTGTACCCTCGTCCACATGCGCCCCTTCGATGAGCACATCCATCCAGTCCGTATTGGCCAGCAGCACCAGATCAGCAGGCGCACCAAGACTGACCTGTCGCGCCAGTGTGCCGCTTCCGCCATAGGAGACGACGACATCATCAAATTGCGCCGCAATCCGATCCATCGGGCCTTTGAGACTGGCCGCAGCAAAAACCAGAACCTCGGCCCGCGCGGTGGGGGCTGCCAAGGCCAGTGCAAGGCCCAGAAGAAGCGTGCGTAAATTCATGCGGCGACTATCAGGGCCTTTTCAAGACCTTGCAAGGGTCAGCTCCATGCTACGCGGCGGGCCGCCAAGTGGCGAACATCAGCACGAACATCGGCGCGAATTGCACCCTCACGCGGTCTATCGCGCAATGTTGCGATCCAATGTGGCTCTGGGTGGTGCTGGCGCAAAGGGCCAACCCATGTCAGCGCCCCCAGAATACCTTGCGCAGCGGGCGGCAATACATCTGGTATCTCATGATCGTTCAATGTCGCCCAAACGCCTGTCCAAAGCCTGCCAACAGACCACGGATTGTACCCCCCACCGCCTAGAACAAGATAGCGGGGCGCAAGCGGCTTAAGCGCCGCCACAACCGCCCAATGTGCGTTATTGGAAAGGGTAAGCCGCGATTGCGGGTCTTCGGTGACAGCGTCGGCACCGCATTGTAGAACGATGGCATCCGGCCGAAAACCAGCCACCAAAGGCAGGATCAGCACATCAAGAATAAGCGCCATCTCTGTATCATTCAGACCGGCGGCGACAGGCAGGTTGAAAACCTGTCCCTTCCCCATGTCCCCGATCTGCCCTGTCCGCGGCCAGCGGTTTTCTTCATGGACGGATATTTGCAAGGTATCAGGATCATCCGCAAAGGCATATTCAACGCCGTCAGGGTGATGGGCATCAATATCGATATAGGCGATGCGTTGCGCGCCATTGCGGCGCAAGGACTGGATCGCCAGCACCGGATCATTGAGATAGCAAAACCCGTTCGCCCGATCAGGCAACCCATGATGGGTGCCCCCCGCCGGAGAATAGATCACACCCCCGCGCTTTAGCAGCTCACCCGCAAGCAAAGACGCACCAGCAGACGTGGCAGGGCGGCGAAACATTTCTTTAAAAACAGGATTTGACGGGGTCCCGAGGCTGTGGGTTCTGCGCACGTCTTCTGTTACGGTCTGCGCGGCCTCTGCGGCCTGCAAAGCAGCCAGATAGGCCGGTGTATGAAACCCTGTCAGGGCCGATGGTTTGGCCCTTGGACTGGTGATGAACTGATCAGGCGGCAACCACCCAAGTGCGCGCGAAAGGTCCATCACGCTTGAAACCCGGGGCACCCGCAATGGGTGCCATGCGCCATAGCTGGAGTGCCGATAAATCTCAGACCCAATAAATCTGGGCAACGGGGTTGCCTGCGGATCAGATGCCTGCCTATCGTCTGTCATAGACACGCATGTAACGCTTTTTGCGACGGAGACCATGGCGAAAAAAGTCGCAAAACAGCTTCCTTTGAGACTGCGGACCGGACGCAAGACGGATGTGCGGGCACAGTTCGCGGCTCTGTGCTGGCGCGTCAAGTCGGACAAGGTGCAAGTATGCCTGATTACCAGCCGCACGCGCCAGCGCTGGATCATCCCCAAAGGCTGGCCCATGCATAAGCAAACGCCTGCAAATGCCGCCGCCACGGAAGCCTTTGAGGAGGCCGGCGTCAGCGGGGAAGCCGTTGATTTCTGCCTTGGTGTTTATAGCTATCACAAGCCCCAAAAGGTCGGGAATGCGCCAATCGTCACAATGGTTTACCCCGTTCACGTGACCCACATCCACAGCAAATGGCCCGAGAAAAAACAGAGGCGACGCAAATGGATGTCACCCGAAAAGGCAGCCAAGAAACTCTCGGAACCCGAGCTGAAGCGGATCGTGGCTGCCTTTAAACCCCATCGGATCCAGCGCTAGCAAACGCTTGCAGCGTCGTGCAAAAGGCCTATCTATTTGTCAGACGTAAAAGACAGGCGCAGATGATCCGTTTCCACCTTAAATGTGACCAGAACCACGCATTCGACAGCTGGTTTCAGTCGGGCGATGCCTTTGACAAGCTTGTCGCGGCTGGCATGGTGACCTGTACGTCCTGCGGATCGCGCAAGGTGACAAAATCAATCATGGCACCCGCGGTCAGCACATCGTCTGAAATCACCGCACCCAAGCCCACCGAAAATGCGATCGCGGCACTGCGTGACAAGATTGAAGCGACCTCGGACTATGTCGGAACGGGCTTTGTCAAAGAAGCCCGCGATATGCATGACGGCGTAGTGCCCGAACGGCCCATCTACGGTGAGGCCAATTTAAAGGACGCGAAAAAGCTGGTTGATGATGGCATCCCGATTGTCCCCCTCCCCTTTATGCCGCGCAAGAAAACCAACTGATCCAAGAAAAGGAACTGCCCATGACCATTTTGATCACAGGTGCCAATCGTGGAATCGGTCAGGCCCTTGCCGCGCTTTACAGAAACGCAGGTGAAACTGTCATCGGCACCCATCGCGCACCAGATACAGAGCATATGCGCGCGTTGGAAGTCACCGATCCCGCATCACACAAGGCGCTTGCGGCGCGGCTGGCTGATACGCCAATTGATTTGCTGGTCTGCAACGCAGGTGTCAATCTTGATCAGGGTCAGGCGCTTGAGGATGGGTATCCTGCCCAGATGTGGGACACCTGTTTCGCGGCGAATGTCACAGGTGTTTTTCTAACCATTCAATCGCTGCTACCCAACCTACGCCAAAGCAAAGCCCCCAAGATTGCCATTATCGGATCACAGCTTGGTTCGCAGACAATCGCCTCGGGCGGAGGGTATATCTACTGCGCCAGCAAAGCTGCCGTGCTTAATCTGGGCCGGAACCTCGCGGTTGATCTGGCGCCCGAGGGCATGGCTGTGGGCGTTTATCACCCCGGCTGGGTCCGCACCGATATGGGGGGCGATCACGCGGATATCTCGATGCAAGAAAGCGCAGAGGGGCTTGCTGCCCGATTTGCCACTCTGAGCCCCGAAACCACAGGGTGCTTTGAAACATGGGACGGGCGCGCGCACGCTTACTAATCGTTTGCCCTTCACGGCATCGGGCATTAAAGGAAGCGCTGATTGAAAGCACCTTTATCGAAAGATAGCCCATGCCAACGCTCGTGATGAAATTTGGCGGCACCTCGGTGGCCAACCTTGACCGTATTGCGCGCGCGGCCAAACGTGTCGCGCTTGAGGTCTCCAACGGTTACGATGTGATCGTGATCGTGTCCGCCATGTCGGGCAAGACCAACGAGCTAGTGGGCTGGGTCGATGAGACATCACCGCTTTATGATGCGCGTGAATACGATGCGATTGTATCGTCGGGTGAAAACGTCACCGCCGGCCTGATGGCATTGCGGTTGCAGGAAATGGATATTCCCGCGCGCAGCTGGCAGGGCTGGCAGGTGCCGCTCAAAACCACCTCGGCCCATTCCAGCGCCCGGATCGAAGAGATTCCGACCGACAACATCAACGCCAAGTTTGGCGAAGGCATGAAGGTCGCCGTGGTTGCAGGCTTTCAGGGCATCAGCCCCGAGGGACGGATCACAACGCTTGGGCGCGGTGGGTCCGATACGACGGCTGTGGCATTTGCTGCCGCTTTTGACGCCGAACGCTGTGATATCTACACAGACGTTGATGGCGTTTACACCACCGACCCACGCATCACCAACAAAGCCCGCAAGCTCGACAAGATCGCATTTGAAGAAATGCTGGAACTGGCATCGCTGGGTGCGAAGGTTCTGCAAACCCGTTCGGTCGAACTGGCGATGCGCTATAAAGTACGCCTGCGGGTGTTGTCATCATTTGAAGAACCATCCGACAGCGCTGGAACGCTGGTCTGCGATGAGGAGGAAATCATGGAATCAAACGTTGTGGCCGGTGTCGCCTATTCCCGTGACGAAGCAAAAATGACCCTCATATCGGTCGCTGACCGCCCCGGTATTGCAGCCGCCATCTTTGGTCCGTTGTCAGATGCGGGCGTGAACGTCGATATGATCGTGCAGAACATCTCGGAAGAGGGGCGGACTGACATGACGTTCTCGTGCCCCGTCGATCAGGTCAAACGCGCCGAAAAGGCGATGCAGGATGCCAAGGACAGTGGCGAGATCAATTATCATGATCTGGTCGCAGATGAGGGTGTCGCCAAAGTCAGCGTCGTCGGTATCGGCATGCGCAGCCACACCGGTGTTGCAGCCAAGATGTTCCGTGTGCTTTCCGCTGAAGGTGTAAATATCAAGGTCATCACAACCTCTGAGATAAAGATTTCCGTGCTGATCGACAGAAAATACATGGAACTTGCCGTGCAAGCCCTGCATGATGCTTTCGAACTGGAAAAAGCAGGCTGATCCAAAACGTCGGTCACCTGCAAAGGCGGGAGATCCATGCCACATCGGCTAGAATCCGAAAGTCGCAAGCTGCTTGGCCGGCTGCGTGAAGCACTTGCCGCTGACAATGAAGGTCAAGCGCGGCTTGACGCTGTCGTGGATTTGATCGCAGATTCGATGGGCACTGAAGTGTGCTCGATCTACCTATTCCGCGACGCCGAGACACTTGAGCTTTGTGCGACCAAGGGATTGCAGGCCGAAGCCGTCCACCAGACACGAATGCGGTTGGGTGAGGGCCTTGTAGGGCGAACTGCCAAGAGCCGGACGGTTATTAACACCGCCGACGCGCCTGCATCCAAAGGGTTCCGCTATATGCCGGAAACCGGCGAGGAACGATTCTCGTCTTTCTGCGGCGTGCCAATCCAGCGTCTTGGCGATGTTTTGGGTGTTTTAGTTGTCCAGTCAAAGGCCGCCCGTGAATACACACTGGATGAGGTCTATGCGCTCGAAATCGTAGCGATGGTTATCGCCGAGATGACAGAACTGGGTGCCTTCGTGGGCGAAGGGGCCGCCCTTTCCGCGCGCCATCAACAACCCGTCATGCTGCGCGGCTCTATCGCCCAAGAAGGCGCTGCAGAGGGCCTCGTCTATCTGCACGAACCGCGGGTGGTAGTGACAAATCCTATCTCAGACGATCCAGAAACTGAAAGCGCACGCCTGCATGAGGCGATTGAGCAATTGCGCGCCGGTGTCGACGATATGCTAACAGGTGCCAGCGCTGCCGACGCTGACCAAAAGCAGGTGTTTGAAGCCTACCGGATGTTTGCCAATTCAAGCAGTTGGCTCAAACGGATGCAGGAAGACGTGAAAAGCGGCCTATCGGCTGAGGCGGCGGTTGAAAAAGAGCAATCACTGGCCCGCGCGCGCATGTCCAAGGCGAGCGATCCATACTTGCGCGAACGGCTGCATGATCTGGACGATCTGTCCAACAAATTGCTGCGTCTGCTGACAGGGCAAGGGGCTGATGCCCGCGCAGACATGCCCGACAACCCTATTCTTGTGGCCCGCAATATCGGGCCGGGCGAATTGCTAGAATACGGCAAGAAAATCAAAGGGATTGTTCTGGAAGAAGGCTCGGTCGGCAGCCATGCCACCATTGTGGCACGCGCATGGGCAATCCCGCTGATCATCAACGCCAAAAGCGTGACACGCGAGGCGTTGAATGGCGATCCGATACTTGTTGATGGCGAACAGGGCATTGCGCACCTGCGCCCTGATGAAACCGTGCAGGCGGCCTTTCGCGACAAGATCGAAATGCAGACCCGCGCGCAGGAACGCTATGCGTCGATCCGTGATCTGCCAGCCGAGACCAAATGCGGCAATGTAATTTCGTTGCAGATGAACGCCGGATTGATAGCCGACCTGCCTTCGCTTGAGGGCTCTGGCGCCGAAGGTGTCGGCCTGTTCCGCACGGAATTGCAGTTCCTGATCCGCAACCAAATGCCCCGCCGTGCCGAGCTTTCGGCGCTCTATTCACGCGTACTGACAGCGGCAAACGGCAAACGTGTGGCTTTTCGCACGCTTGATATCGGTTCGGACAAAGTGCTGACCTATATGAAGCCAAACGATGAGCCCAACCCCGCCATGGGTTGGCGTGCAATCCGTGTTGGCCTTGATAAGCCGGGCGTGCTGCGTATGCAGCTGCAAGCTCTGTTGCGGGCGGCAAACGGGCAGCCTCTGGCAGTGATGTTTCCCTTTGTGACCCAGATCAGCGAATTCCGCGCGGCCCGGGCAGAGATGGACAAAGCGATCGCGCGTGAAACAAAATTGGGCCATGCCCTGCCGTCCAAGCTCGAAGTTGGCGCGATGTTGGAAACACCATCACTGGCCTACGCGCCCGATGCTTTCTTCGAAGAGGTCGATTTCATCTCAATCGGCGGCAATGATCTCAAACAGTTCTTCTTTGCTGCGGACCGCGAAAATGAACGTGTGCGCAAACGATATGACACACTCGACTATAGCTTTCTGTCCTTCCTTTCGCATGTGATCAAACGGTGTGAAGCCACAGGCACACCCCTTTCATTCTGCGGCGAAGATGCCGGACGCCCGGTTGAGGCACTGTGCCTTGCGGCACTTGGCCTGCGGTCCTTGTCGATGCGCCCTGCCTCGGTTGGACCGGTCAAGCATCTGTTGCGGCGTGTTGATCTGAACGAAGTGCGCAAAGTCATGGATGATGCTATCGCCAATGGCGATCAATCCGTGCGTCGGGCCGTTGCCGATTGGCTGGTCTATCAGGTCTGAGCGAGTTTGCCCGCCGCCAGAACGCTATGGAAATGATCGGTTACAGCCTGATCACCAAAGCTGCGCGCCAGTCGCCGCAACCCAAAATGCACATGCGCCATTGAAACATAATAATCCACAAAGGCATAGTTTGTGCCTGCACCGGCCGCCGCGCCCAAGATCGGCACGGCCTGTGTGGCCAGTTTTTGCGACAGGACAGCGGCAAATTTGGGGGCAACCTTACTGATCAACCCATTCACCGCCACACCGGAAATGCTGAGCCGCGCACCGATGAAAGCCGTATCAACGCCGTCATCATCCGTGCCAGGGCCGCCCGCACCAAAAACTGCAAGGCATTCCATTTTGGTCTCTTCTGAGGCCGGGCCTTCTCCGTACTCTACTGCGACTTGGTGCACCGCGCGAAAGATCACTGTGGTCGCAACCGGCAGCTCGGCCAGGGCGGTGGGCAAACCGCCAAAACCACCCACCGCCCCCGAAAGCGTGGCGAGAATTTTGTGTGCACGATCTGATCCAATGGACTGCCCGCGCCCTGTGCGCGACTTGCTGGCAACATCATAGCTGTGACGCAAAGCAGACCGGGCCAGATCATCAATCTGGTCCTTTGCCGCCGCAGGCAGCAGCTTTAACCCGTCTTCGACTTGCCCACCAACAAAGTTGATCGCGCTCATCAGCACGCCATTTGCCTTGCGCTGGCGCGCAGCCAACGCGGCAATCTCGGCCTTTGCCGCCGCTGTCAGAGGCTGCGGCGGATCATGCGGATTAATCTCTTTCATCGCAGCTCTTTGGTCATCCATCTCTTCAAGATGGGCACATCTTGGCAGTTTTTCAATCGCGCGCTGCTGTCACCGCTCCGATAACCCCATCCCAGGCCCCCTCTGCCAGTGCCACGCCCAGCACACGGTCGGGGTTTGTCGGGGGCGGCATAGTCACATCTTGCAAGCGCACAAAACCAAAGCGGCGATAATAAGGGGCATCCCCCACAAGCATCAGCCGCGACCAGCCAAGCGCGCGGGCCTTATGCAAACACCGCTGCATCAAGAGCGATGCAACGCCCTCGCCCTGACGTGTCGGGTGCACCGCAATCGGGCCCAAAAGCACGGTTTCTTTTCCCCCCACCAATACCGGCCAATTGCGGACAGCGCCTGCCAAAATACCGTCGGCATCCCGCGCCGTCAGGCAAAGTGGCGCAATCGGATCAACGCCTTCGCGCAAGCGATAAGATGACAGAGCAGACCGCCCCGGTGCGAAACACAGGTCGTAAAGCGCCTCAACCTCCCACCAATCCTGCGGTGTTTCCGTGGCCAATGTCAGTGCCGTCTGCTGCATGTGTCTTTCATCTGGCCAAGGGTTGCGCGCTAAGCTACCCCTAGGACACACAAACGAAAAGGCACTGCGATGTTCTATGAGCCCAAAAATGGCCACGGCCTCCCCCATAACCCGTTCAATGCAGTTGTGACCCCACGCCCGATTGGCTGGATCGCGACACGTGGCGCGGATGGCACAGATAACCTTGCGCCCTATTCGTTTTTCAACGCAGTTGCTTATGTCCCGCCACAGGTCATGTTTGCATCTACCAGCGCCAAACCGGACCGTGATGGCACCAAAGATTCGGTCGCCAATATCCGCGACACCGGTGTTTTTGCAGTCAGCATTGTGGAATATGCTGCGCGCGACGCCATGAACCAAACGTCCGGTTCATGGGAGCGTGACACAGATGAGTTCGCGCTGGCAGGCATCACCAAAGCCGAATGCGCGACAATCACATGCCCGCGCGTGGCTGATGCACCCGCGACGCTGGAATGCAAGCTTACCCAGATTGTGCAACTGCCCGGTGAGGCAAACTTCGCTGTCTTTGGCGAAGTGACCGGCGTTCACCTGCGCGACGATTGCCTGATCGATGGCAAGTTCGACATTACGACCTTTAACCCGCTGACGCGGCTCGGCTACCGGGATTATTCTGTCGTGCGCGAGGTCTTTAGCCTGCAACGCCCTGACGATTAATGCCCGCCAATGATACCGGTCTTGACGCTATAATCGACAGCAATCGCATAATCGGGGTCGTCATCGCTATCGACCATCAAATGCCCGGCCTTTGACAGCAACTTGTGGCAGTCACGGCTCAGGTGGCGCAGGTGAATAACCTTGCCCGCATCGATGTATTTTTGGGCCAAAGCCTCAATCGCTTGCAAGGCAGACTGGTCTGCGACCCGGCTGTTGGCGAAATCCACGATCACAACCTCGGGGTCATGCTCAATATCAAAAATCTCAAGGAACCCATCGGCTGAGCCAAAGAACAAAGGCCCCTGGATTTCATAGACCTGCGCGCCTGCTTCGGTCTTGCTTTCGCGCTTGATGGCGTGAATGCGCGTTGCGTTGTTCCAAGCATAAGCGAGTGCAGACACGATGACACCGACAACAACGGCTGTCGCAAGATCCGTGGCGACCGTAACGATAGTGACCAAGATCGTGACAAATGCATCAGTGCGCGGGACCTTGCGCAGAATACGCAAAGAGTTCCAGGCGAAGGTGCCAATGACGACCATGAACATCACGCCAACAAGGGCGGCTAATGGAATCTGTTCGATCAGGCCACTTGCAAACAGGATAAACGCCAGCAGGAACAGCGCCGCCGCAATACCGGCGATGCGTGTCCGGCCACCTGATTTGACGTTGATCATAGACTGACCAATCATCGCACAGCCGCCCATACCACCAAAGAAACCGGTCACGGTGTTGGCTGCACCCTGCGCCAGACATTCCTGGCTGGCGCCACCGCGCTTGCCTGTCATCTCGCCGACAAGGTTCAGCGTCAGCAGGCTTTCAATCAGGCCAATCGCAGCAAGGATCAGTGCGTAAGGCAGGATGATCTCAAGCGTTTCCCAAGTCAGTGGGACCATCGGGATATGGAATGGCGGCAAGCCGCCTTCGATGCTGGCCAGATCGCCGACCAAAGGCACATCCAGACCGAACCCGATCACAATCGCAGCGACAATGCCGATCCCGGCCAAAGGCGCAGGGATCGCATTTGTGATCTTTGGCATCACCCAAATGATCGCCATTGTCAGCACCACAAGGGCAAGCATCAGATAAAGCGGAGCACCTTGCAACCATTGACCATTTGCCATGCCGTGGCCCGCGCTTTCAGCGGATCCCGGCACCTGAAACTGACCCAGTTGGGCAAGGAAAATCACAATGGCCAGACCATTTACAAAACCCAACATGACAGGATGTGGAACCAGCCGGATGAATTTGCCCCAGCGCATAATCCCGACAAAAATCTGGATCAGGCCCATCAAAACAACGGTTGCGAACAGATATTCCACCCCGTGCACAGCAACAAGGCTGACCATCACAACAGCCAACGCACCGGTTGCACCGGAAATCATACCCGGGCGCCCGCCAAAGACAGCCGTAATCAGCCCCACGATAAAGGCCGCATAAAGCCCCACCAAAGGCTCGACCCCCGCGACAAAGGCAAAGGCAACCGCTTCGGGCACCAAGGCCAGGGCCACTGTCAAACCTGAAAGGATCTCGATCCGCAATTGGCCCGGGGTCAATGGCGCATCAGGGTCACGAAACGAAAGATTGTCAGCGAAACTCGCCAAGAGTGCGCGGGGCATAGGGAATCCTGTCGGAATGGGAATTTGACTCTGCCCACTAAAGGAGCAAACCCGACTTGTCACCCCCGGAGCCCAGCCTGAATCTCGCTTGTTGCGCCGATAGCACTGCGCCCTAGGCTTCCATTCCGCAACGTTCCGTTTCAATGTGCACCCGAAGAATGCGGTAAGGCGGATCATGCAGACAAAAATCGGGATCATCGGCGGCTCGGGCATTTACAATATGGATGGGCTGGATGCAGCCCAGTGGATGGCCGTTGAGAGCCCGTGGGGCACACCCTCTGATGCCATTTTGACCGGGCGGTTGAATGGGGTTGAGATGGCTTTCTTGCCGCGCCATGGGCGTGGGCACGTCCATTCGCCCACAACGGTGCCTTATCGGGCCAATATTGACGCACTCAAACGGCATGGTGTGACAGATATCATCAGCGTCAGCGCCTGTGGGTCGTTCCGCGAAGAAATGGCACCGGGCGATTTCGTGATTGTTGATCAATTTATTGACCGGACATTCGCGCGTGACAAATCTTTCTTTGGCACCGGCTGCGTCGCCCATGTGAGTGTTGCACACCCCACATGCCCGCGGTTGTCCGACGCCTGCGAAACAGCCGGGCGCGATGCTGGCATCACCGTGCATCGGGGTGGCACATACCTTGCAATGGAAGGGCCGCAATTTTCATCGATGGCAGAAAGCAAGCTCTACCGGGACTGGGGCTGTGATGTGATCGGGATGACCAACATGCCCGAAGCGAAACTCGCCCGCGAGGCTGAAATTTGCTACGCCTCTGTTGCGATGGTCACTGATTATGATAGCTGGCACCAGGACCACGGCGCAGTTGACGTGAGTGATGTGATCAAAACGCTGCAAGGCAACGGGACCAAAGCCCAAGACCTTGTGCGCCGCCTGCCCGCTTTGTTAGGTCCAGATCGGACAGCTTGTCCGCATGGGTGCGATCGTGCATTGGAGTATGCGGTGATGACATCCCCTGACAAACGTGACCCTGCATTGGTCGCAAAACTCGACGCCATTGCTGGCCGTGTCCTCTAGAAAGACCTCTTTATGAAAACTGTGAAAGACTACATCCGCACGATCCCCGATTTTCCACACGAAGGGATCATGTTCCGTGATGTCACCACGCTCTTCAGCGATCCGCGTGGGTTTCGTATTGCGATCGACCAGTTGCTCCATCCCTATGCAGGTCAGCCGATTGACAAAGTTGTCGGGCTGGAAGCGCGCGGTTTCATCCTTGGCGGCGCCATTGCGCACCAGCTTTCACTGGGTTTCGTGCCGATCCGCAAGAAGGGAAAACTGCCCGGCAAGACAATCGAACAGGACTACGTGCTTGAGTACGGCACCGCAACGATGGAAGTGCATGATGATGCGCTGCAACCGGGCGAAAAGGTTCTGATTGTTGACGATCTGCTTGCTACCGGCGGCACAGCAGAGGCCGGCATCAAGCTGGTTGAACGCATGGGAGCCGAAGTCATCGGCTGCGCCTTTGTGATCGATCTGCCCGACCTAGGGGGGCGTGCGAAACTGGAAGGCTTGGGTATGAACGTCCATGTCCTGTGTGATTTTGAAGGCGACTAGCCCGCGCGTGTCCTGTCTGGGGTCAATTCTGGCGCAACACAGCACCCGGGTTCATAATACCTAACGGATCAAGCGCGTCCTTAATGGCCCGCAGCATGGCAAGCTTGGTTGGGTCGCCATAGGTTTCCAGGTCCTTTACCTTCAGCCGCCCGATCCCGTGCTCGGCACTGACAGACCCTTCCATCGCATGGACCAGATCATGCACCACACGCTTCACAGCCGGGCGCTCGGCCTCGTAATCGGCGCGATTGCGCCCCGGCATCGGAAAGACATTGTAGTGTAGGTTGCCGTCCCCCAAATGCCCAAAGCAGTTAATCCGAAATTCACCAACCTCAGCCAAGGCTTGTTTGCCGCGCGCAATGAACGCCGGGATCGCGCTGAGCGGGAGTGATATATCGTGCGAACTGACCGAGCCGATACGCCGGTTCGCTTCGGGGATGTTTTCGCGAATGTGCCAAAAGGCATCACGCTGTGCGTTGCTTTGGGCGATCACACCGTCTGTCACCAACTCCGCCTCGAACGCAGATGCAAAAAGCCCTTCAAGCGCCTCTTCGGGGCTTAACCCTGCGGGCAGGCCCACATCAATCAGCACAAACCATTCAGGAATATCCGAGAAAGGCTGTCGGTATTCCGGCCCAACCTCTTCCAGAAAATCAAAGCCTTGCCGGTGCATGATTTCAAATGCTGAAATCCCTTCCCCAATCTGGTCGCCTGCCATTGCCAGCAACTCTAACGCGGCAGCCGGAGATGGCACAGCCATCAGCGCGGCACCAATCCCGGCAGGGCGCGGGGCCAGTTTCAATGCCGCTCCTGTGATGATGCCCAAAGTACCCTCTGCACCGATCATCAGATTGCGCAAATCGTAGCCGGTATTGTCTTTACGCAGCCGCGTCAGCCCGTGCCAGATGGTTCCGTCGGGGCGCACGACCTCTAGCCCCAGACACAGGGCACGCGCATTGCCATAACGCAAGACGTTCACGCCGCCCGCATTGGTCGCGAGTAACCCGCCAATGCGCGCTGATCCTTCCGAGGCCAGTGACAACGGGAACAGGCGGCCTGCGTCCTCGGCTGCTTTTTGGACATCGGCAAGAATAACACCGGCATCACACACCAGTACGTTCTCTGAGGGATAAACTTCACGTATCTTGTTCATCCGTTCCAGTGACAACACGACAGGCGCAGGCCCCTCTTGCTGCAACTGGCCACCGACCAGACCGGTGCCGCCACCGTAAGGCACAATGCCGACGCGCGCTGCGGCACAGGCCCGCACGACCGCAGCAACCTCATCGGTTGATCCCGGTGCGATCACCATCCCTTGCCCCGCCCAGCGTCCACGCGGTTCAGACACATAGGGGGTGTTGTCTTCTTTGAACGCAGCGGCCGGCAATAGGGCGCGCAGCGTATCTTCAAAGTCTGGCGTGACCGGATTGAGCATGTGAAATCCTTTTCGGCTTAGGCCACTACATGGCCCAAATCGCGCCGCTGTCCAACCGGGATTTGCATTGAAACACCCCCATCCTGCAGCAGAAAAATTACATCATAGTGGCCGGTGTTTCCCAAGGCGCAAAATCAACGGCACAATCACCACCACCAAAACAGCCGTCAAAAGGAACGGCGCACCCGGCAAGTAAATCCCATCAGTATTTACAAACCGCTCAAACACGCCTGTCAAAAGCAAAGGGGCCGCAACTGCCGATATAGAGGTCAGCGACGCAATCACACCCTGCACAAGGCCCTGCTGATCGTCCTTAGCGCAGTTGGCAGCAAAGGCTGTCATTAAAGGCGGTGCCATATCAGAAAAGGCCGCAAACGGTAAAAACACGATCACGGCCCAGACGGCACCGGTTAGCCCAAAGCCAATCATGCCAATCACGGCGGCGATAATTGCAATGACAAGCGTTTTGAAATCACCGAAATGCCGTGTCATCTGTGGCAAGACGCCCGCCTGCACGACCGCAATCAGGATACCGTAAGCAGACAACGTCAGGCCAATGGTAAAGGCGTCCCAGCCAAACACCTCACGGCCCCAAAAGGCCCAGAGCGTCGGATACACCATATTCGCAAATTCAAAGACAAAGATGCAGATTAAAGGTATCGCAAGGCCCGGAATCAAGAATGCACGTTTGATCGTACCAAACGGATTGATATCCCGCTTGCCGAAGGGCCGGCGGTTTTCAGGCTTAAGGGACTCGGGCAAAACAAAGATACCCAAGGCTACGTTAAGCCCCGAAAGGGCCGCCGCGATCCAGAACGGTGCCGTGATGTGAATAGAAGAGGCAAGACCGCCCAATGCTGGCCCAAGCACAAAGCCGATCCCGAAGGCAGCACCGATCATGCCGAAACTTGCGCCGCGCTCTTCAGGCTTGGCTATATCGGCAATATAGGCCGTGGCGGTGATATAGGTTGCCCCTGCCATCCCTGCGATCACGCGACCAACCAGCAGCAACCAATAGGTTTCCGCCATTGCCATGATCACATAGTCCAAGGTCAGCGTCAGAAGTGCTGCAATCAAGACGGGCCTGCGTCCGTAGGCGTCTGACAGGCTGCCAATGATAGGCCCAAAAAGGAACATGGCTGCCGCGTAGGCCGACAACAAAATACCGCCCAAGAGCGCGCCTTCTGCAGTACTGTGCGCGCCGACGCGTTCCATCAGATCTGGCATGATCGGAAAGACAATCCCGATGCCAATTGCATCAATCAACAGCGTCGCAAGAATAAAAAGGAAGGGGCCGTTGATCTTCATTGCGCCACACGACACCTAAGAGACACAAAATACAAGCATAAATTGCAAAAGAGAAATATGCTTTTCGACGGAATTGCTATCCGACGTCGGTTTTCCCCCGACGGTCATTGCGCAAATTCGCATAAAGTACGTGGTTGCGCCAGCGTCCGTTGATCTGCAAATAGCTTTGCGCAACGCCCTCATACTTGTACCCGCATTGTTCAAGCAGCCGGCGTGAGGCGTTGTTCTCGGGCAGGCACCCTGCCTCAATCCGGCTGAGATCCATGACAGTAAAGGCGTGATGCACAACCGCCTGAATCGCCTCGCGCATATATCCCTGCCGCGCGAAAGGTTCGCCAATCCAATAGCCCGTGATCCCCGATTGCGATGGCCCGCGCTTGATATGGTCCAGCGTGATCGCCCCCAACAGCCCGTTGTCCGACCTGCGCACCAGAAAAAGCGGCATAGCCGTCCCGTTCGAGATTGACCGTTGTGCCCAATAGACGCGATTTGTGAACGCCTTGCGCGACAGGTGATCTGACGCCCAGGTCGGCTCCCACGGTTTTAGGAAATCTTCGCTATCACGCCGCAGGGCGGACCATGCGCGAAAGTCGCTATGGATCGGCGGGCGGAGCGTCAGACGCTCGGTTTCAATCTGGACCTTTTTCTTGGTCCCCAGCATTAGGCGGCCAACCGTGCTTTCAAGGCATCCAATGTCGGCGCTGCCTCTGCAGGCCCATAAAGCGCCATGGCCGTCCCCGCCTGCCCCGCCATTTGTCCGGCGAAATCTTTCACATCGCCAGTCGTCACATCATCAATATGTGCGATAGTTTCCTCGATGCTTGGAATGCGGCCCCAGATCGACAAAAGCCGCGCCAGTCGCTCTGCGCGATTGGACGGGCTTTCAAGCCCCATAAGCAAGCCCGCTTTCATCTGCGCCCGCGCACGAGCCACTTCGGCGGCGCTCATGTCGTCGGCGGCCCGCTTCATCTCATCTATGGTGATATTCGCAAGCTCGCCGATTTGTTCAGCACTTGTGCCCGCATAGATTGTGGTCAGGCCGGTATCTTCATAGGCACCCGCTTGCGCAAAGATCGTATAGCAAAGACCACGGTTTTCGCGCACCTCTTGGAACAGTCGCGACGACATACCGCCGCCCATTGCATTGGCATAAATCTGGGCGGTGTAGATCGCAGGATCAAGATAGGTCGGTCCCTCTAGCGCCAGTGCGAAATGGACCTGTTCGAGGGACTTATTCTCACGCCGTTCACCGCCGCCAAAGGTGGCAGGTTGCATCAATTCAGACGCGCGTGGCACGGCAGGCAGATGTCCGAACAGCGCTTCGGCCTGCGCCACAACCGCGTCGTGATCAATCGCGCCGGCAGCCGAGAGGATCATCTGGTTGGGCCCGTAGTGTTCGGCAACAAAGCCCTGCAAATCGCCACGGTCAAAACTGCTGACACGCTCTGCCGGGCCCAGGATCGTGCGGCCCAAAGCCTGATCAGGATAGGCCACCTCTTGCAGCCAGTCGAAGATAATGTCGTCAGGTGTATCGAGCGCCTGGCCAATCTCTTGCAGGATCACACCGCGTTCAACTTCGATTTCGGCAGGGTCAAACACGGGGTTGAGCAGAATGTCGGAAATAACATCAAGCCCAAGGCCTACGTCATCTTGCAAAACACGCGCATAATAAGCCGTCATCTCACGGCTGGTATAGGCGTTGATATACCCGCCTACGTCTTCGATGGCTTCGGCAATTTGCAGGGCGCTGCGCGTCTTGGTCCCCTTGAACGCCATATGCTCAAGAAAGTGGGCAATCCCGTTCTGCTCGATCCGTTCGTGGCGGCCGCCAGCCTGAATCCAAATGCCGATGCTGGCCGATTTCAATCCCGGCATATCCTCGGTGACGATGCGAAAGCCGTTCGACAATGTATGCAGTTGGATGGTCAATGCGAAATCCGTTCTCTGATAACCGCCTGAAGCGCGGCCAGATCATTGCTGACGCGTGTCACACGTTCCGGACGCTCATACAGGTCTGCCATACGCGGGGGAAGAGGGGCAGCAACATCAGAGGCCGCTTTCACAGCATCAGGAAACTTTGCAGGATGCGCGGTCGCAAGCGTCACCATAGGCGTGGCGCCCAGATGGGCTTCGGCCACATGAACCCCAACGGCGGTATGCGGACAGAGCAGCTCACCATGGTGCAGGTGATAGGCTTTAATTGCGGCACTGGTTTCTTGCTCAGACGCGCGGCCGGATTTGAAGGTATCTTTCAGCATCTGAAAGGCCCCCTGACTGATCTGGAAACCACCCTGCTTCAGGTCTTCCATTTGCGCCGCAACAGTCGCGCCGTCACGGTCGTAGGCATCAAAAAGCGCCCGTTCGAAGTTGGAACTGACCTGAATATCCATCGAAGGGCTGATGGTCGGCTCTACACCTTCCTTGGTGTACGCGCCGGTTTCAAGCGTGCGGTGCAGGATATCGTTGCGATTGGTCGCAACGACAAGATCCGCAATCGGCAGGCCCATCTTCTTGGCAATGTAGCCTGCGAAAATATCCCCGAAATTGCCTGTTGGCACAGTAAAGCTGACCTCACGATGCGGCGCACCCAAGGAAACTGCGGCAGTGAAGTAATACACCACCTGCGCAAGAACACGGCCCCAGTTGATCGAATTGACGCCTGCCAGTTTCACCTCTTCGCGGAAGGCAAAATCGTTGAACATATCTTTGACCGCTGCCTGGCAATCATCAAAGTCGCCATCCACCGCCAGCGCATGCACGTTGCTTTCTGTTGGCGTAGTCATTTGACGGCGCTGCACCTCGGACACGCGGCCATGCGGGTACATGATAAAGACATCGACGGCCTTCAAGCCGCGGAACGCTTCGATCGCAGCCGAACCAGTATCACCCGACGTGGCCCCGACAATCGTGACCCGGTCGCCCGAACGGGTCAGTGCGGCTTGGAACATCTGTCCAATCAACTGCATCGCAAAGTCTTTGAAGGCCAGCGTGGGACCATGGAACAATTCGAGCAAAAAATGGTTGCTGTCGAGCTGCACCAAGGGCGCGCGGGCCGCGTGCCCGAAGCCGGCATAGGCTTGCGCAATCAGTTTACGAAACTCGGCGTCAGTAAATGTGTCGCCGATGAAGGGGCGCATCACATCATAGGCAACCTCTTCGTAAGATTTGCCAGCCATCGCCGCAATCTGCGGGTGGGTCAGTGTTGGCACCTCTTCGGGAACGTAAAGCCCACCGTCGCGGGCCAGCCCTGTCAGCATCGCTTCTTCAAAACTCAGGCTCGGCGCTGTGCCACGGGTTGAAATATAGCGCATCAGTCTTGGGTGTCCTTTTGGCGCGTCGTGCGCAGTATCAGGTACAGGCTCATAATGGCCCAGACGAAAGCCAGCAAGAACCATGTCACCGCATATTCAAAGTGATCATTCTTGATGGAGGCCGTGTTGACAGGAAGCGGCGTCAAGCGCGGATCAGCCGGGATAGCGCGCGTCGTCACCACCATAAAGGGCATCGTGCCAAGCACTTCGGACATGCTGTCCACATTGCGTGCAAACCAGATGTTTGCGTCCAGATCCGGGTCAGGTGTGCTGCTGTTTTGATCATCCGGCCAAAGCAAAGTGCCCGTGATCTCCATCGGTGCAATAAGGGGTGCGGCGTCTTTGTTGTCGATGGCCAGCAGACCTTGATCCACAAGGATCGCACCAACCTCAGTTTCAAAGCGTGAGATCACACGGTAGCCGGTTCCGGCCTCGGTACCCGAAACCAAAACGTGCAACTCTTGCCCCGTTGGCGTGCCCGTCAGGGTCACGCGCGCATATTCATCCGCTGTTTCGTTTGCGAACACCGAAAACGGCACCGGATCAGCTGTCAGGCGCGCGTTGATATCCGCCAGAATATCTTCTTTCCACGCAAGGCGCTCAATCTGCCAAAAGCCCAGGCTCAACAGCACAGCACACCCTGCCAGGCCAAGAATCAATGGAAAGAGAATTCTACGCAGCATTTTGCGCCCTTAATGATGAAAACGCGCGAGACTGCTCTCGCGCGTTTGGGAACCGGATCGGTGGCTCATGCGCCACCGTCAAAGATCGGCGCTTAGATGCCCCAGATGTACACTGCGAAAAACAGGAACAACCATACCACGTCGACGAAGTGCCAGTACCAAGCTGCCGCCTCAAAACCGACGTGCTGTTCAGGTGTGAAGTGCCCGGCCCGTGCACGCAGATAGCAGATGAACAAGAAGATCGTACCGATGATCACGTGCAGACCGTGGAAACCGGTGGCCATAAAGAAGTTCGAGAAGAACTTGTCGCCGCCGAAGGTCCAATCCTGTGCCACCAGAAGGTACCAGTATTCATAGGCCTGCAAACCCGTGAACAGGATACCCAGCACCACAGCCAGCAACAGACCATGCTCCAGATCCTTGCGGTTGTTTTCGTGCACAAGAGCGTGGTGCGCCCAAGTCACCGCCATACCCGAGCACAGCAGGATCAGCGTGTTGATCAGCGGCAGGTGGAATGCGTCAACCTGATAGAACTCTGGCGGAACGTATGATGTGCCAGCATAGGTATCCATGGGATACAGCGTATGCTTGAAGAACGACCAGAACCAAGCGGCAAAGAACATGACCTCGGACATGATGAACATGATGAAGCCATAGCGCAGGCCAATCCGGACAACTGGCGTATGATCGCCAACATTGCTTTCAGCGACAACATCCGCCCACCAGGCGAACATGACGTAGCACACCATCGCAAAGCCGATGATGAACATATACGGTCCGGATTCGTGCATCCAGAGGACAGCGCCAAACAGCATGATAAAGGCGCTCAACCCGGCCAGCAGGGGCCAGATCGAAGGTGGCAGAATGTGAAAATCGTGGTTCTTTGCGTGCGCCATGTGGTGCGTTCCCTATCGGCTGGTCTTTAGTAGGTTTGTATGGCGTCTTGAGGCGCCGGTGTCAAAGATTCTGGAGCGAGCGAAGCCTGGATTTCTTCCTCGGGGACATCGATCTGGTAGAAGGTGTAGCTGAGTGTGATCGTATGCACATACTGCCCTTCCCGGTCGTCTACGATAGCAGGATCCACAAAGAAGCTTACCGGCATCATCATCGTCTCGCCTGGCATCAGGATTTGCTCGGTAAAGCAGAAGCATTCAATCTTGTCGAAAAACGCGCCCGCCTCATAAGGGGTCACGTTATAGGCTGCCTGCCCTGCAATTGGCACATCAAGCGGGTTGTGCGCCTCATAGAAGGCCAGCCCCGTTTCACCAATCCGAATTTCCATTTCGCGGACTTCGGGTTTGAATGTCCACGGCATATCACGCTCAAGCGAGGCATCGAAACGGACCTTGATCGTTTGATCAAGGATCACATCACTGCCCGCTTCTGCTACGTTTGTTGCACCGCCAAAGCCAGTGACCCGGCAAAACCAGTCATAAAACGGCACCGAAGCGTAGGCCAGTCCGCCCATCAGCACCACGACGGACACGGTTTGTGCAACCGTCCGCTGAGGGCCTTGAAGGTTTGGAAAAAGTTTCATTCGCCTGCTCCTTCTTCTGGGATGATCTGCGGCCGCGCCACGTGATCGAATTTCTCAAACTTGGCAGCATCGCCAAGTTGCAACACTTTAACCACTGTCAAACCAAAAACCAGCGCTATGAATGCGGCCAGGATCAACCCCAAGCCATAGTTGCGCCCTTTGCGCCGCGTGTGCAGCTCATGTTCAACGTGTAGGGTCATGACCAACCGCCCAATCCATAAAGGCGCAGCGCCGCTTCAATCAGCAGCGCGCCGAAGTGCGCAAAAAGATAGTAAAGCGAGACTTTGAACACCTTGATCTCGACCCGATGCTTGTCAGCCTCACAGGCGGCGTCATCACGACGCCAAATGTCGTAGGCACCTTTCAGGAACCAAGCATTCATAAACACCGCAACGGCCAGATAAATCGGCCCGCCGATGGACGTAAAGCCCAGCCCGATCGCAACCGGCACCAAAAGCAGCGTGTAAATGATCACGTGCTTACGGGTCGCATCCCGTCCATGCGTTTCGGTCAGCATCGGCACGCCAGCGTTGCCGTAATCGGACTTGACGAAGAGCGCCAGCGCCCAGAAATGCGGTGGTGTCCACATAAAGATCAGCGCAAACATCAGCACACTTTCAATGCTGACACCGCCGGTAGCCACAGCCCAACCGATCATGGGCGGGAAAGCACCCGCAGCACCGCCGATCACGATGTTCTGTGGCGTCGCACGTTTCAGCCACATCGAGTAGATGACCGCGTAGAAGAAGATAGTGAAGGCCAGCAAAAACGCTGCCAGGAAATTCGTCGCCAGCGCCAGCAAGACAATCGCAAAACCGGAAAGCGCCAGCCCGATGCCCAGCGCCTCGCCCGGGGCGACGCGTCCCGCAGGAATGGGGCGTCCTGCCGTCCGCTTCATGCGCGCGTCAATATCTGCGTCCCACCACATATTCAGTGCGCCAGATGCGCCAGCCCCCACCGCGATGCACAAGATCGCGACGAAACCGATGAACGGATGCACGGGTACAGGGGCAACCAAAAGGCCCACAAGCGCCGTGAACACCACAAGTGACATCACACGTGGTTTCAAAAGGGCGAAATAATCGCCCATGTTGGCTTCGTAGCCTTGATCTGATGCGCTGATGTCGCTCATTTCGGACCCCTAAAAGAAAGCAGGACAATACCCGCCTTACTTGATCGACGTTACGGTCATGTAAAGCGGGCCTCGGCCCACCTTTGGCTTAGGATACGCCAGTCGCCTCGGCGAGCCACGCATCGTAGGTCTCTTGGCTCACAACCTTGACTGTGATCGGCATGTAGGCGTGGTCTTTGCCGCAAAGCTCGGAACACTGGCCAAAGTAAATGCCTTCGCGTTCTGCAGCGAACCACAATTCGGCCAAGCGGCCAGGAACCGCGTCTTGCTTGACGCCAAATGCCGGAATTGTCCAAGAGTGGATCACGTCTGCTGCTGTCACCTGCATTACAACGGTTGCGCCAACTGGCACGATCACTGCGGTGTCAGTTGCAAGCAGGTATTCCGCATCGCTGTAGCCATATTCTTCAAGCTCGTCACGGCCCAGCATATAGCTGTCAAATGCAACATCATGGTCGACGTATTCATAACCCCAGTACCACTGGTAGCCTGTGACCTTGATCGTAATATCCGCCTCAGGGATTTCCTGCTGCTTGAACAGCACGGGCAGTGAAAACGCACCGATGAAGACCAGAATCACAACCGGCACAACAGTCCACGCCACTTCAAGGGGCGAGTTATGTGTGAACGTCGCAGCGTTCGGGTTTCTCTTTTGGTTATAGCGGATCGCGATCCACGCCATCAGTGCCGTCACAAACAGTGTGATGGCCGTAATGATCACCAACAGCATGTTGTCGAGCCAGTGCACATCTCGTGCCAGCTCGGTTGCAGCAGGCTGAAAGCCCATGCCACGGTCAACCGGAACACCCACAATTTCAAGGTCTTGATTGATCTGCTGTGCCGATGCGGTGGACCCTGCCATGATCAAACCGGCTGTCGTCCAAAGCGATGTCGCGATGCTATTCAAACGCATATGTTACCCTATCTTAATTGCACCTTCACAGGCGCGTCTCCCCAGCGATTCCATTCGGGCTTCGGACGGAATCCCATTGTATTAAGATGACCGTGTCCCATATCCTGATGCACAACTCAAGAACTGCTGTTGCGTCAAACAGACGCTTTCGTGACAAAATTCACTCCAGGCCAAGGAAAAACCCATGTCCGCTAGCCCGTTCCGCCCGTTTGAGACCAACCTCGATCAGGACACCGCCCTCCGTCTGCTGCGTGATGCGACAGCAGGTGCCGATGATGGCGAACTCTTCCTCGAGCGCCGCAAGTCAGAGGTGATCTCTTTCGACGATGGTCGGATCAAAACAGCCAGTTTTGATGCCTCCGAAGGGTTCGGCCTGCGTGCCGTGCGCGGCGAAACCGCAGGGTATGCCCATGCAACAACCATTGATGAACATGCGCTCAAACGCGCCGTCGCAACGGCCCGTTTGGCCGTGGGTGATGGGGGCGGTACGATGGCGGATGCACCGGCTGGCACCAATCGCAAGCTCTATTCCGACAACGACCCGATGTTGCAGGCCAGTTTTCCTGTAAAAATCGACTTGCTGCGCGAAATTGATGAATTTGCCCGCGCATTGGACCCGCGTGTTGTACAGGTCTCGGCCACCCTTGCTGCATCGCATCAGGAAGTGTTGATTCTGCGCCCCGAGGGCACATTGGTGACAGACACCCGCCCGATGTCACGCCTCAACATCAGCGTAATTGTCGAAGACAACGGCAAACGCGAAAGCGGTGGCATGGGTGGGGGCGGCCGCGCAGGGCTGATCGGCCTGATTGGCCGCGATCACTGGGAGCCCGTCGCACGTGAGGCATTGCGCATTGCCCTTGTGAACCTCGATGCAGAACCCGCTCCTGCCGGCGTCATGGATGTTGTCCTCGGCCCGGGCTGGCCTGGTATTTTGTTGCATGAAGCCATCGGCCACGGGCTGGAAGGTGATTTCAACCGCAAAGGATCAAGTGCCTTTGCCGGACTGATGGGTCAGCAGATCGCCGCCAAAGGCGTGACGGTGCTGGACGATGGCACGATCCCCGATCGCCGCGGTTCAATCACGGTTGATGACGAAGGCACGCCCAGCGCCAAGAATACATTGATCGAAGACGGTGTGTTGGTCGGTTACATGCAAGACCGCCAAAACGCGCGGCTGATGGGTGTTGCACCGACCGGCAATGGGCGGCGCGAAAGCTTTGCCCACGCGCCCATGCCCCGCATGACGAACACGTACATGCTGGCCGGCGATACCCCGCCTGAGGCTTTGGTCGCCGATCTGAAAGACGGCATCTACGCGGTTGGTTTTGGTGGTGGGCAGGTAGATATTACGAACGGGAAGTTCGTCTTCAGTTGCACCGAGGCCTACCGCGTCAAGAACGGTGTTGTTGGCGCGCCCGTCAAAGGTGCGACGCTGATTGGCGATGGCGCAACCGCGCTCAAGCAAATTCGCGGGATCGGCAATGATCTGGCACTTGATCCAGGCATCGGCAACTGCGGCAAGGCCGGCCAATGGGTGCCGGTCGGTGTGGGCCAGCCAAGCTTGATGATTGGCGGGCTGACGGTGGGTGGCGCGGCAGCATAGCAGCAAACGTGTTGTGATTCTTTGTCGCGCCCCGAGTGGTAGTGCCACGCCATCTGGGCCGAAACCTGCAGCTTTTTGCCAAATGAAGCCTGAAATCGTACATTAAGGTCAAAATCATCTTGAATCGATTCAGAACTCGTTAACCCTCTTCGCGCTAAGGTGATGGGGCAATATGGCGGAGGTTCGGGATGGCCGGAACACACTCATCTTCCACTCACCCCCCACTCCTACCCACCACGGAAGAGGATGCGGTCAACCGCCTTCGCCTATTGCGTTCGCGT
Organism: Yoonia sp.; assembly: GCA_023263855.1. Lineage (GTDB taxonomy): Bacteria > Pseudomonadota > Alphaproteobacteria > Rhodobacterales > Rhodobacteraceae > Yoonia. The sequence continues at coordinate 64,210 of JALQUF010000001.1, read as the reverse complement.
CGGGTTGGCGTGTCGACATATCGCAGGCTGCTGGCAGAACACGGCAGCGCGGGCGCGGCGCTAAAGGTGCTTCCCGAGGTGGCAAAAGCCGCCGGTGTCCCCGACTACGAAGTATGCCCCGAAGGGGTTGTGCTGGCAGAATTGAAAGCCGGAAAAGCGGCGGGCGCAGAATTGTTGACCGACGGTTCGCCCGCCTACCCTGCGGCACTGCTGGACCTCGGCGATGCGCCACCGCTTTTGTGGGCGCTTGGAAACTCGGCGCTTTTGCACAAGCCAATGATCGCGCTTGTGGGCGCGCGCAACGCTTCATCATTGGGTACCCGCATGGCAAAGCGCTTGGGCGAAGATCTGGTAGATGCAGGTTTCGCCGTTGTCTCGGGTCTTGCGCGTGGGATCGACACAGCAGCCCATCATGGCGCATTGGCAGGTGGCACTATTGCGGTAATGGCTGGCGGCGTAGATATCATTTATCCCGCTGAAAATACGCGATTGGCCCATGATATTGCCAGACACGGGGTGCGCCTGTCGGAAATGCCTATGGGCCTGCAACCGCAGGCACGGCACTTCCCCGTACGCAACAGGATTATTTCCGGTCTATCCCGCGCTGTGGTCGTTGTGGAAGCCGCAGGAAAATCCGGCAGCCTGATCACCGCGCGCAACGCTTTGGACCAGGGCCGCGATGTGTTTGCCGTGCCGGGCCACCCGTTTGATGCCCGTGCATGGGGCTGCAATATGCTGATCCGTGACGGGGCCACGCTGGTACGCAACGCCGAAGATGTGATTGATGCGGTGGGCCCCGCTGTTGCGCCTACGCCTGAATGGGATGTGCCCAAAACAGACAAAAGCACCCGCAGCCTGCGTGATGTGGCGGCATTGCATTCTGAAATTCTATCGCGCCTCGGGGCCGCCCCGATCGCAGAGGATCAACTGTTGCGCGACATTAACGCCACTGCAACGGATGTGGCGCCCGTTCTTATGGATCTGGAGCTTGAAGGCAAAATTGCACGGCAGTCTGGCGGGCTGCTGGCACGACTTGTCTGACGTTTCGCCCAAAATTTCGCAAAGATTTTTACCCTCATTGACAATCGGCAGACAGACGCCACATCTTGCCCAACTTAAGGAACCCCAATTTCCGTAAAGGATTCTCATGCCCGTTGTCGTTGTCGAATCCCCCGCGAAGGCTAAGAAAATAAACAGTTATCTTGGCAGCGATTACACGGTTCTTGCCTCATATGGTCACGTACGTGACCTGCCGCCCAAAGATGGCTCTGTCCTGCCCGACGAAGATTTCGACATGAAATGGGAAATCGCGTCAGACAGTAAAAAGCATATCAAAGCCATCGTTGATGCGCTCAAGAAGGACAATGAACTGATCCTCGCAACCGACCCCGACCGCGAAGGTGAAGCCATTTCATGGCACCTGACCGAGGCGTTGACGGCCAAAAAGGCGATCAAGAAAGACACACCCGTCAGCCGTGTGGTCTTTAACGCAATCACCAAGTCCGCAGTGACCGAGGCGATGGCGCACCCCCGTCAGGTCGACGAACCACTGGTCGAGGCCTATTTGGCCCGGCGCGCACTGGATTATCTGGTCGGATTCAACCTCTCCCCCGTGCTTTGGCGTAAGCTGCCCGGCGCAAAATCCGCCGGTCGCGTCCAATCGGTTTGCCTGCGCATCATTGTCGAGCGCGAAATGGAAATCGAAGCCTTCCGCAATCAAGAATACTGGACAGTGAAGGCGCTGTTGCGAACGCCGCGCGGCCAAACCTTTGAAGCGCGCCTGACAACTTTGGCCGGCAAGAAGCTGGACAAATTTGACCTTGGCAATGCAACACAGGCCGAAATGGCCGTGCAGGCGATCACCTCGCGCGATTTGGTGGTCAAATCTGTGGAAGCAAAGCCTGCCACCCGCAATCCGTCCCCGCCCTTTATGACCTCGACCTTGCAACAAGAGGCCAGCCGCAAATTTGGCATGGGCGCCAAGCAAACCATGAGTGTGGCCCAGCGCCTCTATGAGGCCGGTTTGATCACCTACATGCGGACCGATGGCATTGACATGGCGCCCGAGGCCGTGACTGGCGCGCGCGATGCGATCAAGGCAAAGTTTGGCGACAAATACCTCCCAGATCAGCCGCGCATCTATAAAAACAAAGCCAAGAACGCACAGGAAGCCCACGAATGTATCCGTCCGACGGAAATGTCCGTCAGCACCGAAGATGCCAAAATTGCTGATTCCGATCAGCGCAAGTTGTATGATCTGATCTATAAACGCACGATGGCCAGCCAGATGGCCGCCGCCCGATTGGAACGCACGGTTGTCGATATCGCCAGTGCGGATGAACAGGTTATTTTGCGGGCAAATGGGCAGGTCATGGTCTTTGACGGCTTTATTGCGATTTATGAGGAAGGCAAGGACGACACCGTTGTTGATGACGACGACAAGCGCCTGCCCCAACTGACCGAAGGCGAGAAGGCTGAGAAGAAATCAGTTGATCCTGAACAGCATTTTACGCAACCACCGCCGCGCTATACTGAAGCCACATTGGTCAAACGGATGGAAGAATTGGGGATTGGCCGCCCATCGACCTATGCGTCGATCGTGACGACCATTCAGGACCGCGGCTATGTCGAGAAAGACAAAAACCGCCTGATCCCGCAGGACAAAGGGCGTCTGGTGACAGCCTTCCTGACCAACTATTTCCGCAAGTATATCGGCTATGATTTCACGGCCGATCTGGAAAACCAGCTCGATGAAGTGAGCGCGGGGGACGCAGACTACAAAAAAGTCCTCGGCCAGTTCTGGCGCGATTTTTCAGCCGCGATTGCCGAGACCGCTGATCTGCGGATCACCGAGGTACTGGAAAAGATCAATGAGGTGTTGGAGCCGCATCTGTTCCCGCCCACCGAAGACGGCAGCGATCCGCGCCTTTGCCCCAACTGCGGTGCAGGCCGGTTGTCGATGCGCACGGCACGCTCTGGTGGCGCGTTCATCGGCTGCTCGAATTATCCTGAATGCCGCTATACCCGCCCCTTCGGTCCGCCCAACCCCGAGGCAGAGGCATCGGCCATTCCGCCCGAGGGTAAGCTTTTGGGGACAGATGATGGTGATGAAATTCGTATCTTCAAAGGGCGCTTTGGCCCCTATGCCCAGCGCGGCGAAGTGACCGAAGACAACAAGAAACCACCGCGCCAAAGCATCCCCGGCGAGTGGGAGCCAGAAGACGTCACGCTTGAACAGGCGCTGATGCTGCTGTCGTTGCCCCGCGAAATCGGCCCCCACCCTGAGGACGGAGTGACGGTCTGGGCAAATATCGGCCGCTATGGCCCCTATCTGAAACACGCTGAAAGCACGTCCCATCGTGGCGGCACCAATGCCAATCTTGAAAGCATAGATGAGGTCTGGACGGTCGGCATGAACCGGGCTGTGCAATTGCTGGCCGAAAAAGTGGCGTCACGCGGGGCACGCGGCAAGGCCGCCGTTCCAATCCGCGAATTGGGCGAGCATCCCGAAGCCGGTGGCCCCATCAATATCTTTGATGGCAAATACGGCCCCTATGTGAAGTGGGAAAAGATCAACGCGACAATCCCCGATACGATTGATCCGTCCGAGTTGACGCTGGCGCAGGCCGTTCACCTGATTGATGAGCGCGCCGAGAAGGCAGGCAAGAAAAAACCCGCCCGCAAAAAAGCGCCCGCAAAAAAGAAACCAGCGGCCAAGAAGAAGCCCGCGGCGAAGAAGGCCAGTTAACGGCCATTCTGCGACGCGGCAATTTATTGACTCTCTCCGACTTGAGCGGCACAACATGCGCAAACCACGCCGGAGAGAACACGCATGAAAAAGATTTACCCCAACGCGGCCGCTGCCCTTGACGGACTTTTGCATGACGGGATGTTCATTGCCGCCGGCGGTTTTGGCCTGTGCGGCATCCCTGAATTGCTGCTTGAGGCGATCAAAGAGGCCGGCACCAAGGATCTGACGTTTGCCTCAAACAATGCCGGTATTGACGACTTTGGCATTGGCATTTTGCTGCAAACCCGACAGGTCAAAAAGATGATCAGCTCTTACGTGGGCGAGAATGCCGAATTTATGCGCCAGTACTTGTCAGGCGAGCTTGAGCTCGAGTTTAACCCTCAGGGAACCTTGGCAGAACGCATGCGCGCAGGCGGCTGTGGGATTCCCGGGTTCTATACAAAAACAGGCGTTGGAACCGTTATTGCCGAAGGCAAGGAACACAAAGATTTCAATGGCGAGACCTACATTCTGGAAGAGGGCATTTTTGCTGATCTCGCTATCGTCAAAGCCTGGAAAGCGGATGAGACGGGCAACCTGGTGTTCCGCAAGACGGCGCGAAACTTTAATCCGCCCGCTGCAATGTGCGGCAAGACTTGTGTCGTAGAAGTCGAAGAGATCGTACCAACGGGTTCGCTTGATCCCGACAGCATCCACCTGCCAGGCATCTATGTGCACCGCCTTATTCAAGGTGATCATGAAAAGCGCATCGAGCACCGCACAACCCGCCCTGCCGCGTAAGGAGCCGCCACAATGTCAAGTGTTTTGCCCGACGATGAAAAAGAAACTGTCCGTGATTTTCACCACTGGATCATCGTCGCACGCCGTATCGTGCACGACAGCTTTACTGGCGACGAAAAAGAATTGCAGCGCCTGACGTTGCAGACTGCAGAAGGTCTGATGATGGACCACCGCCTTGGCGCGATCGAAAGCCAGATGGCCGAGATCAAAACCGCATTGAACGACAAAGAGTAGGATCAGCTTATGCCTTGGGATCGCAATCAAATGGCTGCCCGTGCAGCACAGGAACTGCAAGACGGCTGGTACGTGAACCTCGGGATCGGCATTCCGACCCTCGTGTCCAACTACATTCCTGAAGGAATAGAAGTGACCCTGCAGTCTGAAAATGGCATGCTGGGCATGGGGCCTTTCCCTGTTGCGGGTGAGGAAGATGCCGACCTGATTAACGCAGGCAAGCAGACCATCACGGAATTGCCACAGACCGCTTACTTTGACAGCGCACAGTCCTTTGGCATGATCCGCGGCGGCAAGATTGCAATGGCCATTCTTGGCGCCATGGAAGTCGCAGAAAACGGTGATCTGGCAAACTGGATGATCCCCGGCAAACTGGTCAAGGGCATGGGCGGTGCCATGGACCTTGTTGCCGGGGTCGGTCGTGTGGTTGTGGTCATGGATCACACCAATAAGCACGGCGTCAGCAAAGTTTTGAAGGAATGTACATTGCCTTTGACCGGCAAAGGCGTTGTGGATCGGATTATCACCAACCTCGGTGTGTTGGATGTGGTTGAAGGCGGTTTAAAGATCGTCGAAACGGCCGACGGTGTCACCGAAGACGAACTGCGCGCAGCAACAGAAGCCGCGATTGTCTGACCTCTCGGTGATGCACGAAATCAATGGCACGAAAGGCCGTTACTATATCGTGCATACCACCGGTGAGAGCGAGCTGGTCTACGCAGTGATGCCGCCAGACCGCATGATCGCAGAACACACGCAAGTGGCCAGCGGACAAGAAGGCGACGAGATTGGCCTGATGATGATGCGTGAAATGATAGCTGATGCACGCAGCAAGGGGCTTGTGATCGTGCCGCATTGCCCCTTTGTGAATGAGCAACGCCGCAAGCACCCCGAATTCGCCCGTGCTTTTTCGGTCTAGATTCCGTTTACATTGAAAACACAGGCATCCGTGATCAATTCAGGTGGTGTCTGGCAAAGCCCTTTTGCGACCTGCCACGCGGCCAGAACTTTTGGAACATAGGCCCGCGTTTCACGGAATGGCGGGATGCCATCGTGACGACGCACATTGCCCTCTCCTGCATTGTACCCGGCAAGCGCCAAAAGCGCGTCATTGCCAAAATGGTCAAGCAACCATTCTAGATACGCGACCCCACCTTTGATGTTCTGCGCAGGATCTTTGCTGTCAGTCACGCCAAAGCGTGTGGCCGTGTCAGGCATCAACTGCATCAACCCTTCAGCCCCGGCCGAACTTACCGCATCAATGCGCCCCGCACTCTCGACCGAGATAACGGCAAGCACCAAGGCGGGTGATACCGAGGTGCCAACAGTTTCAACCAGAATGTTGCGACCGTGGAGCGATGCAATGTCTTGTAAAGACTGTAGCCGTGGCGTTGGCACAGCTTGCCCAGAGGGCGGATCATTCAATTGCGCCATCGCCATTTGAAAGCGGACCGGACCTTGCTCGGATATATCCGCAGGCACTGTTGTCCAAAACCATTCCAAACCGGACGGCCGCGGTAATGCAAATGCACCAGCCGAAGCTGCGGGTTCTGGCGCGGGTTCAGGATCAGAATAAACAGGACCCAGCCGCGGGGCATTTGGATCAATCTGCACGGTGATACGATTGCCCCCGTTGCCAGATGGCACGGGAATACGCTTGAATGTGAAGTCTGGCTGAAGTCTTTCGACGTCCGCCAGAGCTGGCGTCACCGAAAGGATCAAGCCTGCCAGTGCTGCGCCTGTTAATCTACGACTCATTTCTTGCCTGCCCGCCGTCTTTTTGTTCATCATAAAATGGCAGAATCTGGCCAAAAAGCCAGATGTTTGGGAACAATTCACCCAACTTGAGGGGGATTGACGGCGATATGGCAACCTATCCTCGCGAAAATGAACGAAAGATGAATATTTCTTTCATTTAAAAACATGCACTTACGTCGAGATACGCTGAATTTGGCGCTTTTGACCAGAAAAAATGTTTGCCGCCAAACTCCCGCCCCATTCAAATGGCTATATGTCTGTATCCAAGACGGTGTTCGCGTTAGCGTAACAAGTAAATCAGATGCCGGCGCGGAACGTAACTTAACCTGCCAATACCCTGAGGAGGGATTCTAATGCTTAACTTTATCAAAAACTTCCGTAACGACGAAGACGGTGCTGTAACAGTTGACTTCGTTGTTCTGACAGCTGCAATCGTTGTACTTGGCCTCGCCGTAGGCGGCGCAATCTCCAGCGGCGCTGAAGATCTGGCAAACGACATCGAGACACAACTGGACACTCAGGGTACCCAACTGAACGGCGGCTAAGCTGAACGCTGTTTTTGATCGCGCCGCTATTTGCGGCGCGATCACACATCTGGGCTGTGTTTGGGCCAAACATTAAGTGTTAAAGGTTTCTACTTATTTCGAATTGATAAGCTTGATGAGAAAAACTCTTTGCAATCTCTCAAGTAGTATCCGGGCGAGGACGAAAGATAGGAGAAACCATGAACACTCTACGCATCTTCCTCAATGATGAAAAAGGCGCAGTCACAGTCGACTTCGTGGTCTTGACAGCAGCGATTTGTCTTCTTGGCTTTATCGTGGTTACGACCTTCAGTGACGAAACGACAGATCTGGCAAATGGCATTGAATCCAAAATGGATAATGTCGATATTTAGTAGCACCATGCTACTGCAGATAATGAACAACTGTTCCTCTTGAAAGCGTTTCCGACGGTTTACCACCTCATTTTGGTCACAATTTTCGTTTTGCTTGGCATGTAGCTGCAAACAGTATGTACCAAATCTTTATTATACATTGATCGTTCGAGGGCTTGTTTCAGTCCAGGCTGTATTGCTGCTTTTATTGAGACAGGGTAGTTGCTACCCTTGCTGACGGAAAACGAATAGTCAGCGGTCCCGCCAAGGGGCTCAGACATGAGGGTGAACAATGCGTGCAGTATTTGGATTGGTACTAATAGTAGGAATGGGCCTTGCGGGTTTTGCCGTTTACATGGTGAACCAATATATGGACACCCAGTCGTCGGAATTGCAAAGAGAGCGTCAACGTGCAGCTTCTGCCATTCGCACCGTCGACATTTACGCACCTTCACGCAACCTCACCTATGGTGATCTTCTGCGCATCGATGACGTAAAGATCATTAAATACGCCAGAGATTTCTTGCCGCAAGGTGTTTTTGCGACAGAAGAAGAGCTTTTCCCAGAAGGTGTGGACACACCTCGTGTTGTGCGCATTCCGATGCAGGCCAATGAACCGATCTTGACTGCCAAAGTGACAGAAGCAGGGGCACCGCAGGGCATTACGGCCCTTTTGGATCCCGGCATGCGCGCGTTTCCATTGCCGCGCGGCATGACTCAGGCCTTCGACGGTGAATTACGGACATCAGACCGGATCGATCTTTACTGGATTGGTCGCGTGGGCAATGGACCAAATATTTCCCGCCTGGTCAAAAGCCGCCTGGAAATCATTTCTATGGCACCATCGGTTGTGATTCAGGTGTCCCAAGAAGACTTTGCAGACTTACAAGTTTTGAATTCAGCTGGCTCCCTGTCGCTCACTCCAGTTGGCCGCGATGATCTGGAATTGGGCGACCTTTCAATCGAAACAAATATTCAGGATGCCCTTGGCATTGAGGCACCAGTCGTGGTGGAGCAGGAGGAAGTCATCGCCCCAGAGCGCTGCTTCGTCACCCAGCGCAGTGGGACCGAGCGCATCCAGGTCGAAGTTGAATGTACGGACTGATCCGGTTTAGTCGTTGAATTCCTGAACACTTCTTGCGCCCGCTAAATGTGGTGTGTGGCGCAAGAAACCTCACTCATACTAGCGAGTGTTGCGCTTTATCCACATTCGCTCCGCCCTCCAAAGCCTTGATTATTGCAATAAATCTGCAACTGCCTCATGGTCACGACATCATGGGCGGGAAGACCCGTTAAAACGAGGCGTGATCGGAGAGGCAGGTCACTTATGAAATATGACAAATTCTTAAAGGCAGCTATTGCTGGCTTGACGTTGTCGCTAACAGCGGCGGCACCTAGTATCGCACCGGCCGAAACGTTGCGCGTCTTGCGCGGCGCGGCGTCCAGTGCTCTCAGCGTTCCGATGAGTCGGGCTGTTGTTGTGGAGAGCGACGTGCCCTTCACAGAATTATCTATTGCGAACCCTGGCATTGCAGACATTTCGTCTTTGTCAGACCGTACAATCTACGTTTTGGGGAAAGAACCAGGTCGTACCACTCTGACCCTTCTTGGGGCAGATGGTCGACTGATCACCAACGTGGAAATTCACGTATCCCCCGACATCGCAGAGTTCAAAGAGCGCCTGACACAGATTTTACCTGGCGAAAACATTGAAGTCCGCACCGCCAACGACGGTATTGTTTTGTCTGGCACAGTGAGCTCGATCGCACGTTTGGATCGCGCACTAGACCTAGCCGAGCGTTACGCACCAGATCGTGTATCCAACTTGATGGTGGTCGGCGGCACACAGCAGGTTATGCTAAAGGTCCGCTTCGCCGAAATGCAGCGGTCCGTCAGCAAGGCACTTTCAAGCTCGATCGCGCTTAGCGGTCTGGGTTTTGATGATGATGTGAGCATTACAGGTGGTACAAACCGCACGGTTGGTCAGACAGGGATCACAAGTTCGCTAGGTGGTGCCGTTCCGGGTTCGAACGCAAACAATGGTGCTGTACTGTTTGGCTTCGGATCGGGCGGCCTTGAAGTCGGTATTCTGCTTGAAGCCCTGGAGACACGCGGCGTTGTACGTTCCTTGGCTGAGCCGAACCTGACAGCGCTGAGCGGCCAGGAAGCCACGTTCCTAGCAGGCGGCGAGTACCCGGTACCAACCTCCAATGATGGCGGCTCTATTTCGGTGGAATTCAAACCCTTCGGCGTAGAACTGAGCTTCATTCCACGTGTTGTCGACCAAGATGTCATCAACATTGAACTGAATGCAGCCGTATCCGCAATCGACCCGTCAAGCGGCTTCCAGGCCAACGGCTTCTCGGTTGATGCGTTCACCCGTCGTGAAACATCAACCACAGTTGAGATGCGTGACGGTGAAAGCTTTGCGATTGCAGGTCTGTTGTCAGATGACTTCACTGATTTGAATGGTCAGCTGCCTTGGGTTGGTGACATCCCGGTTTTGGGCGCCCTGTTCCGCAGTGCCGAATATGCGCGCCGCCAAACTGAACTGGTCATTATCGTCACCCCGCATCTTGTGACGCCGACACGCGGCGAAGCATTGGCATTGCCAACTGATCGGGTTCGCCCGCCGACCGAACAGGGACTCTTCCTGTTTGGCCAAGTCGCACAAGAAGGTGGGCCAACCACCGGTGGTGCAGGTGAAGTGGCACGCCAGGACTTTAGCGGGTCCTATGGCTATGTCCTTGACGAATAATTGGAGCGTAAGTCGATGAAATACATGATCACAGCGGCCGTAGCTGCCGCAACACTTAGCGCCTGTTCGTCAGGGGATAGGCAAATCGCCGGAGCTTCTTTCTTCTCCGAAGCAGGTTCAGCTCTGGACGCCGGTGACTTTGGCGAGGCGACGATGAACAATCGTCTCGTGCAGACCGGCGCACAGGACTACACAATCAACCTTGCCCGTCGCTTTGCGGCGGACGTGAACTCGACGGTGAACTTTGAGTTCAATTCAACAGCGCTGGACGCCGATGCGCGCAGCACGTTGATGAAGCAAGCAGATTGGATCCGTCAGTTCCCAGAAGTGCGCTTTAAGGTCTACGGTCATACCGATCTTGTCGGTAGCCAAGCCTACAACCGGTCTCTCGGTCTGCGACGTGCGCAAGCTGTTGTCGCATTCCTTGCCTCGCAGGGGATTGATCGCAGCCGTCTGGAAGCCGTTGTTTCCTTCGGTGAAACTCAGCCTCTGGTCGTGACCGATGGGCGCGAACGTCGCAACCGCCGTACCGTCACTGAAGTGACTGGTTTCGTGGAAAGCGATCCAATGGTGCTGAATGGCAAGTATGCGGAAATCATCTTCCGTGACTACGTAAACAGTGCCGCGCAGGCCAGCACGGCTACAGCAGGCCAGCTTTAACATCTAAAGCGCATAAGAACATTTGACGCCGGATTTAGTTCTCCGGCGTCAAGTTTTGACCAAAGAATCGCTAATCGTCGCAAATATCTGCACAATAGTTCTTATTTGGTCCTATTATCGACAAATTTCCCAGTAGTATCATATTCGTACAAGTGCCTTGCAGCAGCGTTGTGGGCAAACCAATTTGTTGTGATAGGCTTGCTAATAGCTGTGGCATATAGTGATTTTGAATAATGTGATGGGGACATCAAAGATATGAGTACCAGCCCGGTCGTCCAGAGCGATCCACCGCAAATTGTGGCATGCACCATTAGCCGTGATGTGCAGAACTTTGATCTGCTGATTGAAGACATGGAAGCGGCCTTGGGTGATGCATGGGGCGACCTAAGCTTTGATGACGCCGCAGCCTTTCTCGGCCAGCCAGATGCAAAGAGCCTGCAATTCGTCACCATCGCCATGGATGCTGAGGACGAAGACAATCTTGCGACCATTTCCGGCGTCATAGCGGCAGCAAAAGACGCCAGAATCAAGGTCATCCTGATTGCCGAAGATGTCAGTCCCACTGCGCTTCACCAATTGCTGCGTGAAGGCGGGGATGAATTTGTACCCTACCCTCTTCCAGAAAACGAGCTTGCGCGGGCAATTGAGCGTGTTCTAACCAAAGAAGAACCCCGCGCGCCCCAAGGCGGAGACAAAAGCTCTCAGTCAATGGGTGATCGTGTCGGTGTCATCATTCCAATTCACGGCCTGGCAGGGGGCACCGGTGCCTCGATGATGGCCGTCAACCTTGCATGGGAACTCGCCAATGTCGAGAAGGAAGACCCGCCCAAGGTTTGCCTTCTGGACCTCGATTTTCAGTTTGGCTCGGCGTCAACCTATCTTGATCTGCCGCGCCGTGAGGCCGTTCTGGAGCTCTTGACAGACACAGCCAGCATGGATGCCGAGGCCTTCATGCAAGCGATGTTGACATATGGCGACAAACTGCACGTGTTGACTGCGCCGATGGATATGATCCCGCTGGACATGATCACGCCGGAAGACATTTCACGATTGATTGCCATGGCGGGCAGCCATTTTGATTACGTGGTCATCGATATGCCCTCGACAATGGTTGAATGGTCTCAGACCGTTCTTGAAATGGCACATGTCTATTTTGCGATGATCGAGCTGGACATGCGCTCGGCACAAAACACGCTGCGTCTCAAAAGAGCGCTGCAATCCGAAGATTTGCCGTTTGAGAAAATCCGCTTCGTTCTCAACCGGGCCCCCGGCTTTACCGATATGAACGGCAAAAGCCGTGTCAAACGGCTGTCAGACAATCTGGGGATCTCGATTGAGGTCCAACTGCCTGATGGCGGTAAACCTGTCATGCAAGCAGCCGACCATGGCGCGCCCATGGCTGAAACAATTGCTAAGAACGCGCTACGCAAGGAAATTCTAAAGCTTGCGAAGTCAATTCACGAAGTTAACCAATCTGATGCAGCCGAAGCGAGAGCTTAAGAGGTAACGTTATGTTTTCAAAATATAAGAAGCCGAATCTTCCGAAGGATGCAAGCAGCCCAGCCCCTGCTGCATCGTCCAAGATTGATACCGCTGCGATAGCTGCAGCAAAGCCGGACGAGGCGCGCCAGCCCCTTGTCAAAACGGCCCCAGCGCGGCGCGCAGGTGAGGTCGCGCCCATGGACAAGGAAAAACGCCGCAAAGAACGCCTGGGCGAGATCAAGCTGGAGCTGCACAAGGCGCTGTTGGACAATCTCAACCTCGCTGCACTTGAAACCGCATCCGAGCAAGAGCTGCGTACAGAAATCAATGCGATCGCGAACGAAACCCTTGAAGATATGGGCATCGTGCTGAACCGTGATGAACGGCAAACACTCAGCCAGGACCTGTTTTTCGAAGTCACTGGTCTCGGCCCGCTTGAGACATTGCTCAAAGACGAAACCGTCAATGATATTCTGGTCAACGGACCACAGCAAATTTTTGTGGAGCGCGACGGGCGCCTTGAGCTGACAGACATCACATTTAAAGACGAGCGGCACCTTTTGCGGATCATCGACAAGATCGTGTCCGCTGTGGGCCGCCGCGTTGACGAATCAAACCCTTATGTCGACGCCCGCTTGGCGGATGGCTCGCGTTTCAACGCGATGGTGCCGCCGATTGCCGTAGACGGGTCGCTTGTATCCATTCGTAAGTTCAAGAAAGATAAGCTTGGCATCGAAGAGCTCGTCAAATTCGGGGCGTTCACCGAGGAAATGGCCGCCTATTTGCAGGCGGCGGTCTCAACACGGCTGAATATCATCGTGTCGGGTGGTACAGGTTCTGGTAAGACAACCACGCTCAATGCCCTCTCCGGCTTTATCGACGACGATGAACGCATCCTGACGATCGAAGACACGGCTGAACTTCAACTGCAACAGACGCACGTAGGTCGTATGGAAAGCCGCCCTCCCAACGTCGAAGGCAAAGGCGGTGTTTCCCAGCGTGACTGTCTGAAAAACGCCCTGCGTATGCGCCCTGACCGCATCATCGTGGGTGAGACCCGTGGCGAAGAAGTCATCGACATGTTGCAAGCGATGAACACAGGCCACGATGGCTCGATGACAACGATCCACGCCAACAGCGCCCGCGACGGCGTGTCGCGACTGGAAAATATGATCGCGATGGCCGGTATCGAGATGCCGATCAAGGCGATGCGCAGCCAGATTTCATCGGCTGTAAACCTGATCGTGCAGGCGTCGCGTTTGCAGGATGGTTCGCGTCGCATGACATCCATCACCGAGATCACCGGCATGGAAGGCGAAGTGATTTCCATGCAGGAGATATTCCGCTATCAGCGAGTGGGCCTGACACCCGACAATAAAATTATCGGTCACTTCACAGCGACTGGCGTGCGCAGTCACTTCTCCGAGCGTTTCAAGCTTTGGGGCTACGATTTGCCACCTGCCATCTTTGAACCGATGGTCGCGGAGTAAACGGCATGATTTCAGTCGAACCTCTTATTTATATCCTGATCTTTATCGCTGTTCTGGCGCTGGTGCAGGGCGCCTACCTTGTCATCTTTGGCAAATCAATCAGCATGGACGGCAAGGTCAACCGCCGTCTGGATATGCTCGACAAAGGTGGCAACCGCGAACAAGTGCTTGATCAACTCCGCAAGGAGATGACCCAGCATATGAAGTCTCAGAGCATCCCGATCTATTCTTTGCTGGCGGATCGGGCTCAAAAGGCGAACATCGCGTTTACCCCCGTCCAACTAATTTTGATGATGGTTGTCCTGAGCGGCGTGTCGTTTGCATTGCTGACCACACTGACAGACGTCGGTGTCCCAATTCGTGCCCTTGTTGCGGTCCTGATGGGTATTGGCAGCGTCTATGTGTGGGTCAACGGCAAGGCCAAAAAGCGCATGAATATGCTGGCCGAACAATTGCCTGAAGCTGTTGAACTCATGGTGCGCTCTTTGCGCGTCGGGCACCCGTTTTCATCTGCGATCAGTATTGTGGCACGCGAAGTTCCCGACCCTCTCGGGACTGAGATGGGGATGATTTCAGACGAAGCCGCCTATGGCCGTGATATGGGCGAAACGCTCAAAGCGATGGCCGAACGGCTGGACAATCAAGACATGCGCTTTTTGGCTGTTGCTGTGACCATTCAGCAAACCTCCGGTGGTAACTTGGCTGAAATTCTTGACGGCTTGGCCAAGGTGATCCGGGCCCGCTTCCGCCTCTTCCGCCGCGTTTCCGCGATCACGGCCGAGGCAAAATGGTCAGGTAATCTACTATCCGCTTTCCCAGTTGTCGCCCTTCTTGGCATTAACCTCGTAAAGCCCGACTATTATGACGAGGTCATGCAAAGCCCGCTCTTCATTCCGGCCGTTCTGATCGTGGTTGCATTTCTTGTTGTGAACCTGCTCGTGATGCGCGCGCTGGTCGACATTAAGGTTTAAGGGGCCACTGATGGAAAACATTCAAACGATGATTACCGATCTTCTGGGGCCATTTGGCCCTTTGATGGTCGTTGGCCTATTGGGCGTCTTTCTTATTCTGATCACGCTTCCGGTTCTGTTGAAAAAGGAAGTTGACCCACTTGATAAGATCAAGTCGACGGCCGATCCTGCAAAGTCAAATAAATCAAAGGACAAACAACTGCGGTCAGCATCCAGTAAGGACAAACTGGAAAAGTATTCCAACTTTCTTGAGCCGCAAAACGCAGACGAATACTCCGCCATCAAGCTCAAGCTGATGCAAGCGGGCTATCGCAGCAAAAACTCCGTCCGTATCTATAACTTCCTACAGTTTGTTCTCGGCATTTTTGGGCTGCTGATTGGCGGCGCATACTCCATTGTCCAAATGTCGGGTCCAGTTGAAGTGACGTCGCAACAACTTGCCATGTGGATCTTGATCCCCGGCGGTATTGGCTATGTTTTGCCAAAGTACTGGGTGACGCGGCGCCAACAAATGCGCCAAGAGGCGATCACCAACGCCTTTCCAGACAGCCTTGATATGATGCTTGTCTGCGTTGAAGCAGGGCAATCACTGGACCAGTCCATTATCCGTGTTGCCCGAGAATTGAAATCAGGCTTTCCAGAGCTGGCTGAGGAATTTGAAATCGTTGGCCAGGAATCCAAAGCGGGTAAAGACAAGAACACGGTCCTGAAAGACATGTCTGACCGTTGCGGTGTTGCGGATATTGCAAGTTTTGTGACCGTCCTTGTGCAGTCTTCGCAATTTGGTACCTCCATCGCTGATGCGCTTCGCGTCTATTCTTCCGAGATGCGCGATAAACGCGTGATGCGCGCTGAAGAGAAGGCGAACAAGCTGCCAACCAAAATGACGCTCGCAACAATGATGCTGACAGTTCCACCTTTGATGGCAATGCTGATTGGCCCTTCCATTTACGCCATTGCCGTCAACCTGGGTGGATGATGATCCGGCCCGCCACCATCGGTCTTGTGATTTTTGCCATGGCCGCCTGTACGTCAGGCGGCCTCAATCGTTCACCGGACGGTATATTCGCTCCCGGCGTTGCCCCTGGTGAAAGCGCTGACGGGCTTATCGTCGGGCATCGCCTGATGGCCGCAGGTGAATTTGAACTGGCCTTGAAAGCTTACAATCGCGCAGCAGCGACGCAGGGCCTGAATGTCGACACAATGTCTGCGATTGGGTCTGCAAACCTGAACCTCGGCCGCCTTGGACAGGCCGAACGTTGGCTGCGCCGCGCCGTCGAAGAGGACCCCACGTTTCCACCCGCGTGGAACAATTTGGGCGTCATCTTGATGGAACGGGGTGAAATCGGCGAGGCAAGTGAGGTTTTTCGGCGTGCTTTTGCCGCCGATAACGGAAATTCGGACGAAATCCGTGACAATTTGCGCTTAGCGCTCGCAAAATTGGAAAATTCAAGCAATACTGCGGATCAAGAAAATCAGAACTTTAATCTGATCCGGCGCGGTGCAGGCGACTTTGTACTGATGTCGGAACCACTATAGGCAAGAGCAGCAAAAGGACGCAGAGACATGCGCCACCCAGTTTTTCTGACGCTTTTCGCGGCGGCCGTTGGCCTGTCCGCATGTGACCAATCCGGCGAAGCAGAGGTCGAACGCGCCATGCAGGCCATCAACGTCGTTGATGAGACCAACCTGAATGACGTGATGCTGACAGTTGGCGACCCAGACGAGGCCGTCCGCTACTTTACAAATGCCAACGCAAACGATCCCGGTCGTATCGATCTGCAGCGCGGTCTTGCGAAATCATTGATCCGCGCGAAACGCCCCACCGATGGAATCGCCGCTTGGCAGGCCGTTGTGGCCAACGAAGAGTCCAACAACACCGACCGCGTAGACCTTGCTGATGCGTTCATTCGTGCCAACCAGTGGGATGATGCGGCGGCAACGTTGAATACTATCCCCCCCACCTATGAGACCTTCAAGCGCTATCGCCTTGAAGCCATGGTCGCCGATAGCCGCCAGCAGTGGGACAAGGCCGATAGCTTTTATGAAACCGCCGTTGGCCTGACGACGCGCCCCGCCACAGTTTACAACAACTGGGGTTTCTCAAAGCTGTCACGCGGCGACTACCCTGCCGCAGAGCGCATGTTTGTCGATGCCCTGCGCTTTAACAGCAATATGTTCACTGCGAAGAACAACCTGGTTTTGGCACGTGGTGCCCAGCGTAATTATACGTTGCCTGTCGTGCCCATGACACAAGTGGAACGCGCGCAACTGATGCACACCTTGGCTTTAACAGCAATCAAGCAGAACGACATCACGATCGGCAAGTCGCTCTTGAACGACGCAATCAACACGCATCCACAATATTTTGAAGAGGCCGTACGCGCGCTTGAAGCCCTCGACAACAACGCTGTGAACTAGACACGATGGGCATGACTGCACAGGCCGCGTACTGGTTTTTGCCAGCGGTCATTCCAATTGCTTTGTTCATTTCCTGGAATGACATGCGCGACATGAAGATCACGAACAAGTCGGTGGGCGTCGTGATGTTGGCCTATGCTGTGCTGGGGCCATTTGCCTTTGGGTGGGAAATGTATTTCTGGCAATGGCTGCACTTTCCCGTTGCTTTGGTGGTCTGCATGGCGCTCTGGGCGCTACGGTTGATGGGGGGCGGCGATGCCAAGCTGATCGCCGCAATGGCCCCGTTTTTTGTCATGGCCGACATCGAAATTATCTTGCGCATCTTTGCAGCCAGCCTGCTTGGGGCACTGGTTGTTCATACGCTTTTCCGGCTGACACCGTTGAAACGCCCTGTCAGTGAATGGAAAAGCTGGAATGCGGGCTGGTATTTCCCAAAGGGTTTCCCTCTCAGCATGACTCTTCTACTATATCTTGTGTTTGCCGCCGTTTACCTTTGAACGTGCAGCCAATGCCTTGGACAGGCACATCTTTGTTCACTATTTTGCCATAGTTAATGCTACAATCATGCGGAATGGCTGCCGAGTCTGCGGCTGATTTTGTGAATTTGTGATGGGCGGGATCTGATATGAACGTGCAAACCTCTAGTGTTATGGCGCCACCCGCGCCGCGCAGCATCGAAGGCATGCTTTTGCCGCT
Source organism: Yoonia sp. (assembly GCA_023263855.1). GTDB lineage: Bacteria > Pseudomonadota > Alphaproteobacteria > Rhodobacterales > Rhodobacteraceae > Yoonia. The sequence continues at coordinate 46,332 of JALQUF010000001.1, read as the reverse complement.
TGCTATGATGCGCGATATCTTGATCAAGACCATCTTCCGCATGAATTTGGATTTGGTCTCAACTATCAGCAAAGCAATTTGTCTTCCTGTCCCTGTGACGCAGGAACTCGTCGATATGGCGCGTGGGCAACTTTTGCTTGAGGCCACAGGCACGTTGAACGCAAACAGTGGCAATGAGATGGGCTATCAACTCACTGATGCCGGCCGCGCCCGTGCGCTGGATGCGCTGGGTCAGTCGGAATACTACGGCGCAATGCCCGTGCCGCTTGATATCTACCGCCAACAGATCGAACGTCAGTCCATTCGCAATATTCAACTGACACGCGATCAACTCCAAACAGCAATGGGCCATTTGATCCTGCCCGATGATCTGCTGTCAAACCTTGGTCCGGCAGTCAGTGCCGGTCGGTCGATCCTGATGTATGGCCCGCCCGGTAACGGTAAGTCGTCCATCTCAAACGGCATTCGCGACGCGTTGGGTGACAAGATTTATGTGCCCCGCGCCATCGAATACTCGGGTCAGGTGATCACCGTCTACGACCCCATCGTTCACAGCGCCGCCGAAGATGACGTTGATGACCCCACCAGCCTGCGCCGCACCTCGGGCCGTTTCGATACCCGTTATGTGCGCTGCGAACGCCCGACAGTGATCACCGGTGGTGAATTGTCGCTGTCAATGCTCGACCTTGTCTACAACCCGACAGCGCGCACCTATCAGGCGCCCTTGCAGCTGAAATCCACTGGCGGCATCTTCATCGTGGACGACCTTGGTCGCCAGCAAGAGCCTCCCCAGACCCTTGTGAACCGATGGATTGTTCCTTTGGAAGAGAACAAGGATATTCTGGCCCTGCAATCGGGCGAGAAATTCGAAGTACCGTTTGACACGCTTGTTATCTTCTCGACCAACTTCCACCCCAACGCGATCTTCGACAAAGCGGCGCTGCGTCGTATTTTCTACAAGATCAAAATTGATGGCCCCGATCAGGAGGACTATCTGAAAATTTTCGCCATGGTGGCCCGCAAACGCAAGATGCCGCTTGATGAGGACACGCTCGTTCACCTGCTGAACGTCCGATACCCCGAGATCGACAACGTTTATGCGAACTATCAACCCATCTTCCTGATCGACCAGATGATTTCGATTTGCGAATTTGAAGGCATCCCCTATCAAATGTCGCCAGACCTGATTGACCGTGCATGGGCCAACATGTTCGTGAAAGAAGAAGAAATCATTCACTGATCCCTTTCGACATTTCCAAGCCAAAGGCTTCCCTCTACCCTGAGGGAAGCCTTTTTCGTTGGAGGGGATGAATGGCAGATATCATTGGTGTGGCGGGCTGTGGACGTATGGGTATGGGCATGCTGAAGAACCTGCACCGGGCCGGGTTTGTGGCACATGGCTTTGATGTGCGGCCACTGGACGGGGTCGGAACAGACGTTGATGCATTTGTCGAAGACCTTACGACGCTGATTACCGTTGTGCGCGATACCACGGAGACAGATGCACTTCTTTTTGACGACCAGGCCGTTGTTGGCAAGGCCCCTATTCTCAAACGTATCATCATCTGCTCCACCCTTTCGCCCAAATATGTCAAAAGCTTACGTGCGCGGGTGCCCAGGCATATTGATCTGATTGACGCGCCAATGTCAGGTGCACAGATCAAGGCTGAGGCAGGCACCCTAACCTTCATGACAGGTGGCCCGGCGGCGCAGATTGCACCGCTGCTTAGGGCGATGGGAACACATACCCATCATATGGGCGATTTCGGCGCAGGCATGACAGCAAAGGTACTGAACAACCTGTTGGCCGCATCCCATACCGCGATGACCCGGCTCGTCTTGGACTGGGCGGATGCGGAAGGCGTGGATGAGAGCAAACTGCTGGCGCTGATCAACACAGCGTCTGGGCAAAACTGGCTGGCATCAGGCTTTGACGACATCGAGTTTGCACGTGATGGCTATAGCACGGACAACAGCATTGGCATCCTTGTGAAAGACGTCGCATCTGCGCTTGATATTGCCCCCGATGAAGAAACCCCGTTGCCGTTGGCCGTGCAATCCGCGATCCGCGCCCTACAACCACGGCGGAAACGATAAGGTGCCTCTTGACCCACTTCGCGCAAGCGTCACCTTATCGGCATGAGCGACCTTCCCCCCCTTTTCACAGACTGGTTCAAAACGCGCGGCTGGACCATCCACCCGCACCAGCAGCATATGCTGGAACAGGCCACAGAGCCTGCCTTGATGCTGATCGCACCAACCGGCGGTGGCAAAACGCTGGCAGGCTTTCTGCCGTCTCTTATTGAATTGGCCGATGGGCAGCACAAAGGGTTGCACACCCTCTATGTCTCGCCTCTCAAAGCGCTTGCTGCCGATATCAAACGTAACCTGCGCACCCCCGTCACTGAGATGGACCTGCCCATTCGAATCGAAGATCGCACCGGCGATACGACCTATACGCAAAAGCGGCGCCAAAGGGCTGATCCGCCACACATCCTGCTGACAACACCTGAATCGCTTGCTCTGCTGACCAGCTACGAAGACGCCCCCCATATATTCAAAGGCCTGCAGCGTATCATTGTTGATGAAATTCATGCCCTTGCCGAAAGTAAGCGTGGCGACCAACTGATGCTGGCCCTCAGTCGGCTGCAAACGCTTGCCCCGGGACTGCGGCGCGTGGGGTTGTCTGCCACGGTCGAAGACCCTGATGCCATCGCGTCCGAGCTTGCCCGCCACCCTGACCCTTGTACGATCATCAACGCTGATCCCGGCCCCGACCCTGACATTTCTATGCTTGTCACACAGGAAAAACCGCCATGGACAGGGGGCGGCGCAAAATACGCGATCCCCGCCGTGCTGGAAGAGGTCAAAAAGCACAAAACCACACTGATTTTCCATAATACGCGCGCGCAGGCCGAGATTTTTTTTCATAATCTCTGGCTGGCCAATACCGACGACCTGCCAATCGGTATCCACCATGGCAGCCTTGCCCGTGAGCAGCGTGAAAAGGTCGAAGGCGCAATGGTCGCTGGCGATTTGCGGGCAATTGTCTGCACCGGTTCGCTTGATTTGGGAATCGATTGGGGCGACGTCGATCTGGTGATCCAAGTTGGTGCACCCAAGAACGTGAAACGTCTCGTGCAACGGATTGGGCGTGCCAACCATCGCTACAACGCCCCTTCCAAAGCGCTTCTGGTGCCCGCGAACCGTTTCGAGGTGGTCGAGTGTGTCGCAGCACTAGAGGCCGTCAAGGCACATGATCTTGACGGTGACCCCAAAGGGCCCGGCCCCCGCGATGTGCTCTGCCAGCACATCCTGATCACTGCCTGTGCAGGCCCGTTTGATGCAGATGCGCTTTATCAGGAAATCAAGACTGTCGGGGCTTACCGCACGCTGTCACGGGCCGCTTTCGATGATTGTCTCGATTTTTGCGCCACCGGCGGCTATGCCCTGCGCGCCTATGACAAATGGAAGCGTTTGCTACAAAGAGCTGACGGTCTGTGGCAATTGCGCGATCCGCGGGCGGCCCAACGGATTCGCATGAACATCGGCACGATCCAAGACACCGATACGCTAAAGGTCCGCCTGAAAGGAAACTTCAAGCCACTGGGCGAGGTGGAAGAGGCTTTTGCCGCCACATTGACCCCCGGTGATACGTTTTTGATCGGTGGTCAGGTCGTCCGTTACGAAAACCTTAAGGAAATGACGGTCGAGGTGTCGCGGCGTGCCGACAAAACGCCCAAGATCGCAACCTTTATGGGCACGAAATTTGCGAACTCCACACAACTGTCGCAACGCATCCTGCGTATGTTCGCCCAAACCAACTGGCCCGAACTGCCTGCCCATACCGCCGAATGGCTGGCACTTCAGCGCCAATTTTCAAAACTTCCCGAGGCCGACCGGATCCTTGTCGAAAGCTTTCCGCACGAAGGGCGCCACCACATTTGCATCTACGGCTTTGCCGGGCGCAATGCCATGCAGACGCTCGGAATGCTGGCAACGCAGCGGATGGAAGAGCTGAATTTGCATCCCTTAGGCTTTGTCGCAACAGACTATGCGACACTGATCTGGGGCCTGGATCCGGTTTATGACCCCGCCCCGCTGCTGCAACCCGACAATATGCGTGCTGACTTTGAAACCTGGTTATCGGGCAATGCCGTAATGAAAAAGACGTTCCGCGGCGCTGCAACAATCGCCGGTCTGATCGAACGGAACCTACCACAGGCCCGCAAGAGCGGACGGCAAGCAACGTTTTCATCTGACATCCTCTATGACACGCTGGCCAAATATGACCCAGACCACCTGATGCTGAGGATCACCCGCGAAGAGGCCATGCGCGGGTTGGTCGATTTTGGACGCATCGAAGAAATGCTAACGCGCACCGCCGGACGGATTGACCATGTCAAACTTGACCGCGTCACCCCGCTGTCGTTGCCAATGTTCCTTGAACAAGGCCGCATCGCGGTGGCCGGGGCCGGCCAGGATCGCATTCTCGAAGAAGAAGCCGCCCGCCTGATGCAAGAAGCAGGCGTCGCCACACTTTGATGCTTGATCTCGCATCGGGGCTAAGCCAAGCAGACATCATGACGGCCTATCATTTCTCTTTCTGTGGCACCCAATGCGCGGCCCTGCCCTCTGGCGCGCTGCACTTGCCTGACCATGACGTACTGTGCGTGTCCGACCTGCATTTGGGCAAGTCCGAACGCATCGCGCGGCGCAGTGGCGTCATGCTGCCCCCCTATGAGGTGCGCGAGACCTTGGAAAAACTGCAAGCTGATATCGCGGCCACACGCCCGACCCAGATCATCTGCCTTGGCGATAGTTTTGACGATCTCGAAGCCGCCGCCCGTCTTGATGAAGAAATGCTGCTCTGGTTGGCGCAACTACAGGCAGGCAAGACATGGATCTGGGTCGAAGGGAACCACGACCCCGGTCCCATCAATCTGGGCGGCACCCACAGAAGCGAAATCAAGATCGGCACCTTGTCATTTCGCCATATCGCAACCGCGATGACAGCCGAAGTCTCAGGCCACTATCATCCCAAGCATCGTGTCGCCGGACGCAGCCGCCCGGCGTTTCTCTACGACGACTGCCGCTTGATCATGCCAGCTTATGGCGCCTACACAGGGGGTCTGGTCAGTCTCACCCCGGCCCTGCGCCAATTGTTCATGCGCCCCCCGATTGCAATCATGACCGGGCACAAGGCGATCCCTGTACCGGTGCCCTAGACCGTCAACCCCTCGGGCTCAGGCAGACCATGCGCGCGGCAACAGGCCGTCAGCGTATTCGCCAGCAAGCAGGCAATCGTCATCGGCCCGACACCGCCCGGCACAGGCGTGATCGCCCCGGCCACGGCGGCACAACTGTTATAGTCCACATCTCCAACAAGCCGCGTGCCGCCCTCGGGTTTTTCAATCCGGTTGATCCCAACATCAATCACAGTCGCCCCGGGCTTGATCCAATCCCCCGTCACCATTTGCGGACGCCCTACCGCAGCCACGACAATATCAGCCTGTCGGACGACGGCAGGCAAATCCTTGGTGCGGCTATGGGCAATCGTCACCGTGCAGCTATCCTCCAACAACAGCTGCGCCATCGGTTTGCCAACAATGTTTGACCGACCAATCACAACCGCATTCAGACCAGACAATGAGCCGTGATGATCACGCAGCATCATCAGACTGCCCAAAGGTGTGCAGGGCACCATACTCTTCTGCCCGGTACCCAACAAGCCCACGTTGGAAATATGAAACCCATCCACATCCTTGGCCGGATCAATGCTGTTGATCACCAAATCACTGTCCAGATGGTCCGGCAGGGGCAACTGCACCAAAATCCCATGCACCGCAGAATCAGCGTTAAGCTTTTCAATGAGCGCCAACAGGTCAGCTTCCGAGGTATCAACGTCGAGCTTATATTCAAAAGAAGCCATGCCGACCTCTTTTGTCATTTTCCCTTTAGACCGCACATAAACCTGACTGGCCGGATCTTCCCCCACAAGCACAACCGCCAATCCCGGGGTGATGCTATGCGCCTCTTTGAGCGCGGCCACGCCTTCGGCCACTTGGGCACGCACTTTTGCGGCAAAGGCTTTTCCGTCAATCACAGTCGCTGTCATAATTATCTTCTCATGTTCAAAAATACCTCCGCCGGAGGCAAACGGGAGGGTGGGTGGGGCGTCGGCGCAGCCGCGCGTCGCCCCACCCTGTTAACTTAGAACAAACCTTCAATCTCGCCGGCGTCATTCAGCATGATTTGTTCCGCCGATGGCACACGCGGCAAACCTGGCATCGTCATGATCTCTCCGCAGATCGCAACGATAAAGCCCGCACCGGCACTCAGGCGCACTTCGCGGACAGGGACGGAATGGCCTGTCGGGGCACCACGCACCGTGGGGTCAGTTGTAAAGCTGTACTGCGTCTTGGCCATACAGACCGGCAGGTTGCCATAACCTTGTTCTTCCCACTTAAGAAGCTGGTCACGTATCTTGTTATCCGCAACCACCTCATCAGCGCGATAGATCTTCTTGGCGATCGTATCGATCTTGTCAAAAAGGCTCATATCGTCGGGATAGATCGGTGCAAAATTGGCCTCATCCGCATCTGCAATCTCGGCCACGCGCGTGGCCAGCTCGGCCGTGCCCTCAGACCCAAGCGCCCAATGCTTGCACAGGATTGCCTCTGATCCTTGGGTCTCGACATAGGCTTTCACTGCCGCCACTTCTGCATCAGTGTCCGTGACAAAGTGGTTAATCGCAACGACAACCGGCACCCCAAAGCTTTTGACATTTTCAATGTGACGCCCAAGGTTCGGGCACCCGGCGTTAACGGCATCGACATTTTCGGCCCCAAGGTCTGCTTTCGCTACGCCGCCATTCATCTTCATCGCCCGAACGGTCGCAACGACGACCACGCAGGACGGCGCAATCTCTGCCTTGCGGCATTTGATGTTCATGAACTTCTCGGCACCCAGATCAGCACCAAAGCCCGCTTCCGTCACGACATAATCCGCAAGCTTCAAAGCCGTGGTGGTGGCCGTGACCGAGTTACACCCGTGCGCGATATTCGCAAATGGGCCGCCATGCACGAAGGCGGGATTGTTTTCCAACGTCTGGACAAGGTTCGGCTGCATCGCGTCTTTCAACAGCACTGTCATTGCGCCATCGGCCTTGATGTCGCGGCAGTAAACCGGGCTGCGATCACGGCGATATGCAACAATGATATCACCCAGCCGTTTTTGCAGATCTTCAAGGTTCCGGGCCAGACACAGGATCGCCATGACTTCAGAGGCCACGGTAATGTCAAATCCGGCTTCGCGGGGGAAGCCATTGGCCACACCGCCCAAAGATGTCGTGATCTGGCGCAGGGCACGGTCATTCATATCCAGAACGCGCCGCCAAACCACACGACGGATATCGATTTCAAGCGCATTGCCCCAATAGATGTGGTTATCGATCATCGCCGACAGCAGGTTATGCGCCGAGGTGATGGCATGAAAGTCACCTGTAAAGTGCAGGTTCATGTCTTCCATCGGCACCACTTGGGCATACCCGCCGCCCGCAGCACCGCCCTTCATCCCAAAGCAAGGCCCCAGCGATGCTTCGCGAATACAAACGGCGGCTTTCTTGCCAATCGCATTCAGGCCATCGCCCAAGCCAACTGTCGTCGTGGTCTTGCCTTCACCTGCGGGGGTCGGGTTGATCGCGGTCACAAGGATCAACTTGCCGTCTGTGCGATCCTGAACACTATCAATCAGACGTTGGCTGACCTTTGCTTTATCGTGACCGTAAGGCAGCAGATCATCACTTTCGATCCCCAGTTTCGCACCGATTTCCTGAATCGGACGCTTTTTTGCTGCGCGTGCAATCTCGATATCTGACTTGTATTCCATGAAAAACTTCCCTGAGCGTTGGCAACTGCCATTTTTGTTCAATCTTGGTTTTAGCGGCAGGTTCGCGGCCCATGCACCCGTATTGCGACATTTTCGCCGCCGGAATCGTCGGTACGCGCCAAAGCAGTATCCTATCAGAAACCTATGGGGCCCATGCGCGTTGATCTGGCACATGCAGACGCACCGCATCTCCGATCCGACAAACCCCTTCACGTTCCACCCATGCGGTCACACCACGCTTGCCCTTGGCGGCGATCTTGAACTTATCGCCTGCGCCAGGGTGTTCCGCATTGATCGGTTTGGCGGGCAGGTGGCAGGGGCGGTTTTCCATGTCCACCACCAGCGTCGCGCCATCAGGCAGTTGCAGGCGCGAAGATGGCGGCAGATGGGTAAAATCAGGGATGCCCCGCACAACCATTGATGCGCCCACCAGCGCCGGGTCGAGTGCATCCAAGGCGCAATCCGCTGCGATTTCGGCCAACTCTTCGAAGGATACGATAGACAGTTGGCGGACATTGCGAATGTCCGTATCGCGCGGGTGTTGGCTGATCACACGACTGCAGGATGGCCGCGTCAGACCGCCGTGCACTTCGCCCGGGATACCAGCATAGGTCAGTTGCGCTTCTTGGGTGGCTTGCGACCGCAAAGATGTCTCACGGTTGGGCACATGACCAATCCAGACGATTTCACCAATGATTTCCGTGGGGGCCAGTGCCGGCATAGCGCTCTCCTAAATGCTCGCGTGTTCTGCATAGGATAGAGGCGGATCAGCTTCAATGCGCCAGACCTGCACGATGGCACAAAGAAAAACGCCGCCCCATTTTAGGGCGGCGTTTTGATGTATCTTAAACCGAAGGCTCCGGTTCCATGCCACCATCATCCGGGGCGCGCGGCTTCTTCGGCTTGGTTTTCGGAATAGCCGTTACTGACGGCGTCCCGCCCGATGGCGGCGTATCGTCGGCATCATCACCCATATGGGGGGGCTCGCCCGCCATCACGCGTTTGATCTCATCACCTGTCAGCGTCTCATACTCAAGCAAGCCTTGGGCCAGACGCTCGAACTCTTCGTGCTTTTCGGTGATGATCTGGTGCGCACGGTCATAGCCTTGCTGGATAAACGTGCGGACCTCTTCCTCGATCAGCTCTTTGGTGTGGGCCGAAACGGACAGACCAGCCGTGTTCCCGGAATATCCTTCGTGGGCTTCCGAATAGTCGATGTTGCCGACTTTATCAGACATACCCCACCGCAGGATCATCGCGCGGGCCAGTTGGCTGGCTTGCTGGATATCACCAGCAGGGCCGTTGCTGACCTGATCTTCACCGTATTTGATAATCTCGGCCGCTTTACCCGCCATCGTCATGGCCAAACGCTGGTGGCATTCGTCCTTGAACATGTTCAGACGGTCCATTTCCGGCAGGCTCATGACCATACCCAAGGCACCGCCGCGAGGGATAATGGTTGCCTTATAGACAGGGTCACACTTCGGCAGGCTGATACCAACAATGGCGTGGCCAGCTTCGTGATAAGCGGTCATTTCCTTTTGCTCGCTCGTCATCACCATGGAACGGCGCTCTGCACCCATCATGACCTTATCCTTAGCGGATTCGAAGTCGACCATCGTCACAAACCGGCGCCCCACACGGGCGGCCATCAGTGCCGCTTCGTTCACAAGGTTCGCCAAATCGGCACCCGAGAACCCAGGCGAACCGCGCGCAATGATGCGCAGGTCAACGTCGGGACCAAGCGGGATTTTGCGGGCGTGGACACCCAAGATTTTCTCACGGCCTTTGATATCCGGGTTCGGCACTGTGACCTGACGGTCAAAGCGGCCTGGACGCAGCAGCGCAGGGTCAAGCACGTCACGGCGGTTTGTGGCCGCAACGATGATCACGCCTTCGTTTGCTTCAAAACCGTCCATCTCGACCAGCAACTGGTTGAGCGTCTGTTCACGCTCGTCATTACCGCCGCCGTAACCGGCACCGCGCGAACGACCGACCGCGTCAATCTCGTCAATAAAGACGATACAAGGCGCATTCTTCTTGGCTTGTTCGAACATATCGCGGACACGGGAAGCACCCACACCAACGAACATTTCCACAAAGTCAGAACCCGAGATGGTAAAGAACGGCACACCCGCTTCGCCCGCAATCGCGCGCGCCAGCAGTGTTTTACCCGTACCGGGAGGGCCGACAAGCAAGGCACCTTTTGGAATCTTGCCACCAAGACGCGAGAATTTTTGCGGGTTGCGCAGGAACTCGACGATCTCTTCCAGCTCTTCTTTGGCCTCATCAATACCGGCCACGTCGTCAAATGTGACACGCCCATGCTTTTCGGTCAGAAGCTTTGCCCGCGATTTGCCAAAGCCCATCGCACCGCCTTTGCCGCCGCCTTGCATACGGTTCATGAAGTAAATCCACACACCGATCAAAAGCAGGAAGGGCAGCAAGCTCAGAAGGAACGACTGAAACGCCGATGTTTCCTGACTACGCGCCTCAACCGGAACACCTTCCTGGATCAAAAGCTGTGTGATTTCAGCATCTTGCGGCATGATGGTCGAGAATGTGCGCCCACCCTCAGCAAAGCGAACGTTCTCACCATCAATGACAACGTCGGTGACGCGTCCATCTTCGACGGCTGCGACAAACTCAGAGTAGCTGCGCACCTCACCGCCTGTCGTGCCCGGTGGGCTGCTGAAAAGATTGAAGAGCGCCAGCACCATGAGGAAGAGGACGACCCAGAAAACCATATTACGCGCGTTGCCCAAGGGGTAAACTCCTTTGAAATGGGGAAGTGGAACGACAGAGTCGCATCACAAGCGTTTCCTCTAAAATAGAGGCGAAAGATTATTCTTCAATGGCAAACGCAGATGAATGGAAATCCGCGACAATCCGCGCGGACCAACCCTGCGCCAAACCAGCCAATGGCGCTGCCAACAAAGTGTCGCCTTGCCACACCGAAGGCGACGCCAAAAGCGACATCCGGGGCATGCCGCTTTCGCGCCATTTGGGGCAGTTCTTCAGCCCCGCGCCCAGTGCTTTATAGGTCAGCCCGTCATGTAGCGGCCCTTCGATAAACCAACGACGGTCCCAAAATACGCCCGTTGCATCGGCTTGATCTGCCGGACGTTGTGTTGCTGTGGTCGCTGCTGCTTCACGCATCAACCGCACGGTGCCGGTACTATCGGGTGTCATGATGCACCCCCCCAGCGTGACAGTCGCCCCTTTACGCGCCTGCGCCACCGTTTCAAGCAACTGCTCAAACCGGGGCCGATAGGTACGGCTGCCCACCCATGCAAAAGCGGCGGCCATGACACGGCGCGGGGCATCCGCCTTTTCCAGATTAAGCGCATCGGCAGACAACAGCAGATCACCCGCATCCTGGCGCACGTGCTGCTTGGCAAAAGCCTGAGCCGCACGTTGCAATGAAATATGTGCCGCCTGCATATGATCGACGGTTTGCAGCAACCGCTTGCGGGTCAGTCCCAATGTTTCGAGTTGTGCAAACATCTGGCGGGCACGTACACGATCAAAGCGCGGGTCGTCGTTGCTTGCGTCATCACACCAAGCGATCTTTTGCGCCGTCAGCCATGACCGCAGATCTGCCCGCGCGACCCCCAGAAGCGGCCGCAGAATACGCAGGCCGTCCCGTTCGGTCTGCGGGTACATGCCAGTCAGCCCATCAATCCCCGAGCCCCGCGCCAAACGCATCAGCAAGGTTTCGACTTGGTCATCTTCGGTATGGCCCAGCCAAACGTCGCGCAAATTGAACATCGCAGCCCATTCCCGCACAGCCGCCCAGCGCCCTTCACGTGCTGCAGCCTGCAGATTACCGCGGCCATTCCACGCCCATTGCGTCACCGTATGGTCAAGGCCCAAAGCCGCCGCCTGCGACGCCACCAGCGCGATTTCATCCTGCGCCTCGGCACGTAGCCCATGATCCACTGTGATCACCCGCAGCTTGCCCGGCGGGCGCAGGCGCGCCGCCATTTGCATCATCGCAATCGAATCGCCACCGCCCGAAACAGCCAGACCAACCGTACCCTCAGAGTAGGAAGATGCCGCGAGCGCCGCCTGAAACCTTGCGAAAGGATCGGTCAATCGTTGTGCTACTGGCATCCCAGCGCTTGCATTTCCATTTGCGCATCAAGCACGGCAGGGTTGCCGGGAAAGCGCACGTTAACTTCAGCCAATGTAAGGCACGCATCCTGGGTCTGGCCGATCTTTCCCAGCGATGACCCCAGCTTGAACAGGGCATCAGGGGCTTTGGGCCCTGTTGGATCACCAGAAAACGCCTCGAGGTAAGCGCGTGCCGCGTCGGTGACTTCGCCCAAACCTTCCAACGCTTCGCCACGCAGATAGTTGGCGTCCGCTGTCAGCGGACTGCCCGGATAGGTCGCGATAAAGGTCGTAAGCTGGTCAACGGCGCTGCGAAAGTCACCGGAAGCGAGCGCTCCTTGCGCTCGCTCAATGTCGGTTTGTTCCCCAATCGCCAAAGCGGGGCCGCCTGTCGGTTCAGGTGTCGTCGTGACAGCACCGGCCACCTCAAGCCCGCCCAAAGGTGTGTCATCCAATTGCCCGATATCACAATCGGCTTCCAATTCGCACAAACGGAAGTTCAGATCACCAATGCGATTATTTGCATCAGCCGTGATACTGTTCACCCGAAACTCAAGCTCTTCCGACTTTGACGTCAGACGTTGGAGCTCTGCTTCAATCGCATCAAGCCGTTCGAGAGGTGTGCTGCCGGCAATGCCGGAATTCAAACCGCCCGTCGTCGACAACTCACGCGTCAGGCGTTGCACGTCAACAAAGAGGGCCGTCAACTGTTGTCGGATGTCGGCCAGAGTTTCCTCCTGCGCTAAGGCAGGAAGCGGCGACAGCAACAAGGCGCAGACAACAGCGATACGGTGCAACATGATGGGTTTCCCTTCGGTCGTGATCAGCTCGTGACAGCCGAGAATGACAGAACCGTTACTGCGCGGCGGTTTTGCGCATAGCAGCTTTCTTCTGAACAGACCGCGATTGGACGTTCCTTGCCAAAGCTTGTGACCTGCAGACGGCCCACCGGTACCCCGCGCGATACCAGGTATTCGCGTACCGCGTTGGCGCGGCGTTGCCCAAGTGCGAGGTTATATTCACGCGTGCCCTGCTCATCCGCGTGCCCTTCGATGACGGCGCGGTAATCAGCGTTTGTCAGCAACCATTGTGCTTGGCCGTCAAGGATCGTGCGGCCTTCCGGTGTGATCGTGGACGTATCAACAGCAAAGAGCACGCGATCACCGATTGTCTGGTTAAAGAACAAAGGGCTTGTCGGGTCACTTGCCGATCCGGCCATGCCCGCGCTCATGCCGCCATCGGCACCACCGGCGCCGCCACCAAATCGATCCGGGTTCGTACAGGCCCCTGTTGCCAGTACCAATGCCAAGACCGCCGCTTTCTTAAAAAGTGTCATAGGGTTTCATCCTGTTTATTGACTGCTCTATTATTTTCTTTCCACCCTAACACGCTTTTCACGGTTAGGGAATCACACATCATTACGGCTGCAACGGCCCCCAGGATGGGTCAGATGCCCCGCCTTGCAACGGCACAGCTTTCAGGTTCCGGCCCGAAATATCGACAGAATACATCGACGACGTCCCGCCCGCTCCTTGGGTTTCACGGCTGAACATAATGACACGGCCATTGGGCGACCATGTCGGGCCTTCATCCAGGAACGAAGAGGTCAGCAGACGCTCTTCCGAGCCATCAATACGCATCACACCAATATGAAAGCGCCCGGCGTTTTGTTTGGTAAAGGCCACCAGATCACCGCGTGGCGACCAAACGGGCGTGCCATAGCGCCCTTCACCAAAGGAAATCCGGCGTGCTTCGCCTCCATTGGCGGACATGATATAAAGTTGCTGGTTCCCTGACCGGTCGCTTTCAAAAACGATCTGGCTGCCGTCAGGCGACAGGCTGGGCGCTGTTTCAATCGAAGGCGCCGATGTCAGGCGGATATGCTGACCAGTGGCCAGATCAGTGCGATAGATATCCGTGTTGCCACCGTTCGACAGGCTATAGATCACCTGCCGTCCATCACGCGAAAAGCGCGGGCTAAAGGCCATCTCGCCCGGGGCCGTCTGCAACTGCTGGCGGCCTACATTGGCAACGTTCAACACGTTGATCCGCGGAAACCCGGATTCAAAGCTGGTATAAAGCACCCGGTCCCCGTTGGGCGAAAAGCGAGGGGCCAACACAATACTGCTGCTGTCGGTCAGGAATTGCACATTGGCTCCGTCGAAATCCATGATCGCAAGGCGCTTTTGGCGATTATCCTTCGGGCCACTTTCCGACACGAACACAACGCGGCTGTCAAAATACCCGCCCTCGCCGGTGATGCGGCTATAGACTGCGTCCGCAACCTTATGCCCCATCCGGCGCCAGCCCGCAGTGGTGCCTGCAAATTGCAGGCCCTGGCCCAGCTCTTGACCAGAAAACACATCATAGAGGCGGAACTTAACCGTCAACCGGTCCCCGCTGACGTTCACCGCACCAACGACAAGCGCCTGCGCATTGATCGCCCGCCAATCGGCAAAGGCGACTGGCTGCACAAAGGAACTGACCTGCGAGATAAACGCCGTCGCTGGCACTTCACGGAACAGCCCTGTTCCGGCCAGATCCTGCACGACAAGGCGCGAAATATCCGAAGCGGCTTGCTGGGCAGCAGGGCTTTCGGCCTCAAAACTGGGCACAGCAAAGGTGATCGGTTCGATCACACCGTCTGTAATCGTCAATCGCAGCGGCCCACCCTGCGCCAAAACAGGGCCCGCCAACATCAGCGCCACCAAGAGTGTCAGAAATCGTTTCATCATCTTTGCCTCACTCCGCCAATTCGGGTTCGTGCCCGAAATGTGCTCTTTATTGTCTCACTATAGCAGGGGGAAAAATCCATTACACCTCACCTGCGCGTGTCTTTGCCTATCTTAACCGCATACCGCTGGGATCAAAGGTGATCACAACATCCTGCCATTGGTCGTATTTATCCGCAGGCAACTGATAGCCCCCCGACTGACACCGCAAGATCGCCCGCCGCGCAGCCTCAAACGCCGTGTTGGTCGCGGATTGATCGCCATCGGAAGAGATCAGGCGCACTTCGTTGCCCTGCACCCGGCCTTCGCGATCCAGACTAAAGCCAACCTCAACCGTCACCCGCGCCGCGACCGACCCCGGATCGACGTTCCAGCAGCGATTGACCGCAATACGGAAGCTGTCACGCTCACTGCCTGTCATCGGCGGGCCTGCCGCAACAGCAGGTGCTTGGGTGGCTGCGCCAAGTGCGGCCTCAAGTGCGGCTGAAACATCGTCTTCTGTGGCCTGAGGCTCGGCAGGTGCCGCCTCGTCTTGCGCGGGTTCGTCTTGGGCCACTTGGGTGTCAGCGGGTGGCGTCGGGCGGCTTGGCCGTGCCGCGGGGCGGACGGATGTTGATGGTGCCAGATCCTCGATCACGATCGCGGTCGTTGTCTCTTCGGGCGCGGTTGCCTCTTGTTCCTCTGCCACGACCTCGGTCTCGGCGCTGTTGTCAGGCACGACGTCTTCGCGCACCACGTCATCGACATTGGCATCGGGCGGCGGCGGAGCGGTAATGGTTGACGCAACGGTCGGCGCCTGCGGCGGCGTCGGCGTTTCACTGACAGCAACATCCGGTGTCGGCGGTGTTGCAACCGGCGGCGCAGGCTCGGCAGGTGGCGCATCGGTTACGTCCGTCTCTGGCGGTGCCGGAGGCGGTGGTGGTGGGGGCGCTTCGCTCTCGGGCGGTTCTACGGGTGCAGGTGGTGGTGCAATGTCCGCAGGCTCTTCCACAGCGGGCGGTGGGGGCGACGTATCATCGACCACAGGTGGCACAGGTGCCGTCGGGTCGGCATTGCCGGGCTCTGGCGTGGTCCGTGCGCGCATCTGCTCGAACTCTTCACCAGAAATCACTGAGACATCCATCGTCTGGATCACCAACGGCTCAGACGTCATGCCCCAGCCGACAATCAGCCAGCCGATCAGCCCGACGTGGCCGATCCCTGAAATGATGGTGCCCGGCGTTGCCATGATTTACCCGTCAGAGCCGCCTGCGGTGGGCGGGGCAATATCCGTCACCAATCCAATATCAGAGAAACCGCCAGCATTTAGCAGCCCCATAATCTGCGCTACGCGGTTCCAGTCATTGCGGCCATCAGCACGCAGGAAAATCTTGTCGCTGGTGCGCTCGGCGGCAATCCCCCGCAAGCGGGCCACAAGTTCGGCCTCGGTTGTATCGGTTTCCTGAATCATCACACGGCCATCATTTGTAATCGTGACGGTCAGTGGTTCTTCCTCATCCCCTGGCAGGGCCGTCGCAGATGTTTCGGGCAATTCGACCGGCACACCCACGACAGAAAGCGGCGCTGCGACCATAAAGATGATCAAAAGCACCATCATGACATCCACGAATGGCGTCACATTGATTTCCGACATCGGCTTGGCCTTGCGCGCGCGACGCCGGCGGCGTCTGCCACCATCACCGCCCGAATTCATCACTCCTGCGCCCATGATCAGCTATCCAACTGGCGGCTGAGGATCGTCGCGAACTCATCTGCAAAAGCCTCATAGCCGCTGACGATCTGATCGCTGTCGGATGAAAACTTGTTGTAGTAGATCACAGCCGGAATCGCCGCCAAAAGGCCAAGACCCGTCGCCAAAAGCGCCTCGGCGATGCCAGGGGCTACAACGGCAAGGTTGGTTGTCTGCGCCTCTGCAATTTCGATAAACGCGTTCATAATACCCCAGACGGTGCCAAAAAGACCCACGAAAGGCGCGGTGGCACCGACAGTCGCCAAAACGGGGAGCCCTTTTTGCAGGCGCGCGGCCTCTTTCGCGATGGCCACATCCATAGACCGGTCGATCCGTGCTGTGGCCCCCGCGATCAACCCGCCATCTTGCCTGTGCGATCTGCGCCATTCCAGCATACCGGCGGCAAATATCTTTTCCGATGGGCCTTCGGGATCGGCGCCGATCTGATCAAAAAGCCCGTCCAGTGGTTCACCCGACCAGAACAGCCGGTCAAAAATATCGGCCTCGGCCCGCGCTTTGCGATACTGGATCGTCTTGTCGATGATAACAGCCCAGCACCAAACGGAAGCTGCAACCAGCATGATCATAACGATTTTTACGGTAATTGTGGCGCGTGCGAATAACGCCCACATTGTGAATTCGTGTGCTGCTTCCATATGCCTGCTCTACCTTAGGCCCGATTTTGGGCTCTGATTAATGATGAGCGTATCGCATCGAATGAGAGAAATCCAACCAATCCGGCATCACATCTGCGAAAACACAGCAGTTTTAGGGCATAGACCGGCGGATCACTGCCGGTAGACGGCTGACTGCACCGTCCAATGTCATGCATATAATAGTCACCAAGGCCGAAAAGAGCAGCGTATCGCCCCGCATGATATTTTGCTTCACAACAAGCCGCGCGCCCGAGCCAGGCTGCATAGTCGTATGTACCACCAGTTCATCATCATATTTCGCGGGCACCAGATAATCCGCCTCGACCCGCCGCACTGCAAAGACCAGACCATCGGCCTTCATCCGCACCTGATCAATCCCAAGTTCGCGCACCCATTCACTGCGCGCGCGTTCGATAAATTTCAGATAATTGGCGTAGTAAACGATGCCCGCCAGATCAGTGTCTTCATAATAAACGCGAATGGGAAAACGATGCATCATGACAGCGGCCTTAGGCGTGCGGCCAACCGCAGCGCATGACTGGCATCCTGCGCCGCATAGGGCATCACCGGATCATAGGCCGCGCGGATCACATCGGCGATTTCGGGGCGCAAAACCGCCTTATCCGCCACCAACGCCAGCGGTGATTGATCCGTAAAGGCCCGGTCGGACCACAACAGAATCGTCTGAACGGCCTGACCAAGCGCCAATGTATCAGCCGCCACAGCCGCCATATGTTCATCCATCCGCAAGAATACGAACGCAGCACGAATGGCCCCGGCTTCATCAAAGCGGAAAATCCGGTATTGATTCGCGTCTGCCTGTTTGAGCTTTTGCACCAAGGGCGCAAGGTCCGGCACCAGCTGATCCAGATGCGGCACCTGGGGCAACTCATCCCATTCGCGACAGAAAAAGATCATCAGGTTTGCACCCAGTTCAGGATCAGTTTCTGCCATCTGGTGCGATGCCAGCGTCACAACGGCCTCAATCGCGCCCTTGAACACAGCAAGCGATGCGTCATCAACGCCAAAGACAACCGGCACAATCGGCCGCCCCCACCGCGAAAAGACATAGGCCCCGTCAGCGCGGGTAAAGAGGTTTTCGATATTTTGATGTTCTATGTTCATTCAAATTTCCGTGGCAAGTACGTGCCCTTTCACCCAAACAAATCCGTCTGCGACTTAGGTGCATTCAACCCCAGATGCGTCCAAGCCGCCTGCGCCAACATGCGCCCGCGCGGGGTTCGTTGGATCAAACCCTTTTGCAGCAGATAAGGCTCAATCACATCTTCCAGACTGTCGCGGCTTTCCGACAAAGCCGCCGAAAGCGTCTCCACCCCGACAGGCCCCCCGCCATAGCTTTCTGCAATCAGGCGCAGATAGCGGCGGTCGGCATTGTCGAGCCCAAGATGATCCACACCCAAACGCGTCAGGGCACGATCAGCAATCTGTTGTGTGACCGTCCCGTCGCCTTCAACGATGGCGAAATCCACAACCCGCCGCAGCAGACGCCCCGCAATGCGCGGCGTGCCACGCGCGCGGCGCGCAATTTCGCGCGCGCCTTCGGGCGATGCGGGGGCCCCCATCAGACGTGCACCGCGGGTGACAATCTCATGCAATTCGTCTTCGGTGTAGAATTCCAATCGTGTCGGAATACCGAACCGGTCGCGCAGCGGGGTCGTCAGCAACCCCATGCGGGTTGTCGCGCCAACCAGCGTAAAGGGCTGCAATTCAATCCGCACGGTGCGTGCAGCGGGGCCTTCACCGATCACCAGATCCAGCTCGAAATCTTCAAGCGCGGGATAAAGCACCTCTTCCACCGCCGGATTCAGGCGGTGAATTTCATCAATGAACAGCACATCCCGTGCTTCCAGATTGGTCAGGATCGCCGCCAGATCACCTGCTTTGGCCAGCACCGGGCCAGATGTCATCCGGAAATTTACACCCAACTCACGCGCCATAATCTGCGCAAGCGTCGTTTTGCCCAGTCCGGGCGGGCCGTGAAACAAGGTGTGATCCATCGCCTCACCCCGGCGCCGTGCGCTTTCAATAAAGACAGAAAGGTTCGCGCGGGCGGCCTGCTGCCCGATAAAGGCTTCCAAGGTCTGCGGGCGCAACGCGCGGTCAGAATCCTCGGGCTGCGGGTCGGGTCGTAAGGTGGGGTCAGGCTGGTCCATGTCCACCCCCTACCCCTTCGGCGCCAACAACTTCAAGGCTGCACGGATCAACGCGGGCGTATCTGCATCAGGCGCCGCACCTGCCGCTTCAGCGACGGCACTGGCCGCCTCACCGGGGGCGTAGCCAAGGTTGCCTAACGCTGAAAGCGCTTCGGCCGAGGCAGCATTTGCCGAGGGTGCAGCTTGGCGCCGCACAGGTGCCGGATCTGCAGGCTCGATAACTGCGTCCCCTGTCGCCTCGGCAACCGAGCCGCCCATCGCCATCACACCCGGCGCTTTGTCTTTCAACTCGATTGTCACACGTTGCGCCGTTTTGGGGCCGACGCCTTTGGCCTTTGCCAAGGCGTTCCAGTCGCCCAGCGCAATGGCGCGGCTAACGCCCTCTGCCCCGAGTGTCCCAAGGATCGCCAACGATGCTTTTGCCCCGATCCCCTGCACCGACATCAACAACCGGTGCCATTCTTTTTCCACCAGGGTCGTGAAGCCGAAAAGCTGCAAATTATCTTCACGCACCAACAGATCCGTAAAAAGAGCAACGGCCTCGCCATTGCCAGGCAAGCTCGCCATCACGCGGTCAGAGACATAGACGATATACCCCACACCGCGCACGTCGATCAGAACATGATCTGTACTGCGGTATTCCAGCCGCCCTGCGATTTTGCCAATCATGCTGTGGCCTTTGCCAATGCGGCGGCAAGCGTGCTTGACGATTGCACATGAAAGGAATGGCAGATGGCAATGGCCAGCGCATCTGCGGCATCCGGTCCGGCAAGCTGGACACCCGGCAATTGCACTTTGACCATATGCGCAATTTGCGCTTTGTCGGCATGCCCCACACCGACCACCGCTTTCTTGACAGCATTTGGCGCGTATTCACCCACCGCCAAACCGGCCTGCGCGGGAACAAGCATCGCAATCCCGCGGGCTTGACCAAGTTTAAGCGTCCCTGCCCCGTCCTTGTTCACAAAAGTCTGTTCAACCGCAGCCGTATTCGGCCGATGCTGCATCAAGACATCCGTCAATTGCTGATGCAGTGACAAAAGACGCGCAGCCATGTCATCCCCGCTTGAGCGGCATACCCCATTTGCGACATGACTGATCCGCGACCCCGCAACCTCGATCACGCCCCAGCCCATGTTCCGCAAGCCCGGATCGATGCCTAAAACACGCATTGCTCGCCTCTTTTTATTGTTGTCTTTTTACCGCTAGCACAAAAGGCGAACAAAGACCAAGCGTGTTGGTTGATGGCATATGCGACGCAATGTTCCAAATGCGTCACTCACCCCTTCAAATCCGACAGCATGAACCCCTTATAAAAAAGGGACATGTGGCAAAAATCGCACAAAAATTAGGCATGCTGAAAACGCATATGACCCATGCCAAAATGACACTAGTCAAAGGACATTTTCCCTCCTAGATGCGCCTCATCAGATCAACGCTGCCACGGCAGCAAGAAACTAAGGAATATGGCCATGGCCTCTTTTGACACCACCCGCCCCGTCGCTGGCCTCTCCGCAGGCAACAAAACTTCTTTCTTCGTCAAAATGATTGGCGCAGTTGCTGCCTGGAACGACGCACGCATCACACGCAAGTCTTTGTCAAAACTGTCAGCACGTGAACTCGACGATATCGGCCTCACATATGGCGACATCGAAGCGATCGCGACACGCACCAACTAAGCAAAGCAACCACACACATGCGAAAGGCCGCGCTCGGATCGAGCGCGGCCTTTTCGTTTGTCTGTCGCGTGCTCTTAGTTTTGTGGCAGAATGGCTGAAACGCCGTTTGCGGCCAACACGGTCACGGGGTCAGGTTGCATAACCCAGGCACCGGCTTGTTCCAAGACGGTGCCGCTTTGCAATGCAGCGACGCGCTGAAGATAATCAGCTTCGCCAAGATAGGCGAAGAGAAAACCCTTGAACAGGAAGCCGAGGAAAAGAACCGCAAGCAAACCCTTGAGCGGGAAACGCGGCCGGTAAAGGCGCGGCTTTGCAACAATCAACCCGTCAGAGCTGACGCTTTTGACAACGCCGTTCGACATTTTCTCATGCCGACGCACGATACGCTTAAGTCTTTTATCAAATGGGACGTGGGCTTGCACCGGACAATCCTCCAAAATAACGCGATTACTATTCCTCTAACTTCGCCAATTATTACAGACCTAACAAGTTATTCATCAAGACTGTGGAGAAATTTAGCCCTGATTGCGCGGCTTCTTACGCAAAATTAGCGTCGTCCATTCAACAATAACCCGCTTTTCAATCAGATTGAAGCCATTTTGTTGATAAATGGCACTCACATCATCCGCTTGTTCATTCAGGATTCCCGAGAGAATCGCATAGCCTCCATCAGCGGTATGTGCCGCCATATCAGGTGCAAGGCCGATCAATGGCCCCTTCAGGATGTTCGCAAACACCAGGTCATATGGCCCATTTTCCTTAAGCTCCGGCGCTCCGAAACCTGCGGCAACAACACACCGCACGCGATCGTTAAGTCCATTGCTGACCACATTGGCCTGCGCCACTTCGACCGCTACCGGATCAATGTCACTGGCCAAAACCGAATGGGGCAAAACCTTGGCAGCGGCCATCGCCAGAACGGCCGTCCCGCACCCGACATCAAGGATGTTCTTGCCCACAAAGCCATCCGCCAACAGTGCATCAAACGCCTCAAGGCAGCCTTTGGTCGTGCCGTGATGCCCAGTGCCAAAGGCCATCGCCGCATCAATCAGCAGCGGAATCTTGTCCTCAGGCACCTTGTCCGCATCGTGGCTGCCGTAGACAAAGAAGCGTCCTGCGGGTACTGGCGCCAGCTCGCGCTGAACTTTCGATACCCAATCCTGTTCCGGAATCTCCGAGATATTGAACGGTTTAGCCTCGTGCAACGCGGACAGAACAGCAAGAGCGCCCGCGTCCGGGCGCTCCATGAAATAGGACGCAACTTCCCAAAGACCCGACCCGTCCTCGATTTCAAAAACGCCAACACCCGTGGGTTCCGGATCAAGCGTCTCCAGCGCCTCGGCCAATTGATAGGCCGCGTCTTCGCCCGCGATCGTCGTCAAAGCCGAATAGGTAATCATCATCTTGCCTTTGCGTTGGTTCACCTGTCGGTTATGGCGCGCCTTGCGTGCCGTCAAGCAAATCAGGTTCGGCCAGAATGATCTGCGCTATCTCCTGCGCCCATGCGGCATAGACTGTCGGGCCCGGATGAAAGCCGTCTTCAGACATGTTGTTTTCATCCAGCCCCATGCTGAACCGCAAAGCAACGCAATCAGTTCGCGCGGCGGTAAGCTGGTGCAAGTGCCGGTCAAAGCGTGCCGCCTGCCGCCCCAACACCCATCGCAAGGGGTGCGGGAGCAACGGGAATTGCCCAATGGGCGGCAAACCGGAAACGATGACTTTGCGCGTATCAAATCGCGCACCCAATTGCGCGATAAGCGATACCTGTTGGCCCAGCCATTTGCGCAGCGACACCCCTTTGGTCACATCATTGACGCCCAATGCGGTCACGACGAAATCGTATTTCGCATCCGGCAAATCAGGCAGCCACTCCAGAACATCCGCTGTTCTGGCCCCTGTTTGCGCCACCAATTCATAGTGGACCGTCGCATGATCGCGCAGCCGCGCAATCACCTGCCCCAGCAAAGCATCCGTCTGGGTCGCAACCCCGACCCCCGCCGCAGAACTATCGCCGATAATCAAAAGCCGCAGGGGCGGGCCGTCACCCGCAACGCCCTGCCGTGCGCCAGCCGGTTCAGGTAATGCAATATAGCGGGTGCGCACAAAAATGGCCTGCCCCAGCAGGACCGGCATCAGCAACGCCCTCACCGCAATATCGAGATGGTCGCGCGTGGCTTCAGGCCCCCACGCCAATCGGACAGGTCACACCCGTGCCGCCTATGCCGCAATAGCCGTTGGGATTTTTGGCCAGATACTGCTGGTGATAGTCTTCAGCAAAATAAAACGGCGGTGCATCCACAATCTCTGTCGTGATCGCGCCATAGCCGGCCTGCGTCAAACGTGGCGCAAAAGCTGTCTTGGCGGCCTCGGCAGCGGCCTTTTGTGCCGCCGAATAGGTATAGATGCCCGAGCGGTACTGCGTACCCCTATCATTTCCCTGCCGCATCCCTTGGGTCGGGTCGTGCCCTTCCCAAAAGACCTGCAACAGCTGGTCATACGAAATGACAGCGGGGTCGTAGATCACGCGCACCACCTCATTATGGCCAGTCTTGCCAGAGCATACTTCTTCATATGTCGGGTTCGGGGTATAGCCGCCCGCATAGCCCACCATTGTCGATTGCACGCCGTCCAGTTTCCAGAACATGCGCTCGACACCCCAGAAACAGCCCATGCCGAACATGGCCTCTTGCATGCCCGCAGGCACATCGCCGGTCAGCGGTGTCTCGAAAACAAAATGGGTGGCCGCTGTCGGGATCGCATGCGGGCGACCGGGCAAGGCAGAGGCCTCATCAACCATTTCAGATTTGGCGCGGGACATGAAAAACATAAAGTGCCTCCTATCGGGTTCTTGCCTGATATAGCGCAGGTTGCGCGATTTTCTACTCTGCCGCCGCCAACAAACGCCCCTGAAACACGGTCTCGTGACCGGGGGCTGGGTGACGCGGAATAAGAAGGGACAGCAAGAGCGAAATTATCGCCATGCCGGCAGCCATCAGGAACACGGTACCGGGCGACTGCAACCAGACATATCCCAACAGCGCGGGCAGAAAGACAGCTGCAATATGGTTGATGGTGAAGGCCACAGCCGCAGTGGGCGCAATATCCTGTGGATCAGCGATCTTTTGGAAATATGTCTTGATCGCCAGCGCAAGGCTAAAGAACAGGTGGTTGATGATATAAAGCGCTGTCGCCAGCACCACACCCCAGCCAAAATAGTAAATGCCGCCATAGGCAAAGAACACCAGACATAGACCGACGTATTCAAAAATCAGTGCGCGCCGCTCGCCAAAGACCTGCACAAGCTTGCCCAACAGCGGTGCGACCAGCATGTTGATCAGGAGCGTGAACATGAAAAGCTTGGTAATGTCATCAACAGCAAAGCCGAACTGTTCGACCATCATGAAGCCTGCAAAGACGACAAATATCTGCCGCCGCGCACCTGACATGAACTGCAGCGCATAATAGAGCCAATAGCGTTTGCGCAGCACCATCTTCTTGACCTGCGGGTGCGGGGCCTCAAACTGCGGGTAAGCGAGCAGGCAGATGGTCGCGACAACAACAGTGAAGCCACCTGAAAGCCAGTAGACAATGCTATAGGTCAGGCCAAAGCGCTCCCAACTCACCACAATCAGCAGATACACAACAAGCGTCGCCGCAGAGCCCGCCGACAAGATCCACCCCAGCGTTTGCGGGGCTTTTTTCTTGTCGATCCACTGGAGTTGCAGCGATTGGTTGACCGTTTCGTAGTAGTGAAAACCAATTGACGACAGCATGGTGACAACCAAGATCCCGCCCATCTGCGGAAATTGCGCTGTCACTGCGGTTGCAGCCCCCAGCATGATCAGAGCGACAAGCCCCAAGACCTGCTCTCGGATGAACATGATCAGGGCAATCACGCCAATCGCGAAAAAGCCCGGAATTTCCCGCACGGTATGGAGCCAGCCGATGTCCGCGCCGTCAAACTCCGCGACCTCGATCACAAAGTTATTCAGCAGCGCCGACCATGTCGCAAAGGCGACAGGCATCGCCATCGCCATCACAAACAACAACGACGTGGGCCTGCGCCAGAGCGGCAAGCTGCGGGCATCTTCAAGGCGGACAATTCTCATGGCGCTAGGCTTACGCCTGTTGCTTGCGAAAAGCGAGATACTGAATGACGCGCGGCATGCGCCAAAATGTCAAAGGCTTCGGTCCCGACATGACTGAACAGCCGCCAGATAAATATTCGGTTGTTGATATATGTCAATTTTGAACCTGTTAACGATTGTTACCAATTCGTTAATTCCAGTTATGGAATGAGTAGCAATCACTTTGAGAGTAGGGACGGAGACATGAAGACACATAAAACTAGGTTTGCCACTGCCGGATCGGTGGCTGCACTGACACTGGCCTGCACAACCGCATGGGCCGACACGCTAACGGAAAACCCGCTGATTGGCACTTCAGGAGATGGCCTTGTCTTTTCGGACCCTGAGGAAGGGGTCCTGCCTCCAGGCGCGAAGTCGGTGACGTTTACTTCAGTGCGCGTACCCGGCTCCAATCCGCCCGTGGATGGCGAAGAGCGTGAGGTCATTATCACGGATTACACGGGGCAAGTTGAGATAGATGGCGAGCTTGAGTTCATCATCGACTCGCGGAGTGATGCGCCGAACTGTCTGATGGCAAACAACCCTGGGATTTTTTGTGATTCACCTCCGGGGTCCGGCAAACGGATCAAGACACAACTGACCGGACCTGATCCGTTTGATATGACGTTCCAGACGAGTAGTGACCCGTACCTGATTACTGACCCTGCGAATGAAGCACTCCCCATCGTAACGGATGGCGTGGTGGATACATCCTCCGTCGATTACTTCACATTCGGCAAGACCTCGAACTTCACCGGCGCACGGATCACGAGCTTCACGCTTGAACTGCTGGACGCAGATGGCAACCCGATGGGCGGTGACATTGGGGATCCTCAAGCAGATGCGGTGCAGTTCATTTATAACGATAGCGATGATGATGATGCCGGTGAACTTACTGATATCATTGATCCAAAGCTTGCAGGTGGCGCGGGTCTTCCCGATGGCTTGTTCGGAGAGGGTGGCAACGAAGGCGATATTGGCTTCTTCTCAGACCAGAAGGCGCAGCCTGAGACTTCGGTTACAAGGGACGTCTTCACTTTCGATGGGATGTCAAGCGGCGGAGATAACGTCTACGGCACTTTCTTCGGCGATTCTTTCCTTGACGATACGATGGTGCCAGACGGCCTGTTCTGGGATGACAATGATGACCCCACTGACGAGTCTGCATTGGTTGCGTGGTATAATGTTGCCGAAGGTGAATGGACCTACGGGAACCTTGCGGCCTCGGTGGAAGATACTAACACACGCTTGGCGGAATTGGCTGACGCGCTTGGTGTTGAAGTTCTTGATCTGGAATTCGATAGTGGCGTGGTGCCTCCAGATGTTGTCGCGGCAGCCGAAGCCAACGGGCTGTTCGATGTCGCTGCGATCGAAGACCTGCGCAATTCCAACCTGAACTTCACGATGCGGGTCGGCGAGATTGCAGACGGTGAATTCACATTGCGCATTGATCCTGTGTTTGCTCCGTTTGTAGAAAGTTTTATCGCCAGCGGCTCCGAATATCAGTTCAAGCTGGCCGGATATCTCGACGCAGCAGCGAATGTACCGTACTGGGACATCTACGATAACGATGGCGCCACCTTCCAAGCCGTCATTGATGCTATCGACGAAGTAGACGAAGCAGATCGAGCAGCCGCTTTGACCAGCACAGGCTTTACCATTGCGCCTGCTTACTCTTCCATGAGCTTTGAATCAGCGCGCGGCCATGTTGCAGCGATCACCGGCCTGGCTCCGATTGCTGGCGGCGATGCGGCGGCTGTCTCACAAGGCGCAGGCGCACAGTCCTGGCTGATGGGCGGCAATCTCTATGGTCTGGCGTCCTTGGGTGGATCAACCGCGACCTATGATGCGACGTCCGGCTCAATCGGCTATGATGTGGATGCAACTTCGTTCACGGTCGGCGCTGAAAACCGCGTGAATGCGAACACCTCGGTCGGTATCGCGGTCGGTGGCACATCGGCAACTGCAGAAGCGGCTGACGGGCTTAGCGATCTTGAAACAACCGGTCTGTC
The DNA here is from genome assembly GCA_023263855.1 of Yoonia sp. Taxonomy (GTDB): domain Bacteria; phylum Pseudomonadota; class Alphaproteobacteria; order Rhodobacterales; family Rhodobacteraceae; genus Yoonia. The sequence continues at coordinate 19,217 of JALQUF010000001.1, read as the reverse complement.
CCTGATCGGTTTCGCACGCTCCAGCATGGAAAATGGCGCAAGCATCAAAGCACTGTTCGGCTACCAGAGCGCATCCTATGACAGCACCCGCGATGTGATGAGCGGAACCCCCATGGAGGCAACAGCCACCGGCAGCACAGACGGTTCGCAAACCTTTGGTGCAGTTGAAGCTGACTTTATGCGTGACTTTGGCGCATTTGCAGTTGGCCCAATGGCATCCGTCGCTTTCTACGACGTCACAATCGACGGCTTCACTGAGACCGGCGCAGACGCTATGAACCTGACAGTTGAAGAACAATCAGGCAGCACATTCATGGGCTCGATCGGTGTGAAGGGCGAATACATGCTGCCAAGTGCTACAGGTCAGAACCGCCTGACAGGCAGCCTTGCCTATAGCACACTGTCCAGCGACGACTTGGTCATCGAATCCGGCTTTGACGGGTTGCCCGCAGCGTCTTTCCCAATCGACGGGCGTGACGACGACTTGATCGATGTCAAACTCGGCTTTGAGAGCCTGATTTCATCCAACACCGCGCGCGATATTCGCATCGAAGCGGGCTACGGTGGATCTTTCGGTGACGACTATGAGCGGCACGGCTTTCAGGTTGGCATGAACGTACAGTTCTAAACCGCCGCATAAGCGCACCAAGAACCAAGGGCGGCCCCGCTAAGGGCCGCCCTTTTTCGTGAAAGTGCCCCGACACAAACTGGCCCTGCGACATCCCACCACAGGACCGACCGGCAAAGCCCTTGATCCACATCAAGGATATCCGACGTCATCCTTCCTAAACCGATCATGCGAACAGATAACTTTTCCCTGGGTCACGACATGTCATCAACAGAACCACAACCGCTTTACGCTGCGCGAGAACCTATCTTCCCGCGGCGCGTCAAAGGCTTTTACCGCAATCTCAAATGGTGGGTGATGGCGATCACGCTTGGTATCTACTACCTCACTCCCTGGATTCGCTGGGACCGTGGCCCGAACCTGCCCGATCAGGCTGTTCTGATCGACATGGCGCACCGCCGTTTCTATTTCTTCTGGATCGAGATCTGGCCGCATGAATTCTATTTCGTCGCGGGCTTGCTCATTATGGCGGGCTTGGGCCTGTTTTTGTTCACCTCGGCGCTGGGCCGTGTCTGGTGCGGCTATACCTGCCCGCAGACTGTCTGGACCGATCTTTTCATCCTTGTCGAACGCTGGATCGAAGGCGACCGCAACGCGCGGGTCCGCCTGTGGAAAGCCGATTGGAGCTTTCGCAAGGTTCGGCTTCGCCTGACCAAATGGACTGTCTGGCTGCTGATTTCGGTGGCCACGGGCGGTGCTTGGGTGTTTTACTTTGCCGACGCGCCAACCTTGGCCGTCAGCCTGGCAACCTTCAGCGCGCCTCCCGTCGCTTGGGCAACCATTGGCGTTCTGACCGCCACAACCTTTGTTTTCGGCGGCTTTATGCGCGAGCAGGTCTGCAATTACATGTGCCCATGGCCGCGCATTCAGGCTGCCATGATGGACCCCGAAACGCTGACAGTAGCCTACCGCGAATGGCGTGGTGAACCGCGCGGCAAAAAACACGACAACACAACAGGTGACTGCATCGACTGTATGGCCTGCGTCAACGTCTGCCCTGCCGGGATCGACATTCGTGACGGCCAGCAAATGGAATGCATCACCTGTGCATTGTGCATCGACGCCTGTGACGAAGTGATGGAGCGAATCGGCAAGCCACGCGGCCTGATCGACTATCTGGCCCTGTCCGACCAAGAGGAAGAAGCAAAGGGCAAGCCCGCCAAGAAGATCTGGCAGCACGTCTTCCGCTTCCGCACAATTCTCTATACTTCGCTGTGGTCTATCATCGGTGTCGCCTTGGTCTTTGCGCTGTTCATTCGCGCTGACATCGAAATGACGGTCGCACCAGTGCGCAACCCGACATTCGTCACCCTGTCTGATGGGACGGTCCGTAACATCTATGACATTCGCCTGCTAAACAAACACGGCGAGGACCGCGAGTTCCACTTGTCACTGACCTCGGAAGACGTCCTGCGCATTGATCTTGAAGGCTTAGACGGACGCAACATCATCGTGCCAGCCAACGAGACCTATTTGCAGCGCGTCTATGTTTCGGCCCGTCCGGTTGATCCGGCCGCAACAACCGACCGCGTCGACCTGCGTTTCTGGGTCGAGGATATCGTTTCTGGCGAACGCGCCTACAAAGACGCAATCTTCAACGGAAGGGCTCAATAATGACACGTGAATTCACAGGATGGCACATGCTAGGCCTTATGGTTGGTGGCTTTGGCATTATCATTGCCGTCAATCTGACACTGGCATGGAACGCAATCGCAACCTTTCCCGGCTTGGAAGCCCGCAATTCGTATGTTGTGAGCCAGAAATTCCAGGCCGACCGCGCAGCACAGAACGCTTTGCGGTGGAACGCGACAGCCACGATCGATGATGGGTTGCTGACCGTTGAGATCCTTGATCACAACGGAACACCCGTCGAAACTGAGGTCGTTCGTGCAATTCTTGGGCGCGCGACCCACACCGGTGAGGACAGCACGCCTGAATTCACATGGAACGGCACTGCGTTGACGGCCCCGGTTGAGAACGCAGCAGGATATTGGAACCTGCGCCTTGAACTGATTGCCCCCGATGGCACCAATTTCCGGCGTCGTTTTCCGATCACTGTAAAATGAGCAACGCTGCAATGTGTCCGGCCTGCGTGGGCCTACCTGAGGGGCAACTTGAAAAAGCTGCTTCAAATGGCACTGCGCAGATCATTCTGGCCTTACCCGGCATCCACTGTGTGGCTTGCATCAACGGCGTTGAACGGATTTTGCGCGACATTGACGGTGTCGCCAACGCCCGTGTGAACCTGAGCATGAAACGGGTTACGATCGGCATAGACCGCCCGATTTCCCCCGAAGACCTGATCGACACGCTGGAAATGGCCGGTTTTGAAGCCCGTGTCCTTGATACCAGTTTGCTCGGGTCGCAAACAGATGCCTATGGGCGTGGTTTGATGACCCGCCTTGCGGTCTCTGGCTTTGCCAATATGAACATCATGCTGTTGTCCGTTGCCGTATGGTCGGGTGCCATTGGTGCCACGATGCATATGTTCCACTGGATCACTGCCATGATTGCGATCCCGGCGCTGCTCTATTCGGCGCAGCCGTTTTTTGCCAATGGCTGGCGCTCGCTCAAAGTGGGCCGTTTGAACATGGACGTGCCGATTTCACTGGCGATTCTTCTCGCCTCCGGGATTTCTCTGTACGAGACCATCTATGGCGGGCGTCATTCCTATTTTGATGCCGCTGTGACGCTGACGTTCTTCCTGCTGATTGGCCGCTACCTTGACCATCGCAGCCGCAAGGCAGCGGCCTCGGCCGCGGCGCAACTGTCGGCACTTGAGGTGCCGCGCGTCATGCGCGTCCGTGACGGCGTGCGCCAAATGGTCAACTTCGCGGATTTGGGCGTCGGTGATCTGGTGCAGGTCTTGCCCGGCGGGCGCATTCCCGTTGATGGGACAGTTACCGAAGGTACAAGCCAGATTGACCGCTCCCTTCTGACCGGTGAAAGCCGCCTGAGCACTGCAAGCGTCGGAACGGCTGTCACGGCGGGCGAAGTCAATATGACCGGCCCCCTGATGATCAGCGCAACAACCGTCGGCGCAGACACGACATTGCGCAAAATGGTGACAATGGTTGACGAGGCCGAAGCCGCCCGCAACCGCTATACCGCAATCGCTGACAAAGCGGCGGCCCTCTATGCGCCGGTGGTTCACCTGTTGGCGCTTGCCGCATTTGGCGGCTGGATGCTGTATTCCGGTGACTTCCGTCTTTCGCTGAACATCGCTGTTGCGGTCCTGATTATTACCTGCCCCTGTGCGATGGGGCTGGCCGTCCCTGCGGTTTCGACCACCGCCGCAGGGCGCCTGTTTCGCGCCGGGCTGTTGGTCAAGAACGGCACCGCGCTCGAACGATTGGCCGAGGTGGATACCGTTGTCTTTGACAAGACCGGCACATTGACCATGCCAGCCGCCGCACGCGATGCGCTGGATGCCGAAACACAAAGCATCGCCCTGGCTATGACGCAACGGGCGACCCACCCTGTCTCACAAGCCATCGCCGCGTCATTGGACGGTGTCACGCCAGCACAGTTGCAAGATCATCAAGAGCATGCGGGTAAGGGCCTGAGCGCACAATACCAAGGCAAGCTGGTCAGGCTGGGGTCAGGCGCTTGGCTGGGTGCCGGTACGGGCACCTACATTCAGGTTGGCGATAAACCTGCACAGAAAATTGCGCTGCGCTCTGAACTGCGAGAAGGTGCGGCGGCACTGGTGCGCGGTTGGCAGGATGCTGGACTGGATGTGCATCTGGTGTCGGGCGACGACGCGACCGAAACTGCCAAGATCGCTGGCGCTTTGGGCATTGAAAGCTGGCAGGCCGAAACAAAGCCAGCCGATAAAATCGCCTATATCGAAGCTTTGACATCCAAGGGTGCGAAAGTCCTGATGGTGGGCGACGGACTGAATGACACCGGCGCCTTGGCTGCGGCCCATGCCTCTGTTTCACCGGCGACGGCGGCAGATGCATCGCGCGCGGCCTCTGATATCGTGCTCTTGAACGACAGCTTGGCGCCTTTGATCGAACTGCCCCTTGTCGCCCGCGCCGCCCGCGCGCGGATCAAAGAGAACTTTACGATCTCAACCATCTACAACGTCATCGCAGTGCCTATTGCACTGGCTGGCTTTGCAACGCCACTGATTGCCTCTATTGCAATGTCTGCGTCATCAATCACCGTATTGCTGAACGCCTTGCGCATGAAAGGCAAAGTATGAACGTCCTCGTTTTCCTGATCCCTGTCTCTTTGGTCCTGGGTTGCGCTGGCCTTGCCGCATTCCTGTGGAGCCTGCGCAACGACCAATACGAAGATCTGGAAGGCGATGCCTGGCGGATTCTGTCCGAAGACGACGATACGCCGCGCGGATCATAAGCCCGCTTTCGAGGCTGCTGCACTGCAGCAAATCTTGCCGTTTTCGAAAACTCTCAAATTGTACAGTCGCGGCTGTTGACAGGCCCCATTGTGATCCTTACCTACGCTGCGTTATCACTCGCCACTGGTGAGTGCTAACATGGGAGAAACACGAACTGGAGAAGTTCTGAAATGGCATTTACACCACTTCACGACCGCGTATTGGTCCGTCGCATTGAAGGCGACGAAAAGACAGCAGGCGGTTTGATCATTCCTGACAACGCCAAAGAAAAACCAGCCGAAGGCGAAATCGTCAGTGTTGGCGAAGGTGCCCGCAAGGACAGCGGCGAATTGATCGCGATGTCCGTCAAAGCAGGGGACAAGGTCTTGTTCGGCAAATGGTCCGGCACAGAGGTCAAGATCGACGGCGAAGAGCTGTTGATCATGAAAGAAAGCGACATCCTAGGCATCATCGCCTAAGTCGCCCGATCTTTAACGAAATTTAATTAGACGAGGAAAAGCACAATGGCTGCGAA
>JALQUF010000001.1:0-13699 GCA_023263855.1 Yoonia sp. | reverse complement strand
AAGCCGACCGGATCGCCCTCATATTCATCTAATTCAAGGAGCACATGAAAATGGCTGCTAAGGACGTCAAATTCGACACAGATGCACGCAATCGCATGCTGAAAGGTGTCAACACCCTCGCCAACGCGGTGAAGGTTACTCTGGGCCCCAAGGGCCGCAACGTGGTTCTGGACAAATCGTTCGGTGCCCCACGCATCACCAAAGACGGTGTATCTGTCGCCAAAGAGATCGAACTGGAAGACAAGTTCGAGAACATGGGCGCACAGATGGTCAAAGAAGTCGCATCGCGCACCAACGACGAAGCTGGTGACGGTACAACAACTGCAACCGTTCTCGCTCAGGCCATTGTCAAAGAAGGCATGAAATCCGTTGCTGCCGGCATGAACCCAATGGACCTCAAGCGCGGCATTGATCTGGCAACTGCAAAAGTTGTCGAAGCCATCAAAGCGGCTGCACGCCCTGTCAACGACAGCGACGAAGTTGCACAGGTTGGTACGATCTCTGCCAACGGCGAAGCTGAAATCGGCCGTCAGATCGCAGACGCGATGCAAAAAGTCGGCAACGAAGGCGTCATCACTGTTGAAGAGAACAAGGGTCTTGAGACAGAAACAGACGTTGTTGAAGGTATGCAATTCGACCGCGGCTACCTGTCACCTTACTTCGTGACCAACCCCGAAAAAATGACCACAGAGCTGGAAGACGCAATCATCCTGCTGCACGAGAAAAAGCTTTCTTCGCTGCAGCCAATGGTTCCGCTGCTCGAAGCTGTGATCCAGTCCGGCAAGCCACTTCTCATCATCGCTGAAGATGTCGAAGGCGAAGCACTGGCCACACTCGTCGTGAACAAGCTGCGTGGCGGCCTGAAGATTGCTGCTGTAAAGGCACCAGGCTTCGGCGACCGTCGTAAAGCCATGCTGCAGGACATCGCGATCCTGACAGGTGGTCAGGTTATCTCTGACGATCTGGGCATGAAGCTGGAAAGCGTCACAATGGACATGCTGGGTTCTGCCAAGCGCGTTTCCATCACCAAAGACGAAACAACAATCGTTGACGGTGCAGGCGACAAAGCCGAGATCGAAGCACGCGTTGCCCAGATCCGTGGCCAGATCGAAGAAACAACATCCGACTACGACCGTGAAAAACTGCAAGAGCGTGTGGCCAAGCTGGCTGGCGGTGTTGCTGTTATCCGCGTGGGCGGCATGTCCGAAGTGGAAGTCAAAGAGCGCAAAGACCGCGTTGACGATGCTCTGAACGCGACACGTGCCGCTGTTCAGGAAGGTGTTGTTGTCGGTGGTGGTGTTGCCCTGATCCAGGGTGGCAAGGCGCTTGACGGTCTGAAGGGTGCGAACTCTGACCAGGACGTCGGTATCGCAATCGTACGCAAGGCGATTGAAGCACCACTGCGTCAGATCGCTGAGAACTCTGGCGTCGACGGCTCCGTCGTTGCTGGCAAGATCCGCGAAAGCGACGACAAATCCTTCGGCTTCAACGCGCAGACAGAAGAATATGGCGACATGTTCAAGTTCGGCGTCATTGACCCGGCCAAAGTTGTCCGCACAGCTCTGCAGGACGCAGCATCTGTGGCAGGTCTCTTGATCACAACCGAAGCAATGGTTGCTGACAAGCCTGCCAAAGAAGGCGCAGCACCTGCCGGCGGCATGCCCGACATGGGCGGCATGGGCGGCATGATGTAAATCGCTTTTTGCCTGCGGGCAAAACGCGTTACATCGCAGTCAAGAAGGGCGGCTTCGCAACGAAGCCGCCCTTTTCTTTTGCCGTGTTCCGGTATCAACTCTGTGGGTATACAACGGAGAAGAGATATGGAACGCATCGGTGTTATTGGATTGGGGCGCATGGGCGGTGCAATTGCCCAGCGTATGCAGGCTGAAGGACACCCCGTTATCGGCTGGACCCGCAGCGGACGCCCCGTTGAAGGGATCGCACTTGCGCCTGACATTGCAACGCTCATCGCGCAAAGTGATACGCTGGTCCTGAGCCTGTTGGACGATGATGCCGTAGCCTCGGTGCTGGACGCTTGCCTTGCTTGCGATCTGTCTGGCAAGCAAATCATCGAAACAAGCACCGTTGTGCCCACGATCCTGCAGGACCGCATCACGCAGATCGCGCAAAAGGGGGCCACTGCGGTGGATGCGCCCATCTCTGGTGGCCCTGATCTGGTCATGGCCGGTACTTGTGGTGTGTTTATTGGCGGCGACGATGCAGCCGCCGCGCGGGCCTCTGACACCTTGCGTGCAATTTCAGGCCGTATCTTTCATGTCGGCCCCCTTGGGACAGGTCTGGTGATGAAAACAATCAACAACAGCATGCTGCAATGCTATTTTGGCGGGCTGGACGATATGATGCCTTTGGCCAAACGTGCAGGCATTCCGCTTGAAACGGCGATCCGCATCCTCTGCGGTGGGCCTGCGGGGGTGCCAATGATTGCAGACAGGATTCCTAAAATTTTGGGGCAAGACACCACTGTCGGCTTCACCATTTCCGCCGCGCACAAGGATAATGATGTTTTTCAAAGGGTCGTACAGGCCTACGGGCTGACATCGCCAACACTTGCGAACGCATCGATGCGTCAGCGCGAGGCCCTGTCGGAGGGCATGGGTGAAAGCGACCCCGCAGCGCTTGTTTCAGCGGCCTACGGTCGTGGCTGACGCATGAAGCTGTTTGCCCTTGTCGCACTCACAATGTGCGCCTTCGCGGCCAATTCGATTTTGAATCGCATAGGTGTCGCCTTGCAAGGCATGGACCCGATGGTTTTTGCGACCGTGCGCACCGGTGCGGGGGCTGCCATGCTGTGGATATTGGTGATGATGCGCAAAGCCCCCCAACCAGCTGTCATGTCCGCCAAACGTTTTGCAGGCGCTGCGGCATTGACCGTCTATATGATCGGCTTTTCCTGGGCCTATATCACACTGGATGCCGGACTGGGCGCGCTGATCCTATTCGGTGTGTTGCAAATCGTCGTCTTCAGTTGGGCCGTCATCGAAGGGGGCCGTATACCCTTGCTGCGCTGGATCGGCGCCGGGATCGCCTTATTGGGCCTATGCGTGCTGCTTTGGCCCAGCGGACAAGCCAAAGTGCCCGTCGGTGGCGCGATTTCCATGACAATCGCCGGGGCCGCTTGGGCGGTCTACACCCTGTTGGGCCGGGCCGAAGCTGACCCCTTGGGTGCTACAGCAAGCAATTTTCTACTCTGCCTTCCACTTGTCGCGCTGGCGATGGTCTGGGTTGGGGTCGGCGAAATGCCCGCGTCCGGGATTATCACAGCGATCATTGCAGGGGCCCTGACCTCGGGTCTGGGCTATGCCCTGTGGTACCGCGCCCTGCCCGCGCTGCCGACGACCGTCGCAGGTATCGCGCAGCTGAGCGCGCCGGTCATTGCTGTTGCAGCGGGCGTTGTCTTCCTGAGCGAACCCCTGAGCCTGCGTCTGATTGTGGCGGGTGGGTTTGTTCTGGGGGGTATCGCGGTGTCGCTGACAGCGCGACGCTAAGTTTGTTGCGCCAAAGGGGTTTTGTCCGGGCTGAGCGGTGCTAACTTACCGATATGAAACTTTTCTGGGCAGCCCTCTTTGGTATCTTCGCATCCAGCGCATCCATGGCGCAGGAATGTGTTGTGCTGCTGCACGGGTTGGCACGCACTGAAATCTCTTTCACTCCCTTGCAATTGGTTCTCGAAGACGAAGGCTACCTTGTGGTCAACCGCGGCTACCCGTCGACGACCGCGGACATCCAGACTTTGGTTGAAGAGCATCTTGCCGAAGACGTATCCGCTTGTGGTGACCGGCGGATCAATTTTGTGACCCATTCGATGGGCGGCATCCTTGTGCGCGCCTGGCTGACGAAGAACCGGCCAACGCAAATGGGACGCGTGGTGATGCTTGGGCCACCCAACAGCGGCTCCGAGCTTGTCGATATTTTCGGGGATTTTGAGCCCTTTCAATGGGTCAACGGGCCTGCCGGCCTGCAATTGGGCACCCAAGAGGACAGCCTGCCGAACCGGCTCGACAATTTACCCTACGAGATCGGGATCATCGCCGGCAATCGCACGCTGAACCCGGTCTATTCAGCCCTGATTGAAGGGCCCGACGACGGAAAGGTCTCAGTTGCGTCAACGCGGCTGGAAGGGATGCGGGATCATCTGGTTTTGCCGGTCACGCATACCTTCATGATGAACAATCCGCTGGTGATCGAAGAGGTGCTGTCATTCTTGCGCGACGGATACTTCGACCGGAGCCTCAGCCTGACCGGGATCATATTCGGAACAGATTGATCGGCGGTCCCTGTGGGACCTTGATGCCTCCGGCGGAGGTATTTTTGAACATGAGAAGATGGGGGACTGCGTTCAGGACGCAGGTCGGATCACCCGGTTGATATGGCCCATTTTGCGACCCGCCTTCACCTCTGCCTTGCCGTAGAGGTGGATGGCAGCATCCGTTTTCGACAGTGCCGCCACGCGGTCCATATCGGCGCCAATCAGGTTTTCCATCACCACGTCTGAATGCCGGGTGCCAGCCCCCAAGGGCCAGCCAGCAACAGCGCGGATGTGCTGTTCGAACTGGCAAATCGTGCAGCCGTTTTGGGTCCAGTGACCGGAATTATGCACGCGCGGCGCAATTTCGTTGACGATCAAACCTTGTGGGGTGACGAAAAGTTCAACCCCCATGACGCCCACATAATCCAGCGCATTCAGGATGCGTGCTGCGATCAAGACGGCGTCAGTTCTTTGGCTGGGCGTCAGCTTTGCGGGCACTGTCGTTGTCCGCAGAATACCCGCTTCATGCACGTTTTCGCCCGGGTCATAGCAGGCGACATCACCCGCAGGACCCCTTGCGCCGATCACGGACACTTCATGGCTGAAATTCACGAATCCTTCGAGGACGGCGGGCGCACCTGCCAAGTCTGCAAGCGCTTGTGTGGCTTCGTCAGGGGCCATGATCCGCGCCTGCCCTTTGCCATCATACCCGAAGCGGCGGGTTTTCAGGATTGCGGGCGTCCCGATCCGGGCAAGGGCGGCATCAAGATCAGCCGCTGACGCGACATCGGCAAATGGGGCGGTTTGCAGACCCAATTCTTGCAAGAAGGTCTTTTCGGTCAAACGGTCCTGACTGGTCGCAAGCGCCTGTCTGCCCGGATGAATCGGGGCCAGTGTCTCAAGCAGATCCAGTGCGCTGGTCGGGATGTTCTCGAATTCATAGGTGATCACATCAACAGCTTGGCCAAATGCGGCAAGCGCGTCTGCATCCTCATAGCTGGCGGTCGTCACCTGATGCGCCACATCGCCAGCCGGGGGGTGTGCGCCCGGCTCAAAGATATGTGTTTTCAATCCCAGACGGGACGCTGCCACTGACAGCATCCGGCCCAACTGACCGCCGCCCAGAATACCGATTGTGGCCCCAATGGGCAGTGGTTCAGTCATTGCTTGGCTCTTGCGGAATTGAGGCGCTGAGTGCTGCGCGCCATGCATCCAGTCGCGCAGCCAAGGACGGATCCTGCAAGGCAAGGATACCTGCGGCCATCAAGCCGGCATTCTTGGCACCTGCCGCGCCGATCGCCATGGTGGCAACAGGATAGCCACGTGGCATCTGAAGGATGGAATAAAGACTATCAACGCCAGAGAGCGCATTGGTTTGCACCGGCACACCCACGACAGGCACCCGCGTTTTCGAGGCCATCATGCCGGGCAGATGGGCCGCACCGCCAGCCCCCGCGATGATCACCTGCAAGCCACGATCAACGGCCGTCTTGCCATAGTCCCAAAGCCGGTCGGGTGTGCGGTGTGCCGAGACGATTTTGGTTTCAAAGGCCACTCCAAGCTCATCCAGAACATCAGCGGCTTCGCGCATCGTGGGCCAATCTGACTGGCTGCCCATAATGATACCGACAAGGGGTTTGGTCATAGTACTGTCCCACCTTCAAAAGGAAGCGGCACTATAGCCAAGCGCGCCCGCGCGGCAATGCCCAAGGCGCAGTTCATCAAGCAATAATATCAGGAAGAATCCGGTCTTCGAGCTGGGCGATCCGGTCTTTCAATGCCAGCTTTTGCTTCTTGAGCCGTTTGATCGTCAGCATATCGGCGGCACCACGGTCGTGAAGCGCCTCGATCGCCTCATCCAGATCGCGGTGTTCACGGCGCAGCACCTCAAGCTTGACGCGCAGCACTTCGTTTTGTTCCATTTGAGCAAACGTATTCATGCGGGATGATCCAAAAGCAGTCTCTGAAATATAGTCTACAATGGATAGACACCCAGAACCTAATACTTCCTCTTGATCAATGCACGTTGCACCCCCATATTTTTATCAGCGGTCGCCGGATACGGGGCCAAAACCTGACAGTCGCTTAAGAAAAGGACATGTCGTATGACAAAACTGGCTTTGGGAACGCATCCGTTCCTTTTGGGGTTTGAGCAGCTGGAACGGCTGGTTGAACGCACCGCGAAAAGCGGGAATGAGGGCTACCCTCCTTACAACATCGAACAGACCTCAGAAAATTCCTATCGGATTACGCTGGCCGTCGCCGGTTTTGCCGAAAGCGATCTTGCTATCACAGTCGAGGATAACGCCCTTGTCATCCGGGGCCGTCAGGCCGACGACAGCGAGGGCCGTGTTTTTCTGCACCGTGGCATTGCCGGGCGCCAATTTCAGCGCTCATTCGTTTTGGCCGATGGTGTGGATGTGGGCGAGGCCGTGATGGAGAATGGCCTGTTACATGTCGATCTGACCCGCGCTACCCCCGAACGAATCGTCCAAACCATCAACATCAAGAAAGGATAAGCCATGGACACCAGATTTAACCTTGAGACACTTGGCAAGGACGTTGTCTACGTCAAGCCTATCCTTGTGACCGAGTTGCCCGCAGAAATGCGCGCCAAGGTTGGCGATCTGCAAGAATTATTTGCCGTTCACAACGCCGAAGGTGAGCAATTGGCCGTCGTGGCCGACCGCAAGCTGGCGTTTCACCTCGCACGCGAGAACAACATGCATCCTGTGACGGTGCATTGATGCAGTAAGGTGGATCTTGATCCACCTTACGCCTTGATCAAACCAAGGCTCTCTAGCTTCAGGATGACCTGATGTGCGCAGTTATCCACCGGTACGCTTTCCGTCTCCAGACGCAGTTCCGGTGTTTCAGGTACATCATAGGGATCTGAAATCCCGGTGAATTCCTTGATCTTCCCAGCCCGCGCCAGCTTATACAGCCCCTTGCGGTCACGCCGTTCACATTCTTCAAGCGATGTGGCCACGTGCACTTCGATGAAAGCGCCGAACTGTTCAACATCTTCGCGCACCGCGCGCCGCGTTGTGGCGTAGGGGGCAATAGGCGCGCAGATCGCAATGCCGCCGTTCTTGGTAATTTCAGACGCGACGTAACCGATCCGACGGATGTTTAAATCGCGGTGCTCTTTGCTGAACCCCAGCTCGGACGACAGGTTCTTGCGTACGATGTCACCGTCCAGCAGGGTCACAGGACGCCCGCCCATCTCCATCAGTTTGACCATCAGCGCATTCGCCACAGTGGATTTGCCAGAGCCTGAAAAGCCTGTGAAAAACACGGTGAACCCCTGTTCGGCACGTGGCGGGCGGGTTTTGCGCAGCTCTTCCACCACGGCAGGAAATGAGAACCATTCAGGAATTTCGAGACCTTCGGACAAACGACGGCGCAATTCCGTACCCGAGATATTCAGAATCGTCACATCATCTTTGTCGTGGATCTCGTCGGCGGGTTCATATTGCGCCCGGTCCTGCACATAGACCATGTGCTTAAAGTCGACCATCTCGATGCCCATCTCGTCTTGATGTTCACGGAACAGGTCTTGCGCATCATAAGGGCCGTAAAAATCTTCACCGGCAGAGTTCTGACCCGGGCCGGCGTGATCACGGCCAACAATGAAATGGGTGCAGCCATGGTTCTTGCGGATCAAACCGTGCCACACGGCTTCACGTGGCCCCGCCATTCGCATGGCAAGGTTCAGCAATGACATCGTGGTCGTCGATGAAGGGTATTGATCCAGAACCGCCTCATAGCACCGCACGCGGGTAAAATGATCAATATCCCCCGGTTTGGTCATGCCCACGACCGGATGCAGCAACAGGTTTGCTTGCGCCTCTTTTGCGGCGCGGAAGGTCAGTTCCTGATGGGCGCGGTGCAGCGGGTTGCGCGTTTGGAACGCCACGACTTTGCGCCAGCCCAGCTTGCGGAAATAGGCGCGCAACTCGTTCGGGGTGTCGCGGCGTGCGCGGAAATCATAATGCACCGGTTGCTGGATGCCTGTGACAGGGCCGCCCAAATAGATATCACCGGCCGTGTTGTGCAGATAGTTCACAGCCGGATGGGCCGCATCGTCTGCGCCAAAGACCTTTTCGGCCTCACGTGATTTGTTGGGCATCCATTTGTCTGTGACAGTCATGGTCGCCAGAATGACGCCTTCCTGATCCCGCAGCGCGATGTCCTGGCCAAGCGTCACCATATCGGCGAAGGCTTCAGAAACGTCCAAGGTGATCGGCATCGGCCACAACTGCCCATCGGCAAGGCGCATCGTGTCCACGACACTGTCATAGTCTGCCTGCGACAAGAACCCTTTGAGCGGGTTGAAACCGCCGTTCATCAGCAATTCCAGATCACAGATTTGGCGCGGTGTCAGATCATGGCTGGTCAGCTCAGCGGCCTCCAGCTTCATCTTCTGCGCACTCTCGTATGAAACGAAAAGTTCGGGGATCGGAGCCAGATCTTGTGACATGCGTTTCTCAATAATGCCTTGTGTCAGATGCGCGTGGCATAGACCCCCACCATAGGAAATGTCTAGCAGGCAAACGCAAAAAGACTGCCATCACAAGGTCGGCACTCCGCGGCACGCGTCTTGTGCTTTGCGCTAGCATTTCTTGGACCGGATGCAGCCAAACGCCCCTGCGCATGGAACAGCACCCCCAAGGCGTGCCGCATCAAGTACCGCACAGCGCCCAAAAACAGGCCTATTCGGCAGCGACACCCGCAGCGGCATCTTCCATTTCGGCGATGTATTTCTCGGCATCCAGCGCCGCCATGCACCCCATCCCGGCTGAGGTGACAGCCTGACGGTACACATGGTCTGTCAGATCACCTGCCGCAAAGACGCCGGGAATAGCGGTCTTTGTTGTGCCTTCGGCGACCTTTACGTACCCGCCACTGTGGGTTTCCAACTGATCCTTGATCAGCTCGTTCGCCGGTGCGTGGCCAATGGCGATAAAGACCCCTTTCGCCGGGATCTCTGTGATTTCGCCGGTTTTGGTATGCTTCACGCGCACACCTTCGACACCCAACGGGCTGTCACCGCCAAAGACTTCGTCGATTTCATGGAACCAAAGGGTTTCGATCTTGGGATTCTTGAAAAGCCGATCTTGCAAGATTTTTTCCGAGCGCAGTTCGTCGCGGCGGTGCACCAATGTCACCTTCGAGGCGAAATTCGTCAGGAAGAGCGCCTCTTCCACGGCCGTGTTCCCGCCACCAACGACGACGATTTCCTGACCGCGATAGAAGAAGCCGTCGCATGTCGCACAGGCGCTGACGCCGAAACCCTTGAATTTTTCTTCCGATGGCAGCCCCAGCCATTTCGCACGCGCGCCGGTGCACAGAATAACAGCGTCCGCCGTATAAACCGCCCCGCTGTCACAGGTTGCTGTAAACGGCCGGTTCTGCAAATCCAGCGAGGTCACGATGTCGCTGACGATCTCGCAACCCATGGCACGGGCGTGGGCCTCCATGCGGACCATCAAATCAGGGCCCTGCACCTCAGTGTCACCGGGCCAGTTCTCAACCTCGGTGGTCGTGGTCAGCTGACCGCCCGGTTCAATCCCCTGGATCAGGACAGGTTCCAACATCGCGCGCGAAGCGTAGACACCAGCGGTATAGCCCGCCGGACCAGATCCGATGATCAGTACTTTGATATGTCGCGTGTCAGTCATGGCAACCTCATATGATTAGTTGCCCCTGATATAGCCCTGCATAAGCCATGATAAAAGACCAAGTAAGCGCCCATTGGGCAGGTTATTTTGTTGCGGGCCCTTGAAATATTCTTGCGCAATACAATACATATGCGTAGTATTTGGAAAATTAACAGGGACTAACCGATGCCAGGCACCAAGCTAGACGAAATTGATCGCATGATCCTGGCAGAGCTTCAGGCGGATGGACGTATGACCAACGTCGAATTGGCCAAGCGCGTGGGAATCTCTGCGCCGCCCTGCCTGCGCCGGGTGCGCACATTGGAAGAGCAAGGCTATATCCAAGGCTATCATGCTGATGTCAATTCGCGCGAACTGGGCTTTGAGGTTCAGGTGTTTGCGATGGTCGGATTGGTCAGCCAAGCCGAAGCAGACCTGAATGCGTTTGAAGGCCGTTGCCAAGGCTGGCCGCTGGTCCGCGAATGTCACATGCTGAACGGCGAAGTGGATTTTATCCTCAAATGCGTCGCACCGGACCTGCGCACATTTCAACGCTTCCTGACCGAAGAACTGACCAGTGCCGAAAACGTAGCATCCGTAAAGACGTCACTGGTCATTCGTGGCGCCAAGGACGAACCTGGCGTACCGTTTGATGTACTTGAAGCAAGGCTGGCACAAGAGGCCTGAGTCTGAGGACTGCCGGTTCCATTATTCCCAAATCTGCGAATGTCCCCAAAGTGGTAAAGTGCTGCGGTCAGGTCCGCTGCGCATTTGGGCTTACATCAGAACCTCCTGAGTGGTGGCCCGTGACTACTCTCTGAGATGCTTTGAAAGAATACGGAAAACCGCGAACACCGCAAGGAAAGCAACCAAGGCTACACCCAGCTTCCATTCGATCTGTTTCGCTTCGCCAAGAAAGACTTCAATCGCGGTACCGAAGGTATACCCAAGGGCCAGAATGACTGCCGTCCAAAGCATAGAGGCAAGGAAATTCAGCGCCATGAATGCCGGAACGGGAATTTTGCTCACCCCGCAAGCGATGGCACCGGCGATACGCAAACCATAGATGAAGCGGAACGACAGAATGAAGATATTTGGATGACGGTCGATACGCGCCAGCGCGCGCTGCGCTGCGGGTTTTGCGACAAAGCGTTTGACGAATTCTCTGTCTGACCCAAAGCGACCAAGCAGAAACCAAATCTGGTCGCCAATTGCAGCCGCCAGTGCGGCGACAAGAAAGACGGAAGGCAAGGACAAGATGCCGTGGTGCACCGCCACCGCTGCGAGGATGAGAACCGTTTCCCCCTCTAACAGGCCCCCGGCGAAGACTGCGAGCAGGCCATAATTCGCGATGAAGGCTTCGGTTGCCGTCATGAACGCCTCGCAAATGCTCCGCTATCGGCTTGCGGGCTTGCAAAAAGGCCCGTCAGCCAAAGTCCTAATACACAGGTTGCGCAGAAGGCAAGTATCGGCTGGCGGTGTGCCATGTACGCAGACCACAGACCTTCCAAGGACAAAACGTGACAGAGACAGAAATGTCGCGGCCGACAGAAAAGGGCGCCCACTTGTGCGGACGCCCTTCCCTTCACTTGGCCCTCGGATCTATGCGCGAACAGATGATCCGGGGCTGGTGATGCTTATTCACCGCCACCCAGCTGGTGGACGTAGGCTGTGACGGCCTTGACCTCGGCTTCGCTCAGGCGCTCGCCCCACGGGGGCATGACGCCAAAGCGGGCATAGCGCACGGTCTCTTCCAGCGTTTCGACGCTTCCGCCGTAAAGCCAGATTGCATCGGTCAGATTTGGTGCGCCCAAATCGCGACTACCCATGCCGTTTTCACCGTGACAGGCCGCACAGTTGTCCAGGAACAATCCTTCGCCCGCAGCGGCCAGAGTCGCGTCATGCTCTTGATTGGAAATCAAACGCACGTACTGGACGACCTGATCAACCTCTTCATTGCTGAAAATGTCATCATAGGCGGTCATCTCGGACCAACGCGCATCCCAGTCCTCTTCGTTACGAATGCCGTGGCGTACGGTGTATTCGATGTTCTCGAAATCACCGCCCCAAAGCCAGTCATCGTCCAGCAAGTTGGGATAACCCACTGCACCGGCTGCACCTGACCCGTGACACTGCGAACAGTTGTTGCGGAACACCGCAGCACCGGCAGAGTTTGCATAGCGCAGCAACTCTGGGTTTTCGTTCAGGACGTTCAGATCCGCACTCGCAAGCTGGACCGAAATCTCGGCATTCGCTTCCTCAAAGCGGGCGATGTCCTGTGCGACTTCGGCGCGTGTCGAATAGCCCAGAAGACCCGTCGTGGCTTTGCTGACCATGGGCCATGCGGGATAGGCAACCGTATAGGCGATGGCCCAGACGATTGTCATATAGAAGCACCACAGCCACCAGCGCGGCAACGGGTTGTTCAGTTCCTTGATGCCGTCCCAAGAGTGGCCCGTTGTGTCGGTGCCTGTGACTTCATCAATATCTTTGTTTTCATTGCTGCTCATGACTGCAGCTCCTCAGTCTCGGAAGAACCGGGGTGGTCCTCGTTGCGGAATGGGATGCTGGCGGTGTCTTCATGCACCCGGCGGCTGCCGGGGCGGAAAGCCCAGACAATGACGCCAAGAAAGAATGTAAACATCGCCAGAAGAACCCAGCTATCTGCGATTTCGCGCAGCAGGGAATAGGTATCCATACTCATGCCCTCCTTAGCGGCTTGCGTCTGGGGTGAAGGTCGAGAAATCAACCAGCGTTCCCAGCATTTGCAGATAGGCAATCAGGGCATCCATCTCGGATACGCCAGGTTCCCCGTCAAAGTTGCGGATTTGCGCACCGGGATAACGCTCCAACAGATCGTCGTAAGAGTCGGTATCCGGATCGACCTGCGCCATCACATCCGCAGCGGCAACTTCGATCATCTCATCGGTATAGGGTACGCCCAGGAACCGATGTGTCGAGACGGTGTCAGCCACATACTCGGGGTTCACCGGGTTATCCAACAGATAGGCATAGCCCGGCATGATGGATTCCGGCACAACCGAACGCGGTGCGATCAAGTGATCAAGGTGCCACGCATCCGAGTATTTGCCGCCAACGCGGGCCAAATCAGGCCCGGTCCGCTTCGATCCCCACTGGAACGGATGGTCATACATCGATTCCGCTGCCAGTGAGTAGTGACCATAGCGTTCAACCTCGTCCCGCATAGGACGGATCATCTGGCTGTGGCACACATAGCAGCCTTCGCGGATGTAGACATCGCGTCCTGCCAGTTCCAGCGGCGAGTAGGGTCGCACCCCTTCGACTTCCTCGATCGTATTTTCGAGCCAGAAGAGAGGCGCGATTTCCACGATCCCGCCGACGCTGACCACCAAGAGCGAGCACACAAACAAAAGTGTGGGACTGCGCTCAAGGACGCCGTGCTTGGCAAGGAAGCCTTTGACGGCTGGTGTAGATTGATTTGTATCAGACATATCTCAGCCTCCTTATTCTGCAGGGACGCCGACCGCTGCGGTGACTTTCGCCCCGCCACGGATGGTCATGTACATGTTCCACACCATGATCAGTGCGCCGCCGAGGTACAGAACCCCGCCCAGACCACGGACCACATACATTGGGAACTTCGCGGAAACAGTGTCGGCAAAGCTGTTCACAAGGAACCCGTTTGCGTCGACTTCACGCCACATCAGGCCTTCCATGATGCCGGTCACCCACATCGACGAGGCGTAGAGCACGATGCCGATGGTCGCCAGCCAGAAGTGCCAGGACA
>JALQUF010000019.1 GCA_023263855.1 Yoonia sp. | reverse complement strand
GTACGACGATCTATCGCGATCATAGGAACGGGGTATGTCGCAGATTTTTACATGAAATCCATTGCGCTCTATCCGGAAGTAGAAATCGTGGGTGCGTTTGATCTGGATGCGGATAGGCTGAAGACGTTTTGCGATTACTGGTCAGTGAAACCCTTCGCGTCAGCGACAGAGTTGCTGGCGGACTTACCCCCTCAGGGGGTTGTCCTGAACCTGACCAATCCCGATGCCCACTACGAAGTAACACACAATTGCCTCAGTGCAGGTCGGCATGTCTATTCAGAAAAACCTCTCGCGATGAACATGAAACAGGCGCACGCGCTAGCAGAGCTGGCAACGGCGCGGGGCTTGCATATGGGTGCGGCACCTTGCAGCTATTTGTCACAATCGGCACAGACACTTTGGGCCGCGGTTCGCGAAGAAATCGCGGGCAAGGCTCGGTTGGTATATGCAGAGATAGACGACGGCTATATTCGCCAAGCCCCGTATCAGCATTGGAAGAGTGAAACAGGCGCACCCTGGCCGGCAGAGGACGAGTTTCAGGTCGGATGCACAATGGAGCACGCCGGATACTATTTGACGTGGTTGATCCAAATGTTTGGCCCGGTGCGCACGGTGGTCGCAGCCTCTGCACAACTGACCGGAGATTCACCAGCGGCGCATGATCTGTCAATCGGTACGCTGTTTCATGCATCGGGTGTAGTCTCTCGGCTAACCTGCTCAATCATAGCACCGCACAACCACGAACTGCGGATCGTTGGCGATCAAGGCGTTCTTGAGCTTGATGAATGCTGGGATAATTTGGCGAAAGTTCGCTTTCGGAAACGCACCCGTATTCGCCGCCGTTTGTTAGAGCTGCCGATCGCACGCAGACTGCGTCTGGCTAACAAGACCACTCACCCTGTGCCTGCTAAGGGTGGTGCAGCTACGATGAATTTCTTTCTGGGCCCTGATCAGATGCTCAGCGATATTTCTAAAGGCAACGATCCATCGCCGACCATGCAGATGGCGCTACACGTGAACGAAGTGACGCTGGCGCTGCAGAATGCAGGAGAACACAGCGGGGCTGTTGCGATGCAGACAACCTGCACTCCGACATTGCCACAGCCTTGGGCGCATGCGTTGAGAGGGATTGTATAATGGGTCGGACGGGAAAGCCTTTGACGATCGCAGTCACCGGGGCGTCAGGGTTCATCGGTCGCGCGGTTGTGGCTTGCGCGCGCGCGCGCGGTCACACCGTCCTTGCAATCGTGCGACGTACCGGATCTGAACCGAAAGAGTGGGATGAAGGGGTCACAGTCATTGTTGCAGACCTTCTGTGCCATGATGATTTGGGCGGTGTAATTGCCGGAGCTGATATTGTGGTGCATCTGGCCGCTATCATGACTGGCGATACCGAGAGCCAACGACGCAATACTGTTGATACCACTCAAGCGCTTTGTACTGCGATCATAAGCCAACCAGTGATACCACGTCTGGTTCTGATCAGTTCGATTGCAGTTTATGGATATGAAAAAGTCGCACCGGGCGGCATCATAAACGAAGACACATCATTGGAAGCTGCCCCAGAAAGGCGCGATGTGTATTGTCTGAACAAGCTGCAACAAGAGAAGATCGCCAGCGCATCTGCAGCATCACATGGGATGCCGTTGACCATTTTGCGCCCCGGAGCGGTGTTTGGTCCCGCCAATACGTGGAACGCCCATCTCGGTGCGATCTTGGGGCCTGTCTTGGTGCAGTTCACGCGCGCGGGCGCGCTTCCTGTTGTCTATGTTGGGAATTGTGCGTTGGCCATATTGAAGGCTTGCGAAACAAATATCGCGGGTCCGGTCAATTTGATTGATGCTGACCCACCTGATCGCCGGCGTTATCTCAATGCCTTGGGTTGGGAAAAGCCGACATTGGTTTTCCCCTGGCGTCTGCTCTTGCTGATTGGGCGGCTTTTGCCGCTGAATTCCAAGCCGGGGCTTTTGCATCCCGCTGTCTTGCGTGCCCGGATGATGCCTGTGCGTTATGCCACTCAAGAGATGAGCCGCTTGATGTCGGATGAGCCGCTTATTGGTTTTGATGAAGCGATGCAGATATCTCGCGGAGGCGGTCTATGAAAGTAGCCTATCTTACAGGCGAGTACCCCCGCGCGACGGACACGTTTATTCT
Organism: Yoonia sp.; assembly: GCA_023263855.1. Taxonomy (GTDB): domain Bacteria; phylum Pseudomonadota; class Alphaproteobacteria; order Rhodobacterales; family Rhodobacteraceae; genus Yoonia. Next base: position 35,474 of record JALQUF010000019.1, on the reverse strand, counting down.
CCGAGAGGTGCAGGGACTACGTAAATTGGGTGTTGATGTTGTTACTTGCTCGGTGCGCACTACCTCGGCGGATCATCATGTTGGTCCTGAGCAGAAGGCTGAAGCAGCGACGACCTTCAAGATTTTGGATGCGGCCAAGAAACCGTCAATACTTATTCGCAGTCATTTGCGTGCGATCCGCCAGCCCAGCCGATACTTGCACGCCTTACGCCTTGCTATGCGTACGTCACCACCCGGCATACGCAATCATGTCTACCAGTTTTTCTATTTCCTTGAAGCGGCAATTCTTGTCGATCATTTGCGCCAAGAACGCGTCGATCACCTGCACAACCATATCGCTACTGCCAGTTGTACAGTTGCGATGATTGCCTCTGCAATGTCTGGGATCCCCTATAGTTTTACTTTGCACGGGCCTGGTATCTTTTTTGAAGCGCATCATTGGCGACTAGATACAAAGATAGAAACCGCTGCATTTGTGTCCTGTATCAGCGATTTCTGTCGATCTCAGGCGATGCTGTTTTCTGCACATCGTGATTGGGACAAATTGCATATCGTCCATTGTGGTGTAGAGCCAGAGCGTTACGTCGCAGGTGCGCGTCCGACCCGGCCAACGCTGCTGTTTGTCGGGCGCTTGGCCGCTGTCAAAGGCGTATTGGTGCTTTTCGATGCCCTGAAGGCCATTATCAAGCAGCACCCTGACGTATTGCTCCGCCTGATCGGTGACGGGCCTGAGCGTTCGTCACTTGAGGCGCGTGCCATCGAATTGGGAATTCAGGATCATGTGGAATTTTGTGGCTACAAATCCCAGGCTGACGTGGCTGAGGCGCTTTCTGCCGCGGATGTATTTGTCTTGCCCAGCTTTGCTGAGGGGGTTCCCGTGGTGTTGATGGAAGCAATGGCATCTCAAGTGCCCGTCGTGACCAGCCGAATTGCGGGTGTGCCGGAGCTGGTCGAAGATGGGCGCAGTGGATTGCTTGTACCGCCCGGTGCTACGGGGCCGCTGGCTGATGCGTTGAACAAGCTATTGGGCGATGCAAAACTTCGTGCAGAGATGGGTAGAATTGGTCAAGCGAAGGTGGCAACTGACTATGTCTCGGCCAAAGAGGCAGAGAAGTTGATGCATCTGTTTCAACATTACAGAACCGAGTTGCCTTCATGACTGATCGGACTGATATCGCCGTTGTGGTGATCGGCAGGAATGAAGGTGCGCGTCTTGTCGCTGCTCTCGCTTCGCTGGCAGGAAGAGTTCAAAGGATTGTCTATGTCGATAGTGGTTCGACCGATGGGAGCTTGCTGGCAGCTGCAAACGCGGGTGCGCAGATCGTTGAATTAGATCTAGATACACCGTTCACAGCAGCCCGGGCGCGCAACGCCGGTTTTGAAGCGCTCGATCCTCTCCCGGAATTTGTCCAGTTTATCGACGGCGACTGCATTTTGGAACCGGATTGGATAGCCGCCGGCTTGGGTGCTCTGCGTCAAAATGCGGATATTGGCATCGTTACGGGGTGGCGCTCTGAGATTTACCCTGACGCAAGCGTTTACAACGGGTTGGCTGATTTTGAGTGGCATCGACCAGCCGGTGACATTGAGGCCTGTGGTGGTGATATGATGGTTCGCACATCAGTTTTCACGACCGTCGGGGGCTTCAACCCACATGTTATAGCAGCCGAAGATGATGAATTTTGCACACGTGTGCGCAAAGCCCAATGGCGTGTGTATCGCTTGCCAATAAGTATGACGCAGCATGACGCAGACATGCATCGCTTCGGGCAATGGTGGCAACGTGCCATACGTACCGGGCATGGTTTTGCACAAGTAGGGGCATTGCATCCGGAGTATTTTTTGCGCGCCCGTCAGAGGGTTTGGTTCTACGGGGCAATTTTGCCGATAGCAGCCGTACTGGCTTTCTTCTTTCTACCTTGGATGCTGTTGCCCGTTTTTGGTTTGTATATCCTGTCCTACTTGAAAACCGTACGCGGCCTCATGCGTGCTGGGCTTGGCAGCCGCAAAGCACTACACCAATCCGTATTTCTTAGTCTGTCAAAGTTTCCAAACCTGATTGGATTGTTGACATATCACTGGCGTGTCCTGCGCAGCAGCGACATGGCGATTATTGAGTATAAGTGAGATAAAATAATGGCAAATGCACGCGTGCGAGTCGGCATCATAGGCGCGGGATACATCGCGACCTGGCATGCCGAAACGATCAAGGCGCTACAAGGCGTCGATCTTGTCGCGGTTTGCGATATGTCTGCCGGCGCCGCAGACGCATTGGCCGCAGGTTTTGATGCGAAGCCTTTTACTGACGTTGACGCGATGATCGCAGAGGCGAACCTTGATGCCGTGCATATCCTAACCCCGCCTGACAGCCACCATGATCTGGCTGTCAAATGTGCTGCTGCCGGTTTGCACTGCTTTGTGGAAAAACCTGTTGGCGTTTCTGCAAGAGAAACTGCCGCAATGGTAGAGGCAGGCCAGAGCGCCAACCGGTTGATGGCGGCAGGGCATAACTTTCTTGGTATGCCGGCGTACGAGCGGCTTAGAGAAGCGGTGAAATCCGGTGATCTGGGCCGTATTTCAATGGCAGAAGTCAACTGGTGCTTTCCACTGCCGCCGTTGCGTTCGGGGCCTTTTGGTCTTTGGCTCTTGCGGGAACCCGGCAACCTTTTGCTCGAATTGGGGCCGCATCTTTTTGCCTTTGCCACAGACCTTTTTGGCCCGGTTAGGGTATCTCATCTGGCATTGAGCAAGCCAATCACCTTACCGGGTGGCGAGGAGCGGCATCAGGGTTGGCGCATCCTCGCGCAAGCGGGCGACGTGGATATAACGTTCAACATCTCGCTCGTCGAAACAGTCGATGATCGCAGCGTCTTGGTGCGTGGTTCTTCGGCACAGGCACGGTTTGATTATGCCGCGGATACAGTTGTGATCCGTCGCGAAAACACAGCTGACTTAGTGGTTAACCCGCTACGCACCCAGGTCTCCCAAGGATGGCAGTATTTTCGTGAAGGTACAGTCAACTTTTGGCGACAGGTGATCTCTTTGAACCGTAAGTCGCCTTATGGTCTTAGTTTTGCCCGCGCAATTGGCAGCTTTTATGACAGTGTGCGTCGTAGTGTACCGCTTGATCCGCGATTTGACATGCAGACGGCCGAGGTTGTTATGCAAAGCATTGATGATGCCTTGGCAATGATGCCCGCACACAAGGTTCCCGCCTTTCCGAAGGGCAAACCGAACCCCACTGTCATGGTAATTGGCGGGACCGGTTTCATAGGGCGTGCGTTGACCCGTGAGCTTGTCAAACGGGGTCATGACGTACGGGTTCTCAGTCGCGGGAAAAGGGGGCCTTTTGCCGACATCGCCAACCACGTCGAAACAGTATCTGTTTCGATGCGTGATACCGAAGGCCTGACACAGGCTATGCAAGGAATCGACACTGTTTATAACCTTGCGAAATCCATGGATAAAACCTGGGATGACGCACTGATCAACGATGTCGGGGTAAGCATTGGTGTTGCCGAGGCCGTAATGGCGGCTGGGGTCCGTCGCCTGATTTATACCGGTACAATTGCCTCATACGACATGTCAGAACCCACCGGCACAATTACAGAGGCGACACGTTTTGCTGAAGACATGCGTGACCGGAATATCTATGCACGTTCCAAAGCGGAATGCGAGAAACGCCTGTTTGAGATGCACGAAGAGCGGGGATTGCCTTTGGTCATCGCGCGGCCAGGCATTGTCGTGGGGCATGGCGGCCCGCTCCAGCATTGGGGGATCGGGCGTTGGCATGGAGCCGGTGCCGTCCGGATCTGGGGTCACGGTCGGAATACCCTGCCATTTGTGCTGATCGATGACGTGACAGACGCCCTTATCCGCATGATGGATCAAGCTGAGATTGAAGGGCAGGGCTATAATATTGTGGGTGAACCCATGATGTCGGCCCGCGATTATTTTCAAGCAATCCATGATCAGATGGATGCCCGGTTAAACGTATCAACCAGCTCTTTGTATGCATTGTTTGTGGCAGATGCAGTCAAACACGCTTTGAAAGTCTCATTGCTGCGACGCAAGGGCCTGTCGCGAGCGTCGCTGAAAGACTGGAAGTCGCGTGCGCATTTTACGCCGTTCGACAATACCAAGCCAAAAGTAGAACTGGGTTGGACACCTGAGACCGACCGCGCCAAGGTGATTGCCGCTGCGATCACTGACGCTAATTTGTTCGGCTTCTGACACGGACATCCAGCCACAAATTCAGCGTCAACTGCGCACCCCTGTGCGGGGCAATGACGTAACCACATCCCATACAGTTTCTTGCATCAGTCGCGCGGCCTCTGGGCCGGGGTCGTCGGCGGGTGTGCCGTCTGCACGTCGCAAGGCATGCGGTAGGCCAACAGGGCTTTGCTGATACAAGACGGCGTAGTGCGTCAGTGCGATCAAATAGGCGCCGTAGTCGTTGAAATGAATATCATCGCTAAACAAGTCTGTGTGTGATGTCAGTGGTCCAACAGGCCCTTGTGCGTCCAATGCATCTGCAAAGGCAGCCATGACCTGCCCGCCGGGGATCAAATAAATCGGGGCTGGCTCATCGGCCATTGCAAGCGCTGGGCGCATGATCTTGCCTTCCCAATACGTGCCCAGATCGCGGCCAAGTCGCATGCGCCATCCTTCGGGATCGTTGATTGGGTGCCATGTTTCGTAGAAATAGACCGGCAGCGCGTTGGATTTTGCTGATGCGGCCCAGTTGTGCAGCATGCGCGGGCTCTCAAAATACGCGATCGCATCCTTGATCTCGACCATCTCGGTCAGAACAAGCGCGTCATAGTCCCCGGATTTGACCGCCTCATGCGCATCCCGGTATTTATTGTGCGCGTTCTCAACGTCGAACCCGTTGATTGGCACGTCAGGGTCCCAATGCGATTGCAGTGTTGCCCCCCAACCCAGTTGGCTGGCGTAGTCATGCCCGTCGCCAGCCAACTGCGCCAGCATGGCAGGCATATCGCGCCCGACAAGACTGTGCCCGATATGAAAGATTTTGCGCGGACCGTTTGGTGCGGGTGCTGGCATCGCGTAAAGCGCTTCAAAGCTTTCTGCATCTAACGGCGCAGGGTCGCGCGCGTAAAGACCAAGGGCGGCAAGCAGGGCGAGGGCGGGGGCGACAACAAAGAACGCGATACGTTTAACCATGGGCAACAGATAGGATCAGACCCTCTTGGATCAAGATCGTTCCTTTCAGTGTTGGGAGTGTCGGATTGGCGGCGACAGAAAAGCGGTCTTCATCGATAATAAGGGAAACAGCATCAAACCCGATGACTTTGCCGGTCAAAGGGTATTGCGCCTTATAAACGGCCTCTTTGGCGCTAAAGATCATCTTAGCCGCGAGACCGGGATGGGGGGCGTCCCGCAACCAGACTTGCTCGGCAGGGGTGCAAACGACCGGGATCAGATCGTTATCTAGTGGCTCTGCGGCTTCAACGTCGACGCCAAGTGTCGGGTAGTGGGCGGTCTGCGCGGCCACTGCGATGCAGCATCGCGCACAGTGTGAAATAGATCCCGAGATACCTTTGGGCCAGATTGGCGCACGGTCTGCGCCTTGCGGGATGGCGATCGGCGGCAGATCCAGATCTGCCATCGCTATGCGTGCAGCTTTTCGTCCGGCGGCGAACTCGGTGCGCCGTTTGGGAATGGCGCGCGACATCGCGCTGGTCTCTTCTGGCCAAAGATCAGATGGGACAGTCGGATCGGTCACGCCAACCCCTGCGTTGGGGCCAAGTATCTTGCGCAACGCCGCCCCAATGCTGTCCATCAGCGGTTGCGCCGGCGTTCGCGCATTTCACGGCGGCGGGCCATGGCGTCTTGCAGCGGGTCACCCGATGGTTTGGCCTGTTCGGGCGCTGGGCTGACAGGATCGCGTACTTTGGGCGCTTCATGGGCCGGTTTTGGCGCTGCTGGTGCGCCAGCCTTCTGCGCCACGATCTTGGCCAAGGCACCCAACGTCGGGGCGCGGAAAATGTCTGTGATCGAAAGTTTCTGCACACCCATGCTGGAGCGGATTTCCCGGTGCACCTGTACGGCCAGTAGAGAGTGCCCACCAAGGTCAAAAAAGCTGTCCTTTGCCCCGATCTGCGACACACCAAGCGTCGCTGACCAGATTGCAGCAATCCGGTCGCTGATATCAGCCTCTGAGCCCAGATTGACCGCGGCCGCTTGGGCAAAAGGCGCCTTCACTGCCACAGGGGACGATGCCGCCTGCCCAAGCATAGGTGCGGGCAATGCCTTGCGGTCGACCTTTTTGTTGGGCGTCAGCGGAAAGGCATCCAATCTTACAAAATGGCGTGGCACCATATAATCCGGTAGGGATTTAAGCATGTCCTTGCGTAATGCGGCCTCATCGACTGCCTCATCGGCCAAAAGATAGCCAACCAGTTGTACAACACCCGGTGTGTCTTCACGGGCAATCACGACGGATTGCTGAACGCCGGTGTGCCGGTCGATGACGCTTTCAATTTCGCCCAGTTCCACCCGGTAGCCGCGCAGTTTCACCTGAAAGTCAGCCCGCCCAAGGAAATCGAGCCGTCCATCCGGCTGCCAGCGCACAAGATCGCCGGTGCGGTAGATCCGGCCATCCGTAAACGGATTGGGCAAAAAGCGTTCGGCGGTCAGGTCGTCGCGCTGGAAATAGCCACGGGTGACGCCAGCCCCCCCGATGTAAAGCTGACCCGGCACGCCGATAGGCAGGGGCTGCATATTTTCACCAAGTACATAGACCTGCGTGTTCGCAATAGGCGTGCCGATCGGAACGGAGTTCTGGCCCGGTTCGGCTGTTTGCGTAGTGGACCAGATCGTTGTTTCGGTAGGCCCGTACATATTTTCAACATGCCCGCCTGTCAGCGCGCGCAATTCTTCAGCCAATGCGCCCGGCAACGCCTCGCCCCCGACCATCATGTGTTTGATCCCGCTCAAGGCGGCGCGGGCTTCGTCGTTCATCGTCAGCATTTGTGCCATTGACGGGGTGCATTGCAGGTGTGTGACCTTGTGACGGGTGATTTGCGCGGCGATAGAATAATCGCCTTGCGCGACCTCTTGATTGCTGGCGGCCACGACCTTGGCCAAGGGTTTCAACCCTTCAAGGACAAGGTCCACGTCGATGCCATAGTCGATCAGGCAGGCCACTTCAGTCACGCCAATCGCTTTGACTTGTTTGACCCGTTCAATCGCATCCTCGACCGTTCCGAACAGACCACTGTCATTGAAATACCGCTCGAATGCGAATTCGAGGATGCCGTCCATTTCATCCTCGTCCAGCGACCCAAGGTCGATCTGCATCGGGCTTTCGACGCCTTTGGGTTTTTTGAACGCGGGAAAGGCCCAGGCGTATTGTTTGATCAGACCAGCCGCGGCGCGCAGGTAGTCCTTCATCGGTTCGCGCGCGATTTCGCGGGCATGATCGCGGGTATCTGACAGAAAGCTGTGCAACATCAGCGTGACTGAGAAATCATCGGGGTTATGGCCCGCCGCGCGCAGAGCATCGTGATAGATCACGACTTTCTCTGCGACTTCGTCAACACTTTGCCCCAACAAATGGGTCAGCACGTTGCACCCGTTGGTGCCTGCCTCTTTCCATGTTTCCGGGTTGCCCGCCGTCGTGACCCAAACATTCAATGTTTTGGACACAGGGCGCGGTTGCGTGACGACGCCGTGCATTTCGCCGTTCGCGCGGGCAAACTCCACCTTCTCGCCAGCCCAGAGCTTGCGCAAATCGTGGATCGCATCAAACATCGCGGGTTTGTTCTTGGGTGGCGTATTCTCAGGCCGCAGCACAAAGTCATCCGGCTGCCAGCCCGAAGCAATGGCCAGACCGGTGCGCCCGTTGGTCAGGTTGTCGATCACGGCCCATTCTTCAGCAATCCGCGCGGTATGGTGCAAGGGCGCCACGCAAGATCCGGCCCGCACCGCGAGATTACGGGTGACAGCGGCAACAGCGGCGCCAGTCACGGATGGGTTGGGGTACGGCCCACCGAACGCATGAAAATGGCGTTCTGGCGTCCAGACCGCGCAGAACCCGTTTTTGTCGGCGAATTGTGCGCCTTCCAGTAAGGACCGGTATTTGTCGCGGCCAATTCCATCATCATTGCCCCAGTAAAACAGGCTGAAGTCCATGCCAACGCCCGGTGCTGCCCCTTCGCCAGATACCAAAGTGCGGTTTTCGTCACCCGAGATGACAAGTTTGAACCCTCGGGCAAGAGTCCAGAACAACTCAAGCACGGAAATGTCGAAAGACAATGACGTGACCGCCATCCAAACACCCGGCGGGTTATGTGCGATCCGACCGTCCATGCCGGTAAAGAAATTCGCCACATTGCGGTGTTCCACCATCACGCCCTTGGGTTTGCCGGTCGAGCCTGAGGTGTAGATCATATACGCCATATGCGCGCCGGTCACACCGCTGTCAGGGTTGTCAGTGTTGCCGTCCACAGGCAGGGTATCGACAAGCACAGTCTCGGCTGCTGTCGTGGGCAGATCCGCGGCCAAGGCGCTGTCTGTGACAATCACTTTCGTCCCGCTGTCAGCGATATAAAGGGCTGTCCGATCTGCTGGATAGGCGGGATCTATCGGCAGATAGGCGCCGCCCGCCTTCATAATGGCCAAGGCCCCGATCAAAAGGGCCGAAGACCGGCGTAGATGCAGGCCAACGATCGCATCTGGTCCGACGCCCTTGTCGCGCAGCAGATGGGCCAGTGTATTGGCACGGGCGTTGAGTTGGGCGTAAGTCAGGCTCTCGCCTTCAAAGGCCAGCGCTTCGGCATCGGGTGTGCGGGCGACCTGCGCCTCAAATGCCTGATGGATGCAAAGGTCAGCGGGATAATCCTGCGCGGTGGCGTTCCAGTCGTAAAGGACGCTTTGCCGTTCGGTCTCGGGCAAGATAGTGACCGGATCACCGTTCGCAACCTGAGCGGCCATATGGGACAGGCGTTCAGCCATCACCTGTGCCGCAGCGGGGCTGATCTTGCCCGTATCAGCGGTCAGTGTATGCCCGGCCACTGTCAGTGCTGTACCAGTGATATGCCCAGTCTGTGACAGACCCAATGCTGGGGTCGCAACACCACCGGGGATACGCGCGCAAAGATCGGCCGCGAAGGGGCCACGGGCCGTGGCGGCCTCTCGGTCATCCCTGCTACGGACGGGTACCCAATCATTCAGATAGCCGGGATGAGCATGGGTCACACTCAACGCCAGCGTGACAGGATCATCGGACAATGCATCGCCCAACAGCCCAAGTGCCTGTGCCAGATCATCTGGATCACCGGTCAGCGGCAGGCTGATCACCTCTCCTTTTGTGGCGCTCATATCAATCAGCGGTAAGGTCGCAGGCGGCATGGCGGCCAAAGCTTTGCGCCAAGCGGTCTCATGCTTCAAGGTCATTTTCAGGGCGGTCGTCAGTGCCTCGGCTTCGGCAAGGTCAAGCCGTGGTAATACATCGCCGACGCTTGCGATCTGTGATGTGGCCACAGTCCCACCCGTGGCGGTGCGCAGCCCACGCAGCGTAACAGGTGCCGTTGCAGTTGCGACTGTCAAACTATGCTCGTCAACCGCGATGACCGTACCGGGGGACGCGTCAGAGGCGGTCTGTTCAGCAACGGCTTTGCCCACCAGAAACACACCTGCCTCTGTTGCGATCTTGGGGCAGGTCAGCGGGTTCAAATAATCGCCATGATCCAGCGCGTGAACCAAGGTTGTGATCTTGCGTGCAGTCTGGGTGAAATCCAGACGCGCGGCGTTAGCGGGCCGGTCGTTCTTGGCAAAATAGGTGCGTTGCGACAGGTCTTGCGGTGTCACCACTGGCACATCACTGGCCAGCTTTTCAACTACGGTATCAAAACTGTCGATCGCGGCCGCATAGCATTTGGTGTTCAGGGTCAGGACCGTTTCATCGGGGGCTACGTCAAAGAAACTCTGCGCAAGCAGCCCACCTTCGTCCACACCGCCTGCGATCAGATGCCAACTGATGCCGTATTCCGCTTCTCCGGCCAGCAATGCCCAGACGGGGGCGTTTAAACCGGCATAACGCGGCAGTGGCCCATCGTGAAAGTTCACCGCCCCGCGTGTGGGCAGGGCCAGCACGGTGTCGGGGATCATATCGAGGTTGGCGATGGACAACAGCCAATCGTGTGCGATGCCCGATAGTTCGTGAGCCAAATCAGCATCGGAAGAGATGACAGGTAAATCCGCGTCCTTGGCCCAATCAGCAACATCCGCATTGCGGGTGACGATAGCGGCCAGCGTATGACCTGCCGCGCGCAGCATCTCGCCACACTGAATGGCAAGGGATTCGTTGCCGATAATCACTGCGCGGAACGTGGACATAAGACTATTCTCCGATTTGCGGACGCGCCCGTGCAGGCGTTTCGCGCTGAGACTTGAAAATCGCACCAAAATCGTGGGCGGCCATTGTGCGCAAGAAATGCGGCGCGCCATTGTAGGTTTTGCCTGTCAACTTGCAGCGCAGCCAAAACAACCCGCCTCCAACCAGTCGAAAAATTGTGGCACAGGCGGCATAGGCGCGCCCGTGGTTCTTGGTGAAATAGTGCCAGCGCGAGGCGAACCAGTAGCTTGGCACGCGCGTCCAGTCCTTCATACCAGTCGACACCGACCCGATATGTGTGACCTTGCTATCGGCAAGGAACATAACTTGATGCCCCGCCTTTTGCGCGCGCCTGCACAGGTCGGTCTCTTCGAAATACAAAAAGAACGTCTCATCAAAGAGGCCGATTTCATCCAGCACATCCTGTCGCATCATCACTGATGCCCCTGCCAGCCAATCGACCTGCGCGGTTTCAGTCAATTCTCGTGGAACGCGGTAGGATTTGAGCAGCTTGCTGACCGGGCCAAAGTGAATTGATCCCTCAAACTCGCTCCATACCGACGGAAAGCGGAAAGTTGTGGTGTGCTGCACCCCATCATCGCCCGCAATATAGCTGCCGGCAAATCCTGTGCTTGGGGTGGCATTCAGGTGGTCATAAAGCACGCGGATCGCGTCAGGTTCAGGAAAGGCGTCGGAGTTCAGGACATAAACATAATCGGGCCTGCTGCCGTCGGCCATGCCCGCGCGAATACCGACGTTATTGCCCGCCCCGTAACCGCCATTGTGCCCTGATTGGATCACGCGGATCGCGTCCCACCCCGCTTTGGCAACATGGGCGCTCATTTCCGCAAAAGAGCCGTCCTGACTGTCGTTATCGACGATCACGATCTCACCGGGCAGACCTTCCATCGCGATGCGTGCTGCTTCAGCCGCTTTCAGCGTCATTTGCGCCGTCTTATAGTTCAACACGATGGTCAGGATACGCGGATCAGACATCTATTCAGCCGCCTCTTTGTAAGCGGTTTCTGCGGCAGTTGGACGTTCAAGATAGCGGCGGATGCGGGCGGCTAGGACACGGACGTTTGGTTCAAGTACCATGCTGTCATGATCGCCGGGAACTTCGAAGACCTCAATGTTCGGGGCGAACTGCGTCCAGTCATTGTCAGGGTACAAATAGACGCGTTCGTCACTGATCAAACGGTCCCCGACGGTCCATTTCGCGACAAGGGGCGGGCGGAACAGGGCCAGTGTGCCGTCCCATGGTTTGACCTGATAGGCACCCACGCTTTCCAAGAATGCATCCTGAATGGCCAGATTGTGGAACTGCTGGCCTTCATCTGCGGCCTCTGTGTGTCCTTTGCGTTTGGCGATTTCCCAGGCGATGCGGGCTTTGACCCAATCGACCACATACTTTGGCCCGCCTTGCCGGATATCTTGCAGCTTCGTACGCAAGCGGTCGCCTTTGTCCATCTCTGGGCGGACAGGCAAGGGCGTGTCCAACAGGACCAATGCGGCGACCTCTTCACCCTGTGCGCACAACTGATGCGCAATTTCATAGGCGGTGATCCCGCCACCTGAAAAGCCGCCCAAGTGATAGGGGCCGTGCGGCTGCACCTGCCGCATTTCAGTGATGTAGTCGGTGGCGGCAGCTTCAATTGTACGGTGGGGCTCTTCATCTCCAAAAAGGCCCCGCGCTTGCAGACCAAAGAAGGGGCGCTCGCTGCCGATCAAATGCGCCAGATGGCGCAGGTTCAGCACATTGCCGAACATGCCTGCCACAAGGAAGAACGGCGGTTTGCGCCCGCCTTCGCCCTGATGCATCGGGACAAGGTGTGTAAAGCGGCGGGTTGGTGCTTTGGGCGTGTCAGCGCTCGGCTCATCCCCCTCAATTGTGACGCCGCGCGCTGCGATCAGGGCGGCACACTTGCGGATCGTTGGGGCCTCAAACAGGACCGAAATCGGGAAATCCACGTCAAAGGCCTTGCGGATCTGCGCAAAAAGCCGAACCGCGATCAAGGAATGGCCGCCAAGGTCAAAAAAGCTGTCTTCCGCCCCGATCTGATCTACGCCCAGCAGGTCTTGCCAGAACCCGGCAAGCCGTTCTTCGATCGGGCCTTCAGGTGCGACAAAGTCACTATCCAGCTGCGGACGCGAGAATTTCTGACCGTCTTCTGCATCTTCGTCGTCTGTCTGCCCCGCCTGAGCGATCAGCGTGTCCAGATCAAGGGATGAGATAATCACCTGTTGATACGGGCTGATCAGGGCGCGCAGGAAGAGGTCTGCCCCTTCATCGGCGCGGATGCCCTGAGACAGGTTGTGGCGCAGCCGTTCCTCGGCCGGGGAAAGCGGGCGGGTGGTTTCATCTTGGGTTTGGATCGCTTGCGCCTCTGGCTGCGCGCCAAATCCTGCCATGTCGGCCATCTGCCGGATCGAAAAGCCGGCGATCTCGACGCAGACTGTGCCGTCGGGGGCGGCCAATGTGATGTCGAAGCTGGCAATCTCACTGTCTGCGGTATTGTCGCGCGCATTGCGTACCCAGCTGACCACTTGCGCAGGAAGCGGTGCATAGACTTTCACGGACCGGTAAGACACCGGCACCCACAGATGTTGCGCCTGATAGCCCGCGATCAGTTTCATCGCCCAGCCTGTCGCCAGATCCATCATTCCTGGATGCAAGAGATAGCCTTCTGCACTGTCCCCCGATGCCGCATCAGGCAGGGCTAGCATGGCGATCCCTTCACCATCCCCAAAGGCGGTGGATTGCAGTACGCGCCAACGTGGGCCAAATTTCAAATGCGCTTCTTGCGGGGACGCGATCCAGCCCAGATCACCTGCTTCAGTAGGTGCGGCACAACGGGCCGTGATGGCCGCGATGTCAAGAGGTTGCGGTGTGTCTAATGGCAGGATTTGCAAGCTGGCTTGGGCGTTTTGCTCAAAAACCCCGTCGCTGCCACTTTCCACCAGAAAGTCATAGCCGGTATCGCTGCGCGGCAAGCTCAATCGCAGGTCTACTGTGGCGCTGTCACCCACCGCAAAGGGGCGTAGGAAATAAAGGTCGCGAATTTCAAAGGCCGCGTCTTCACCCATTTCATGCAAGGCTTCTGCGGCCATTTCCAGATAACCGGTGCCGGGGATCAGCGCATCGCCCGCCTTGGTGCGATGTTCATCCAGGAACCAGCGATCTTTGACGGTATAGGTGGCGGTGAACACCCGTGCGCCAGCCCGGTCGAACGTGGCTTGATCCAGCATCGGGGTGTCAATGTCAGTCACTTCGGCTGGTTCTGTTGCACCTGTGCGGGCCCCCATCGCGTCGGCCGCCATGCCCACATCTGCCCAGATTCCCCAGTTGATCGCGCGCACCATGGTTTTGCCCCCAGTGCGCGATTTGGCATAGGCATTCAGGTATTCATTGGCCGCCACATAATCGACCTGTCCAATCGGTGCCGTCGCGGTCGAGCTTGAGGCGAAAAGCACCAGCCAATCCAGATCTCCGTCGGGGAATACCTGTTCCAGCACCTGTGTGCCGTGGATCTTTGGGGCAAATACGTCTTCGATGCCGGTCACGTCCTTGGCCATGATCGGTGCATCGTCGATGTGGCCTGCGGCATGGATTACCCCGTTGACCGGACCGAACACCGCCTCAACCGTGGCCCGGGCCTCGTGCATATCTTCGACATTGCTGACATCAGCGGCCACGCACAGTACCTCGCCCCCCATCGCCTCTAACGCTTGCACCGCCTTGATCCGGCGGGCCAGCGGGGCGTTGGGTGGCGTGTTCTTGAGCGTCGTGTCCCAAGCCGTGCGTGCAGGCAGGCCGCTGCGTGACAAAAGCGCAATTCGTGCGCCACACTGCTTGATCAAAGCTTCGGCCAACGTCAGGCCAATACCCCCAAAACCGCCGGTGATCAGGTAAACACCTTTGTCATTCAGAACGGACAGAGGCTCTTCTGGCAGATCACTCAGCGGTGCGGGCTTATAGGTTAATTCAAACCGCTTACCGCCGCGTACAAGCGCAGTGCCATTGCCGGGATCGGCCAGCGCGTCTTCGAGAATATGATCAACCAAGCGGTCCACATCCGCCTGCGCCAATCCGCGTTTCTTGCGTCCTGTCTGGGGCGGCAAGACCAGATCAAGCGTCGCCACGGTGATATGCGGAAACTCGCGCGGTATCACGCGGGCGGGGCCCGTGAGAGTGGCTTTCTCAGGGTACGGCAGTGTTTCGTTTTTGTGCTGTGCAGCCCCATTGGTAAGCACGGTCATGTGAATATCACCGGGCAGGTCTTCGCCCCCAATGGCCTGCGCAAGGAAGAACAGACTGTAGAAGCCTTGTTCTTGTACCCGATGAAAAAAGCTGGAACCGGGGCGGAAACTGTTGTCGCTTGTGATCATCCAACCGTGCAAAATACGGGTCGGGATCAGGTCGCGCGCATTCAGATCGGCGATCAGCTGGTCATAGCTTTCGCGGCCCCGTTCAGGCGCGATGAAATAGCCGCCCTCGCCATCTCGGGCAAAGGTGTCGCCGGGGCGCACGGTGATCACATTATGCCCCGCATTGCGCAACCGCTGTGCCGCGGCGGACGTCAGACCTGCATCATCTGCAAAGACCAACCATGTCTGTTGCTCCGCCTCGGACAGATCACCTGCAACATCCACGTCACAGGCGGCGTATCTTGGCAGCCACGCGGGGCGGTATCCCCAATCATCAGGGTTCTCGCTGCGCGTCAGCCACGCATCTGTTTCATCAGCCGTTACCGTGCCCGGTTCGATGAAGTAAGCTGTATGCTGGAATGCATATGTGGGCAAAGGCACACGTAAACGCCGCACATCACCCCAGACCTGACCCCAGTCAAACGCGCCACCAACCGCCCAGATGCGGCCCAGCATCGCCATGAAATATGCGTCATCCGCAATGTCGTCATTGGGGTGACGCAGGCTGGAAATCACCTGATTGGCTGTCACCTTGTCATGTTGCCCTGCGAGCGAAGACATGGCCTTGCCGGGACCGACTTCAATGAACACACGGTCGTCTTTCTCGGCAAGCGTGGTCAGGCAATCGGCGAAAAGAACAGTGCCGCGCAGGTGGGCCACCCAGTAATCCGGGTCTTGGGCCTGCGCATCAGTGATCAATGCGCCCGTGCGGTTCGATGTAAAAGGAATCTGCGGTGCGTGTAGATCGATCGACCGCAGATAATCGCCAAAGTCCTGCAAAATCGGGTCCAGCATCCGCGAATGGGCCGCAATATCGATCGGGATGCGCTGGCAGTCGATATCCTTGGCCTTCAGCCGTGCTTCCAGATCATCAAGAGCCGATTGCGGGCCAGTGGCGACACTGAGTTGCGGCGCGTTGACAGCACCGAGGTCCAGGTCATCGCCTAACAAGGGCTTTAACTGGTCCGAAGGTAAGGCAATCGACAACATGCCCCCGGCAGGCACGCTGTCAAACAGCTTGCCGCGCAAATGCACCAGCCCGATGCAGTCTTCAAAAGACATCACACCTGCCACGCAAGCAGCCGTATTTTCACCCATCGAATGACCGGTCAGGGCGGCGGGCTTTACACCCCAGCTCATCCATAATTGCGCCAGCGCGTATTCCACGATCATGATCAGCGGCAGCTGCACAGATGGCTGGGTCAGCTTTTCATCAGCAGTCGCTTCCTGCCCTGGGTCCGGCAACCAAAGCGCGCGAATATCGTAATCCAGCTTGGGCTGCAGGATTTCCAGCCCCTTATCCATCCATTCCGCAAAGACAGGCTCTGTCTCATAAAGGTCGCGGGCCATACCCGCGTATTGCGCACCGCCACCGGGGAACATGAACACATAATCAGGGTCTTCGCCCACAACCGTATGTGTGAACGCACGGCGCGGGTCGTTTTGTTCAAGCTGCGCTGCGGCGTCTTCATGGGTTTCGGCGACAATCACACGGCGGCGCTCAAATGCGCGACGGCCCTTTTGCAGGGTCCATGCCACGTCGGCCAGCGGTTGTTCAGGATTGGCGCGCAGATGCGCGGCCAAAGCATTGCAGTTGGCGTCCAGCGCGGCCTTGTTGCGGCCTGATACTGAAAGGATCTGGAACGGCCAGTCAGAGGCTTCTGACGCGGGGATTTCAGGTGCTTCTTCCAACACCACATGGGCGTTTGTACCGCCAACGCCCAACGAATTAACGCCCGCACGCCGCGGTCCCTTGTGGCTGACCCAATCGGTCAGCGTGTCGTTGACCTTGAAAGGCGAGGTTTCAAAATCAATCGCCGGATTCGGTTTTTCATAGCCCAAAGAGGCAGGGATCTGTTTGTGGTGCAGCGACAGTGACGCCTTGATCAGGCTGGCCACCCCTGCTGCAGTATCCAGATGGCCAATGTTGGTCTTGACTGATCCGATGCGGCAGAACCCCACTTCATCGGTGGTCTCATGGAACGCCTGCGTCAGCGCCGCCACCTCAATCGGATCGCCCAGATAGGTGCCGGTGCCGTGACATTCGATGTAGTCGATGGTGTCGGCTGGGGTTTCGGCGATCATCTGGGCTTCGGCAATCGCCTCGGCCTGACCATCGACGGACGGGGCAAGATAACCTGCTTTGGCAGCCCCGTCATTGTTGATGGCAGAGCCCTTGATCACGGCCCAGATGTGATCACCATCGGCTATCGCGTCTTTCAGGCGGCGCAGGACAACGACACCTGCGCCTGATCCAAACACCGTTCCTTGGGCCCGATGATCAAACGCGTGGCAATGCCCGTCCGGCGACAGCACCTCACCCTCTTTGTAGATATAGCCCCGGTTCTGCGGCAATTCGATTGTGACACCTCCGGCAAGGGCGGTATCGCATTCGCCGGATAACAGGGCTTGGGTGGCATAATGCGTGGCGACCAACGACGTGGAGCAAGCCGTCTGCACATTTACACTTGGCCCCTTGAGATCAAGGATATGGCTGAGCCGCGTCGACAAGAAATCCTTGTCGTTGCCGGTATGACGCAACAGGAACATGCCCACATTATCCACCAGCTTGGGGTTGGAGCAGATGTTGAAGTAGAAATAGCTGCCCATCCCGCAGCCCGCAAAGACGCCGATAGGGCCTTTGGTGTGTTCGGGCATATGGCCCGCGTTTTCCAATGCTTCCCACGATACCTCAAGAAAGCGGCGGTGCTGGGGATCCATGATTGCGGCTTCTTTGGCAGACAACCCAAAGAATTCGGCATCAAAATCTTGGTATCCTTGCAAGGGCGCGGCGGCAGGCACATAGTCAGGGCGGTTCAGGCGATGTGCAGCTTCGCCAGCGGCAAGCAGATCTTCCTTGCTGTACTGCCGGATCGATTCAATGCCGTTCTTAAGGTTATCCCAGTAGGCCGCGACAGTATCAGAGCCGGGCAAATGCGCGGCCATGCCAACGATGGCAATGTCGGTTTCTGCAAAACCGATATCTCGTAATTCGCGACTCATTAACACAACCACATGTTGTTGAATGCTCATTAAAACCTAGCACTAACAAATGACCAAGCTAAGTCATTACTTGATTATGATAAAGATCATCGGAAGCGTGAAATTCAAGGACAATAGGCTGAATTAGATCAGATTGTTGCCGTTTCGGGTGCTTGCATTTGGCCCGGATTGCTGTGCAATCTATGCCACGAATTGTAAAAGGTTAGTCTGTGTTTACCATCATTGTCCCCTGCAACAATGAAGAATCCTGTATTGCAGACTGTCTGAATGCACTTTTGGAACAATGTGATCTGCCTGCAGATCACGCCATACAGGTGATTGTTGCTGCCAATGGCTGCGTAGACCGCACGGTACCACTCGCGCACGGGTTGGCGCCTGAGTTGAACGCTGCGGGGTATGATCCGCTGGTTCTGGATTTGCCGTTGGGCAACAAGGTCAATGCTTTGAATGAAGCGGAAGTACAAGCCACTCACGCTGGCCGGGTTTTTGTGGATGCCGATGTCGTGCTTGGTCCGCGGATACTGCGCGAACTAGCGGATATTCTTGCGCAAGATGCTGCGGTGTATGCCAGTGGCACGGTTCAAGTGCCGCGCCCCAACAACCTTGTTAGCCGTGCATATGCGAAGGTCTGGACCCGACTGAGCTTCTTCCGCGAAGGTGTTCCGGGGATCGGGCTTTATGCGGTGAATGCGGCAGCGCGCGCCCGTTGGGGCAAGTTTCCCGATATCATTGCAGATGACCGTTTTGTTCGGTTGAAATTTGCGCCCCATGAGCGCCAGAAAACCGAGGCAACCTATGTCTGGCCACTACCCGAAGGCTATGAAAACCTCGTTCATGTTCGTCACCGATGGATGGAAGGGAACATTGAACTGGCAGAACGCTTTCCAGATCTGATCGACAACGACAGTGAGATTAACAAGTCATTTGGTGGTGTCCTGCGATTGTTGCGTACGCCGTTTTCATCAATTGTTTTCGTCCTTGTTTATTTGGCGAGCAATCGACGCGCCCGCAAAGCCAAAGATGGTAGCGCATCTGTGTGGCAGCGGGGGCGATAATGACGGCCCACCATAAACTCTGGCGGAGGTGGTCCTTTCAAAATGCTGAAGTGGTCTTGATGGGCACTGAAAGCGATGACTCTACCCAAATGCGCAGCAATTCTGGCTGATGTTTTCCTTTGTGCCGACATAAGTGAGGGCTTGATTTGACGGAGAAACTGAAGATTGCCATTCTCATTCCGCAATTCCCCGGGCAAACGCATTTGTTCTTTTGGAATGAAGTCAAAGAACTGGAACGACTTGGTGCTGAGGTCCACCTGTTCAGTACTAGGCCCCCACCCGAATCTCTTGTGGCGCATGACTGGTCTGATGCCGCAGCAGCAAGAACGACTTACCTTGGCTTGGGTCAAGGCAAAGACAAGGTCGCTGCCGTCTTGCGACTGCCCGGCTGGCTGCGACAAGTGAGAAAACATGAGATCAGTGCTGGCGCGCAAAAGAGCGTACTTGTTTCGGCGTCTGCGGCCGTCGCGTTAAGAAAAGCTTGTTCAGAGCGTGCCATTACGCATGTTCATGCGCATTCGGCTGCAAATAGCGCAATGATTGCAGCGCTTTGTTTTCTAGACGGTGGCCCGCCTTATTCTGTCACATTGCATGGACCACTTGTCGATTACGGTCCAGCCCAGCCTTTCAAATGGGCCCATGCGCAGTTCGGCATCATGATCACCAAGGTTTTGGAGAAAGCATTCCTCGCAACGGTCGGGCGCACTGTGCGACCAAAGCTCTATTTGGGCCCAATGGGTGTCGATACAGAGGTCTACAAGCCAAACGGTGCGTATCAGCCGTGGAACGAAGGGGAAGTCTTGCAGCTCTTTACTTGCGCGCGCCTAAATATCGTGAAGGGCCACCACACAGTCGTTGCGGCTTTGGAACTGCTGAAGGCATCTGGCGTAAAGGCCCGTCTGACTATAGCGGGCGAAGATGATTTGGGTGGAACTGGATTTCGCAAAGAACTTGAACAGATTATCGCTCGCAGTACGGTCTCTGACCAAGTGACTTTGCTTGGCGCGGTTGATGGAGCTGTTGTCAGGAAGCATCTACGCAAATCCCACGCCTATGTGATGGCCAGCATGCATGAACCTCTGGGTGTGGCCTACATGGAGTCAATGGCCTGTGGGTGCCCTACAATCGGAACCAACGCGGGCGGTGTTCCTGAACTGATTAACCACGGGGAAGATGGGTTGATGGTCGAGCCTAATAACCCGCAGGCTATCGCGGATGAAATCTTGCGCCTTGCCCATGACAAGACCCTTGCAAAGAATCTATCTGTCGCGGGGCGAGAAAGGATCGTAAATGGCTTTGGATCAAATCGAAGTGCTGAAGTCCTATTGTCCGCAATTTCCGCAGGTTCGGTGGCCTAGGCGCAAGAGTTTGAGGATTATCTATCCCCTCGTTCTTCTTTTCAACAAGAGCAGGTGAACTGCGTTTGCAGCAATCAGTGCGATTCCACCAAGTTCAAGAATGCCATTCATCCGCATGCCCCCTATTTCAAAGCCGATGAACTGGTCAAAGTGATGAAACCCTGCAGCGCGGATCGCAATGAACGCTAAGAGGCCCACTAGCCCGAGGAGCGCTGGCCAGATAAAGACAAATTCCCGGCGCATCGCCCAACCCAATGATGCCGCAACGACGGTGTTTGTTGCAATGATTGCAAGTATGAATTTGATTTGAAAAGCGTGGCGTTCTTCGTACCAGCCTTGGGCCTTGGCTAAACAACGCCCAGCGGTCGTCAAAGCTGACTGTAAATCGAGCTGCTTATTGATAGCCAGCAGTAAGAGACAGATCGATAATCCCAACCAAAAAATACGCTGTCTGCCAGACTGGACGCGAAATACTTCTGCTGCCAGGTAGGCTGCAGTCAGGTAGGCAACGACAGTGATCCAGCCGGTCAGTGTCGGGTCCCCGATCACAGGAGACCATGTCGCAAAGACACATTCCATCAGACTACTTGCACTCAACTTTTCATCCTAATTCCAGTCAACAAACGCCCCAAGTGCGACTAGAAGCCTGAGACTCGGCTCTTGGGGCTAGACAGCGAAGCTGAGTGGCGTTGCTGTAAGCATCTCTCCTTTGATCGGCCCAATCGTCAGGGAACGCCATGGCGTTATCCGAGCAGCTAGGCCGTCATTGTGCAACAAATTTTTTGAGCAGTTGACCCGTTTATTCAATCGACAAATCAACGAACTTGCGACCGTAGGCAGGGAACGCTACGGTCTTTCTACTTTGACGGTCTGAGGGCAATGTATCGAGGCTTCGGCAAAATGGATTGATATGTTGAAAGCGCAATCCAAACTGTCCAATGCCCTATTTCATAGGAAGCTGACGTGACTGAAATGACGAGAACAGCTTGCAGACGTATATTCCTTAGTGACCAAATTGCGAACGTGATTGAATGGTAGCTTTCGATCCTAGAACAGCTGTGGTTGTTTTTTGTTCAAGCGCAGCGATGCCGCATGGCATTGCATTTGCATACCTGCAACCGGATGTAGCAATTGGGGGCATGTTGTAATGGGCACACCCGGATCGCGGCCGCGTGTTCTGATCATTGCTGAGGCGGCAAACCCGGAATGGGTTTCGGTGCCTTTGGTCGGCTGGTCACTCTCCAGTGCGCTTCGCGACGTTGCCGATGTGCATATAGTGACCCAAGTTCGCAACCGAGAAGCTATCTTGAGGGCTGGCTTGGAGGAGGGCAAAGACTTCACCGCCATTGATAGTGAAGCGATAGCAGCCCCGATGCACAAACTGGCAAGTTTTCTGCGGATGGGTGAGGGCAAGGGGTGGACAACACTGGCCGCAATTAATGCCTTGACATACCCCTATTTCGAACGGTTGGTTTGGAAGCGGTTTGGTGCAGAGATTTCTGCCGGTCACTACGATATCGTGCATCGGATCACGCCGCTGTCCCCGACAACAGCCTCGCCGATCGCATCAAAAGTAGCACAAGCTGGTGTGCCGTTCGTGCTTGGGCCATTGAATGGCGGGGTTCCTTGGCCGCCCAGTTTCGATGCCGAGCGCCGTCGAGAACGTGAGTGGCTGTCCTACGTCCGCGGTTCCTACAAACTTAGTCGGCGATACCAACGCACCTTGCGTAACTGCGCGGCAGTCATTGCGGGATCGCGGCATACGGCGGACGAATTGCCGCTACATGTGCAGGACCGCGTGATCTGGTTGCCAGAGAATGCGATTGACCCAGACCGCTTCAATTTGATTTCGAAGCAAGATCTTACGGGACCGATCAAAGCATGTTTCATCGGGAGACTGGTACCGTACAAGGGGCCCGATATGCTATTAGCCGCAGCGGCTGGCGCATTACGCAGTGGAAGCTTGACCTTGGATATCATTGGTGACGGGCCAATGCGGCAAGATCTGGCTTCCCAAGCAGAGCAGTTGGGCATTTCTGATATGGTCACATTCCACGGAAACCTTCCACACGCACAAGTCCAGACCGTCGCAGCAGAGGCGAACCTTCTCACATTTCCATCAATAAGAGAGTTTGGAGGTGGGGTCGTTTTGGAGGCAATGGCATTGGGTGTCGTGCCAATGATCGTGGACTACGCCGGGCCGGGCGAATTGGTGACGGATCAGCTTGGTTTCAAAATACCCATTGGCACGCGTGCAGAGATAATCGACGCATTTTCGGCGACATTGGAAAAGGTTATTCGTGACCCGTCACATCTTCAATCAATGTCTGCAGTGGCCAGAGAGAAAGTTTGGTCTGACTTCACTTGGTCAGCGAAGGCGCATCAGGTTGCGCGTGTCTATGAGTGGGTCATGAATGGCGGCGACAAGCCAACTCTCTTATCATAGTTGATCTGTTGACGAGCATCCTCTTTCCTTCGCTCTTTCTGGTTTTGCGGCGAGGTTTCACTCCGTTCAGAACCATGTCTGAGCGCCGCGAAGGTTTTCAGTTCTGTACAGTCTAGCTGTGAGATACTTATAACTCCCAAGGAATCGGAATTGGCAGATACTATGCAAGTAGAATGGATCCCGGCCTCGCAGGGTGAAAACGTGACCGTCAATATGCCGACGTTGAGCGACCTTTTGGCTGATATCAAACGGCATTTCGAAGAGCGTGAGGGCTTTTGCTTGGCGACGCTCAATCTTGACCACGTTGTCAAGCTGCGTAGCGATCAGGCCTTTCGCAAAGCTTATGCCGCACATAGTCACATTACCGCCGACGGCAATCCGATCGTTTGGCTAAGCAAGTTGGCAGGCAAGCCAGTTTCTCTGGTGTCGGGTGCCGATCTGATTGCGCCCTTGGCGCAGCTTGCCGGATCAATGAAAGTGCCTGTCGCTCTTTTGGGCAGCGACGAGGAGACACTCCGGACCGCTGCAAGAAAACTTGAAGCACAGCATGAGGGTTTGACTGTCGCTATATGCATTGCGCCGCCATTTGGGTTTGACCCGACAAGTGAGTTGGCCGAGACATATGTTTCTCAACTTCAAGAGGCTGACGTTGGCCTTTGCTTGGTCGCGCTCGGTGCGCCAAAGCAAGAGCTTTTTGCGTCTCATGCCATGCGGACTGTCAATCGCATTGGCTTTGTGTCCATCGGTGCAGGCATAGATTTCATTGCAGGGACCCAAACCCGCGCCCCCGTCTTTGTGCGTTTGATTGCTGCTGAATGGCTTTGGCGCCTTGCAACGAACCCAAAGCGCTTTGCCGGCAGGTATGCTGCATGCTTCTTGGTGCTGCCGAGCCTATTTGTGTCTGCATTGAAAGCGCGGCGTGCAAACAATCACGGCAAAGCTGAGTCCTGATTACGCTGCCGGCAGTCATATTATCAGGTGTAATCTGAGGCGGCTTGAGCCTTGCATGCCAATCCTATGAGACCACAAAATCAAACGATAGCTGGCGACCCCGGCAGGATTCGAACCTGCAACCTGCCCCTTAGGAGGGGGCTGCTCTATCCAGTTGAGCCACGGGGCCATGTCTGTGCTTGAATGCCCGCGATTGAAGAAAGGGTCAACGGTGATGAGGTTCTGGTCTTTGTGTGCATGCAGCGCTAACAATAGGAAAACGACGAACAGGACAGCGCTTTGACAAACATGCCCAAACGCCCTTTGACGCTGCGAGATGTATCAGAAGCCTCCGGTGTCAGTGAAATGACTGTCAGCCGCGTGTTGCGCAACAAGGGCGACGTGAGTGCGGCCACCCGGCAGAAGGTTCAGGATGCAGCCAAGCGTTTGGGCTACGTGCCCAACAAGATCGCGGGTGCGCTTGCCTCGCAGCGGGTGAACCTTGTTGCTGTGATCATTCCGTCGCTGGGCAACATGGTCTTTCCCGAGGTCCTGTCTGGTATCTCGGAGACGCTTGAGAATACCGACTTGCAGCCTGTCGTGGGCGTCACGGATTATCTGCCCGAAAAAGAGGAAAAAGTGCTGTTTGAGATGCTGTCTTGGCGGCCTTCTGGCGTAATTATCGCCGGGCTTGAACATTCAGAGGCGTCGCAGGCTATGTTGGAGCGGGCCGGTATTCCAGTGGTGGAAATCATGGATACCGATGGTGAACCAATCGACCATTGCGTCGGCATTTCGCACCGCCGCGCTGGGCGCAAAATGGCGGAAGAAATTATCGCGGCAGGTTACAAACGGATCGGGTTCATGGGCACGAAAATGCCGTTGGACCACCGTGCGCGAAAGCGCTTTGAAGGGTTCACCCGGACGCTGGCCAAGGCAGGCATCGAGATCGCGGATCAGGAATTCTACTCGGGCGGGTCTGCGCTCGCGAAGGGCCGTGAGATGACGGCGAAGATGATTGAACGGACACCTGACCTCGATTTCCTTTACTATTCCAATGATATGATTGGGGCTGGCGGTTTGCTGTACCTGCTTGAGCAGGGGATCGATGTTCCTGTCAAGATCGGTTTGGCCGGCTTCAACGGTGTGGAACTCTTGGATGGATTGCCGCGCAGGCTTGCAACCATGGATGCGTGTCGGCGTGAAATTGGCGTCAAGGCGGCGCAGGTCATTGCGGCGCTAAATGCGGGTGAGGCTGTGCCAGAAGGCCCAATCATCGCGCTGGAGCCAAAGCTGACACCGGGTGATACCTTGCGCCGCTAAGCCCGCCTAGATCATGCGAATGACGTCTTTGTCGATAGCAAGAACATAGCCCTTGCGGGCAATGTTCTTGACCAACAATTCGCTCATCATCTGGTTGCCAAGAGTGTCCCGCAGGCGTTTGATGCGTGTGGCGCCTGCTGCCTCGTCGCAATCAGCAGCGTTGCGACCAGAGATCACACCTTCGATTTCAGCACCGGTCAGCACTTCGTCATCCATCCGCGCCTCGGCCAGAACGGACAGTGTTTCAATCGCGGCATCGGTCAGTTTGAATTCAAAGTCGTTCAAGTACACCGCTTTCTGATCCCGGCTGATCGTCAGCGAATTGACCTCGATCCCCTGCCGTTCAATGCGCCCCATCCGGCGGTTCAGCGCGATCAGCATGACAAGAAAGGCGACTGCAGCAATCAAAAGGGCTGTTGCAAAGATCAGCAGCACGAAGATGACAAAGCGATATGAGGCGAGCGTATCGGAGAACGCCGTGCCGGACCCTGCGAGGATTTCAAGCAACTTGATCTCGGCATTGCTGGTCAGGTTGTCGTTTTCAATGAACAGCCGTTCAACGCGCATGTTGAATGCGTTGGCGTCGGGGAGGTTGATAAATAGCAGAACGGCAGCAATCGCCAAAATCAGAACAATTGCCGCGATACCCGCGACAACGATCTTGTTGCCGATTTCGCGTGCTTCAGTAGCGGAGGAAGAATTCACCTGCGCTGTCCTTTCTTTCATCGAGGCCGGCGTCATCAAAGACGCCCAGCACATTCAATAGCTGCCAACCGTTGCCTGCCAGCCGATCACGCAGTTGGCTTTCGGCTGATCCGACCGAGCATTCGCCCCGAACTTCGGCAACACCATAATGGAGTCGCAGTGGATCGTCTTGCTTTGCCTTATAATCGGCATAGCAGGCGGCCTGCGCGATGGTCGTGCTCAGCATGAGCGCCATGAATGAGAAAGAAAGTTGTTTCATGTCCCCACCTGACCCCAAGCCGTTGTGATATTCAATAACGCCCAATGTTATCGTGATGGCAATCCTATAACCATCCCCCGTTATTGTTTGGCAAGCGCAGCCGGCCCCAATCTCGTTTCATCGCCATCACGACGGCACTTGAACCGAAAGGACGCAGATATGTTTAAGCCAATAATCGCCGGTATCACCGCTGTTTCACTCATGCTTGCCAGCGCGGCCCCCCTTCAGGCCCAAGGCCTTGACCGAGAGGATGTGGGCAAGCTCTTGATCGGGCTTGCGGCTGTTGCTGTTATTGGTGCAGCGATTAAGGAAAATCGTGACGATGACCGCGATCGCAGCACACAGGCGAATGACACCCGGCAGTGGAGCGGGATCAACCGCAACAACGACTGGTCCAGTCTGAACCGCCAGCATCAAAGCAATACAAATAGCCGCCGTGTGTTGCCGCATGCTTGCCTGCAGACAGTCGAAACACGCTTTGGCAATCAGCGCCTGTTCGGTCAGCGTTGCCTTGAACGCAACTATCGCCATGTCAGCCGCCTGCCTGATCGCTGTGCTGTGCAGCTTTACACAAGCAACGGCCCACGTCGTGGCTATGACCCGCTTTGCCTGCGCGAGCAGGGCTACCGTTCTGACCGGCGCAACTAAGGCGCTGGCATCCAGCGCGGTTTCACAGCCCCGGTTACCGCGCCAACTCATGTGCTTGTCTGGTCATTAGTGCGCTGTTGAGAGCGTAACAAGACAGGCACGTGTGCGGGGCAGAGAGGTTTGACATGGCTCTCTGCCCCTTTTTCCTTGAAGTGACGCCTGCGTTCTGGTCACTGACCCTATGACCAAACCCGATTTCAGTTTTGAGAGTGCGGCGCATCAGCGCGGTTTTTTGTATGTGGCCGGCGTGGATGAGGTGGGGCGCGGCCCGTTGGCTGGGCCGGTGGTGGCTGCGGCTGTCATTCTTGACCCAGCAAACATCCCTGCTGGCCTGAACGACAGCAAAAAGCTGACCGCCAAGTGGCGTGATGCGCTCTATGATGAATTGCTGGCAGTCGCTGATGTGTCGATCGCCGAGGCGACCGTTGCCGAGATTGACACGCATAATATCCTGCGCGCATCCCATATCGCGATGGTCCGCGCGATTGCCGGATTATCCCATAAAGCTGATCATGCGCTGATCGACGGCAACATGATCCCCCGCGATTTGGCGACGTCATCCGAGACAATCATCAAGGGTGATGCACGCAGTCTGAGCATCGCGGCCGCCTCTATCGTCGCCAAAGTGTGGCGGGACAGACACATGGTGGCATTGGCGCAACAGCATCCCCACTATGGCTGGGAAAAGAACGCAGGCTACCCGACAGCCCAACATAAATTGGGGCTTGAGCGGTTTGGCGTGACTGAACACCATAGGCGGTCGTTCAAGCCGATACACAATATCTTGTATCAAGATAAAAACGTAACCCCCTGAATCAATAAAGATTTTGACACGGAATCGCCTCTGACTCACATTGGGCTCAACCAAAGAGCGGGAACACCCGCCGGGGCTATGAGGCAAGTAATGACGATTAAGACGAAAGCAAAAGGGGCTGTGAAGCTCCCTCTCAACACCATTGTGGATGGTGATTGCATCGAAGTGATGAACAGCCTGCCTGCGGGTTCGGTTGACCTGATCTTTGCTGACCCTCCCTATAACCTGCAATTGAAGGGCGATCTGCACCGCCCCGACAATTCCAAGGTCGATGCGGTTGATGACGCATGGGACCAGTTCGACAGCTTCAAGGTCTATGACCAGTTCACCAAAGCATGGCTGGCCGCCGCGCGCCGCCTGCTGAAACCCAATGGCGCGATCTGGGTCATTGGCAGCTATCACAACGTATTCCGCATGGGCGCAGAGTTGCAGAACCAAGGGTTCTGGATTCTCAACGACGTCGTATGGCGCAAATCAAACCCGATGCCGAATTTTCGGGGTAAGCGCCTGACCAACGCCCATGAAACACTGATTTGGGCTTCGAAAGAAGAAGCCAGCAAGTACACCTTCAATTACGAAGCGCTCAAAGCCCTCAACGAGGGCGTCCAGATGCGGTCTGATTGGGTGCTGCCCATCTGCACCGGACACGAGCGGTTGAAGAATGACGAAGGCGAAAAGGCGCATCCCACGCAAAAACCGCAGTCCCTCTTGCACCGCGTCCTGGTTGCCACCACTAACCCCGGCGATGTGGTCCTTGACCCCTTCTTCGGGACTGGCACCACGGGCGCGGTTGCAAAAATGCTGGGTCGCGATTTCATCGGGATCGAGCGCGAAGAGGCCTACCGCAAGGTGGCCGAGAAGCGCATCAAAAACACCCGCAAGTTCGATAACGAAGCTTTGCAGGTTTCCACATCCAAACGCGCCGAACCGCGTGTTGCCTTCGGCGTTTTGGTCGAGCGCGGCATGCTGCGCCCCGGTGAGGAGTTGTGGAGCATGAATGGCCGTCACAAAGCCAAGGTCCGTGCCGATGGCACGCTGATCGGTGACGACATCAAAGGATCAATCCATCAGGTCGGGGCCCACCTTGAAGGTGCGCCAAGCTGTAACGGCTGGACTTATTGGCAATTTAAACGCGACGGGCAAAAGGTGCCTATTGATCTGCTGCGCCAGCAGATCCGCTCCGAGATGGCGAAGCACTAACACTTCACCAAAGTTGATACCGCCGGTGCCTGCGGCAAGCCTGTCTAATATTGGACAGGCACGCGAGCACTAACTTTACCCCCGCCATCCTTTGTGTTGGCGGGGTTTTTTCTTTTCGGGTTGGAAAGGGCGGGGTTTCAGGTGCACAGTTCAGCATCACACATGAGGGGAACCAGACAGGCATGACATCCGCTGAATATGTCTTTGGGATAGATGGCGGCGGATCAGGGTGCCGGATAGCCGTGTGTGATCATGCTGGAAAAGAGCTTGGCCGGGTGGTGGGCGAACCGGCGAACGTCTTTACCGCCCCTGATGACGCCCTTCAAAACATCCTGACCGCAATTGCGGAGGCCAAGGCGCGATATTTGGCGGACACAGCGACTTTGGCAGATTGCGTGGCGCACCTCGGTCTGGCCGGCGTCATGGACAAAACAGATGCCGCGCGTGTCGCAGCAGCAATGCCTTTCGCGCGCGTGACGGTCACTGATGATCGGGCCACATCGGTTGCCGGTGCGCTTGGGATTTCTGATGGTGCTTTGATCTCGGTCGGGACCGGTTCATTTGTGGCTGCGCAGCGGGATGGGCGGCAGCGCTTTGTCGGTGGATGGGGGCATGTGTTGGGCGATCAGGCGTCAGGCGTCTGGCTGGGTTTGCAGGCGTTGCGTCGTGCAATTTTGGCCGAGGATGGCTTGGTGCCGCAATCTGACCTGACCCGGGAGCTGATCGCGCAATACGGCGGTACGGCCATCACCTTGCTTTCGTTCGTCAGGCAGGCTGAGCCGCATGATTTTGCCACACTGGCGCCAGGCATCATAGCAGCCGCCCAGCAAGATGACCTGCACGGCAAGGCGCTGATGCAGCAAGGTGCAGACTACCTGACCTCTTGCCTTGAAACGCTGGATTTTGCGGAAAGTGACACACTCTGTCTGACTGGCGGGATCGGCCCGCACTATGCAGATTATTTAAGTCCCCAGTTGCGTGCGCATATACGATCACCTGCGGGAACCGCGCTGGATGGTGCGGTTCATCTTGCGTATGATCTTCTTTCACCAACTCAAAAGGCGACAGACACCCCATGACAAAGCGGGCGATCACAGGCGCAAGGGTCTTTGACGGACTGCAGATGCACGATGATGCGGCATTGCTTCTGGACGGTGATATGTTTGACGGCATCGTGCAGGCGCAAAACGTGCCTGCTGACTATCACATCGCGGCTGTCGCGGGTGGGACAGTTTTGCCCGGATTTGTTGACTTGCAGGTCAATGGTGGCGGTGGTGTCATGTTCAACGACGCCCCGACCGTCGCCGGATTGCAGACCATTGCGCAGGCCCATGCACAAACCGGAACCCGCGCATTCCTGCCAACGCTGATCACCGACACACCGGACCGCCAGTGCGCAGCCATTGACGCGGTCGAGCAGGCGATTTCTGCCAAAGTGCCGGGGATTATCGGCATCCATCTTGAGGGGCCACATCTGTCTGTTGCAAAAAAAGGCGCCCATGATCCGGCGTTGATCCGTCCGATGACCGATGCGGATGAGCGCGTCTTGCTGGACGCCGCAAGGCGGTTGCCCAATGTCATCGTGACAGTCGCCCCCGAAAATACAACGCCTGCCCAGATCAAACGACTGTCAGACGCAGGCGTGATCGTGTCGCTTGGGCACACGGATTGCAGCTTTGCCGATGCGCAGGCCGCGTTTGCCGCAGGGGCGCGGTGCGTCACGCATTTGTTTAATGCCATGAGCCAACTGGGAAGCCGCGAACCGGGGTTGGTGGGCGCGGCGTTGGCCACACCCGGTATCAGCGCAGGGCTGATCGCTGACGATATTCATGTGCACGCATCCAGTATGCGTATCGCCCTGTCTGCCAAGGGGGGCGTGGACGAAATTTTTCTTGTTACAGACGCAATGGCTACAGCTGGTTCAGAGATTTCCGAATTCACTTTGAACGGTCGTACAGTCTTGCGCCGCGATGGACGCCTGACGCTGAAAGATGGCACGCTGGCAGGAGCGGACATTGATTTTGCCGGTGCGGTTTCGGTCCTCACGCGACAAGTTGCTTCATCCCTTTCGCAAGCACTGCGTATGGCCACATCAGCCCCGGTGCGATGCCTGCGCACACCGGGCGCTGCGGGCAGGTTCGTCGCGGGCCAGCAGGCCAATGCGATCCATCTTGATGAAAAGCACCAATATTTGGGTTCTTGCTGAAAATTAAGCGACGGGCGCGCAAATCTACCCGGCTTTACTATCCCGATCTAGCCGCGCTTCGATGGCTTCAAGCTTTTTCATCACTTCGTCGCGGTATGCATCAGTTGCGGCATTGCCTTCTTCGGCGTGCGCGTCTTGCATCGAGTTGACGATCAGACCAACCAAAAGGTTCACCACCGCGAATGTCGTGACCATGATGAACGGCACGAAGAAGACCCAAGCGTAGGGGTAAACCTCCATCACCGGGCGTACGATACCCATAGACCAGCTTTCCAGCGTCATGATTTGAAAGAGCGAATAACCCGAGCGGCCCAATGTGCCGAACCATTCGGGGAAGGCGGCCCCGAATAGTTTGGTCGCCATCACAGCGGCGATATAAAACACGATGCCCATCAGCAAAAACACGGACCCCATGCCGGGGAGTGCTGTGACGAACCCTTCAACCACGCGCCGCAGCGAGGGCACGACCGATATAACCCGCAAAACCCGCAAGATCCGCAGCGCACGCAAGACCGACAGCCCACCATTACCGGGCACCAGTGACACACCGACGATGACAAAATCAAAGATGTTCCAGCCGTTGCGGAAAAACTGTCCGCGCTGGGCAAAGAGCTTTGCGGCCAATTCGATTACAAAGATTGTGAGACAAAGCGCATCAAGCGCCAAAATCAGCGGCCCCGCCGCATCCATGATTGTCTTGGATGTCTCCATGCCCAAAATGATCGCATTGAACACGATAACACCAAAGATGAAGCGACTGACCCAAGGGGTTGCAAGCCAGTCAGCGGTCTTTTGGCGAAGTGTCATAGCGTTGGCCTTTGGTCAGGAGCGTCTTTGATATGGGTTGTTTGCAACATTTGAGCAAGAGGATGTACGGGTGCAAAGTTATGCTGGACGGATATACCTGCCGTTGTGCATCCTTTGCCTAAAAAGTGAGCCCTGAATGTCTTTGAACCCCCGTTTGATCTTCCGCTGGACTGCGTTTCTCTTGGCGGGGGGATACTGCATTCGCATGCTGATCTTTGGCGGCTGGGACGAAATTGGCGGCCCGTTCCGGTTTCTGACTGTCTGGGCGCTGTTTTTCTCGTTCTTTGCGTTCAGTCGCATGATGGCAATTGAAGAGGGCCGAAGCGCGCGGCGCTGGGACGGCTTTGTCTGCATGACGGCGGTGATCAACACCATGGTTGTGTTTCTTTATTGGCGGCTTTTCTTTGCGGACCCCACATCCGTCACCCCGGATGGCGAACTGGCCGCTTGGCATCTTGAGATATATCTGCATCTGCTTGGCCCGATGCTGCAGGTGATCGACACGATTTTCATTCACCGCAGTTATCGCAGGTTGAGCGCGGCGCTGGCGTGGCTCTTTGGTGTCATCGCGCTTTATGTGCTGATGGCCGAGTTGGTCTTTCAGCCGCTGAACACCAGCCCATCGGGCACAGTGACCAGCGGTTTACCATATCCATTCCTCAACAATCTTGCGCTGGCTGATCGCGCTGTATTCTACGCCAGCAACTTTGCGACAGCGATCGCGCTGTTGCTGGTCTACGCGGCAATTGCGTGGGGTTTCAGGCGCCGATTTCCTGCGCAAGCAACGCTTTGAGCCCTGATTTGTAGTCAGGGTAAAGTAACGTGACCCCGAGTTCGTCCTTGATGCGGTCATTACGCACCTTTTTGCTTTCGGCATAAAAGCTGCGCGCCATCGGTGACATCTCGGCTGTCTCGAAATCAACCGCTTCTGGTACTGGCAGGCCCAGCAATTCGGCGGCATAGGCGATGACATCCTGAGGCGGGGCGGGGTCGTTGTCGCAGACATTGTAAGCGGCGCCGGGGTTCGGCTGGCTGATCGAGGCCGCAAGCACCCGCGCGATATCGGCCACATGGGTGCGGCTAAAGACCTGCCCCTCTTTGATGATCCGCCGCGCCGTGCCATTGCGGACTTTGGAGAACGGCCCGCGACCGGGGCCATATATGCCTGCCAGCCGGAAGATATGCAGTGGAAGACCAGGGATCGCGGCCCATGCCGCCTCTGCCTCAACCCGCGCGATGCCGCGTTTGGTGGCGGGGGTCAGCGGGGTGTTTTCATCCACCCAATCGCCTCGGTGATCGCCGTAGACGCCTGTAGTCGAAAGATACCCGACCCATTCAAACTGAGCCGCACGTTTGGCTATTTCATCATGAAGCTCTGCCAGAACTGGATCGCCTGCATCGCCGGGGGCTGCGGAAATCAGCAGATGCGTGGCGGCGTTGAGCGCCGGGATCATGTCTGCACCGGGCCAGATGCGGGGTTCGATCCCTTCATTCATCAGACGTGGGGCTTTGTCATCAGACCGTGTGGTGCCGATGACCCGCCAATCCTGCGGAAGCAGGATGCGGGACAGCGCGCGGGCGCTATAGCCGTGGCCGAAGGAGAGGAGTGTTTTTGTCATATGCTTGTGGTGCCGGAACCTGTGGGGTGAGGCAAGTGTTTGTGTACGTTGAGAGGGCGGGATGCCTCCGGCGGGGATATTTGGGGGCCAGTAATAACGAGGCGTCAGGACGCGTAGTCGGACTGTTCGGCATCGAGAATGGCGCGCAGCTCTGCCAGATGCCGGACATCCTGTTCGGGGTAGGATTCGAGTTCCTGCGCTGTTTTTTCTGCGATGTCATCCGGCAGGACGCGGAGTTCCTGGCCGGTTTGCAGTGCGCGGATGTAGGTTTCTGCGGCGCGTTCGAAATAGAACATCCGGTTGAAGGTTTCTGCCACGGTTGCGCCGATGACCAGCACGCCATGGTTGCCCATGATCATGACCTTTTGTTTGGGATCGGTGAAGAGCGCGGCACAGCGCGCGCCTTCGCTTTCAAAGGCGAGCCCGCCATAGCCGTCGTCGATGACGTAGCGGTTGAAAAACGTGCAGCAATTCTGGTCGATGGGTGGCAGGCGGCTGTCTTTGAGCGAGGCCAATACCGTGGCAAAGATGGAATGCACATGCATCGCGCAGCGCGCGTGCGGCACCAGCCGGTGGATGCCGCCGTGCAGTCCCCATGCCGTAGGATCGGGTGCGTTTGGCCCTTGCAATGTGTCTGGGTCGTTGGCGTCGACCACAATCATATCGCTCGCTTTGATCCGGCTAAAATGCATCTGGTTGGGGTTCATCAGGAACTTGGTGCCATCGTCATTGATCGCAAGGCTGAAGTGGTTCGCCACGCCTTCATGCATGTTCAACCGTGCCGTCCAGCGAAAGGCGGCGGCCATATCCACCCGTTCGTTCCAATGGGTCATGTTTTGTGGGTGGCTGTTCATGGTGGCTCCTTGGATTTGCGCGGCGGACAAGTTAATGATGGCGCTATCAGCGTCTCAAAGGAAGTTCAAAATGGCATTCAAGCCCGCCAAGTGGCCCCGCAAGCTACGCTCTCAGGAATGGTTCGGTGGCACGTCCAAGGATGCGATCTATCACCGGTCCTGGATGAAAAATCAGGGATTGCCTGCGGATTTGCTGGATGGCCGTCCTGTGGTCGGCATCTGCAACACATGGTCCGAGCTGACGCCGTGCAACGCGCATTTGCGCGATCTGGCCGAGAAGGTGAAGTTCGGGATTTACGAGGCGGGAGGTTTTCCGGTGGAATTCCCCGTGTTCTCGCCAGCGGAATCCAGCCTGCGCCCCACCGCCATGATGTATCGCAACCTCTGTGCGATGGACGTGGAAGAGGCGATCCGCGGCATGTCGATGGACGGTGTTGTGTTGCTGGCGGGCTGTGACAAGACCACGCCTGCGTTGTTGATGGGCGCGACGTCCGTTGATTTGCCCGCGATACTAGTGTCCGGCGGGCCGATGTTGAACGGCATGTTCCGTGGTGAACGTGTGGGGTCTGGCACGCATTTGTGGAAATTCTCGGAAGCGGTGCGCGCCGGAGAGATGACGGCAGAAGAGTTTGTCGAGGCGGAAGCGTCGATGTCCCGCTCGCCGGGGTCATGTAACACGATGGGCACGGCCAGCACGATGGCGTCGATGGCCGAGGCACTGGGCATGGCGCTGTCCGGCAACGCGGCGATCCCTGCGGTGGATAGCCGCCGCCGCGTGATGGCGCATCTGACGGGGCGGCGCATTGTCGATATGGTTAAGGATGATCTGAAACCGTCCGATGTGATGACCAAGCAGGCCTTCGAGAACGCGATCCGCACCAATGCCGCCATCGGCGGGTCCACCAATGCTGTGATCCACCTGTTGGCGATGGCGGGGCGCACCAAGGGCGTGGACCTGACACTGGATGACTGGGATCGGCTTGGGCGCGATGTGCCCACAATCGTGAACCTGATGCCTTCGGGCAAATACCTGATGGAAGAGTTCTTCTATGCGGGTGGTTTGCCTGTTGTGATCAAGCGGCTTGGCGAGGCAGGGCTGTTGCACAAGGACGCGCTGACCGTTTCGGGCGATAGTATCTGGAGCGAAGTGCAGCACGTCAAAAACTGGAATGAGGATGTGATCCTGCCGGTAGAAAAGGCGCTGACGCAATCGGGTGGTATTGCTGTGCTGCGCGGCAATCTGGCGCCGGGTGGGGCGGTCTTGAAACCGTCAGCCGCGACGCCGGAGTTGATGCAGCACCGTGGCCGTGCCGTCGTGTTCGAGGATATCGACGACTATAAGGCCAAGATCGAGGATCCCGATCTCGATATTGATGAGACCTGCATCATGGTGATGAAGAACTGTGGCCCCAAGCGCTATCCGGGGATGGCGGAGGTCGGCAATATGGGCCTGCCG
>JALQUF010000199.1 GCA_023263855.1 Yoonia sp. | reverse complement strand
GGATGGTGCAATGGATGCGCTTTCTGGCAACACATCGCAGCCGACATTGGGCTCGATCGTGGAAGCGCTCAAGGGCACAGACCGCGATACCGGCCTGAATATCGCCGCTATCCGTGAGATCAGCAATTACTTTGAACAGGTCCGCGCGCATTACACCGCCTATGAAAGCGGGCTTCAGGCACCGGCCTCTGAGGTCTATCTGCACGAAATGCCCGGCGGTCAGTTCACAAACCTCAAGGCGCAGGCGCGCTCGCTTGGGCTGGAAGAACGGTGGCATGAGGTCGCGCAGACCTACGCCGATGTGAACGCCATGTTCGGCGATATTGTAAAGGTCACGCCATCTTCGAAGGTGGTGGGCGATATGGCCCTGATGATGGTCAGCCAAAACCTGACCCGCGCGCAGGTTGAAGACCCGGCGATTGATGTGGTCTTCCCCGACAGCGTGGTCGAGATGATGCACGGCAATCTGGGTCAACCCCCCGGCGGCTGGCCCGCAGCGATCCAGAAAAAGATTCTCAAGGGCGAAAAACCGATCACGGACCGTCCCGGCAAGCACCTTGCCCCAGTCGATCTGGAAGCGGCGCGCGCGGATTTGTCTGCCCAACTTGAAGGCAAGGCTATCGATGACGAGGACCTGAACGGCTATTTGATGTACCCGAAGGTCTTTCTTGATTACATGGGCCGGCACCGGTCCTACGGCCCGGTCCGCACTCTGCCGACACGGACGTTCTTTTACGGCATGGAGCCGGGCGAAGAGATCGTGGCCGAGATTGACCCCGGCAAAACGCTCGAAATTCGCCTGCAGGCCGTGGCCGACATGAATGAAGACGGCGAGGTGAAAGTCTTTTTCGAACTCAACGGTCAGCCGCGCACGATTCGCGTGATGAACCGTCTGGCAGCCGCCGAGAAAGTTTCGCGACCCAAAGCCGAAAACGGCAATCCCAACCACATCGGCGCACCAATGCCGGGTGTCGTGGCCACCGTTTCGGTCGTTGCGGGCAAGACCGTCAAAGCGGGTGATCTGCTTTTGACGATTGAGGCGATGAAAATGGAAACCGGTATTCATGCAGAACGTGATGCGGTCGTAAAGGCCGTACATGTGCAAGCCGGCGGACAGATTGATGCCAAGGATCTGTTGATCGAGCTGGAGTAACGCCACCTATCATGCAGTGCGCGAGCCCGGCGCCCTCATATGCGCCGGGATCGTTTTGGAATGATGGGTGTGATTGCACGAAAGGCCAAGGGTCATGCAGAAAGTCTTGTTCGTCAGTGACCCGCACATCTGCCTGCCCGGTCATAAGATTATTGGCCTTGATCCATCTGTCCGCCTGAGCGAAGTTCTGGCAGACGCAACAACTGCGCATCCGGATGCTGCAGCCCTGGTCCTGCTGGGTGATCTGACGCACCATGGCGCGCCCGGTGAATATGCCGCCCTAGCGCGCGTTTTGGATAAAGTCCGCGTGCCGATCATCCCCATGCTCGGCAACCATGACAGGCGTGACGCGTTCCTGGACCAGTTCGCAGGCGCGCCCCAGA
>JALQUF010000198.1 GCA_023263855.1 Yoonia sp. | reverse complement strand
AGACGATTGAACGAGCCGTCGCTTTCGTCGGCCTCAACCACCATCCATTCGCCCTGCCCCATGCGGGCGTTCGAGCCGTAAGCATGGATGATGCCGCCGTTGATGACCGTCGGATCAATCCCGCCCTCATCCAGCAGCGCGGCAACCATCGTGGTTGTCGTCGTCTTGCCATGGGTGCCCGCGACAGCAACGTTGGATTTCAGGCGCATCAATTCCGCCAGCATCTCGGCACGGCGCACGACGGGCAAGCCTTTGGCGCGCGCTTCGTCAAGCTCTGGATTACCCGGCTTGATAGCCGAAGAAATAACGATCACCTCGGCACCTTCAAGATTGTCAGCCCGCTGCCCTTCAAAAATGATCGCGCCCAGCGATTTCAACCGGTCGGTAATTTTAGACGCCTTCAGGTCCGACCCCTGCACGGTATAGCCGTGGTTCAGCAGCACTTCGGCAATGCCGGACATGCCAATCCCGCCGATACCCACGAAATGGATCGGGCCTACATCAAGGGGCAATTTCGTTGCTGCATTCATCACAGGGTTCCCATCCATCATTTCTTGCCCGCCTCTGCCAGAGTTTCGACCAATTGCACAAGCCGCTCCGTTGCGTCCGGCACACCACAGGCCAAGGCAGCCTGCGCCATTTGCAGCATCCCCTGCTCATCCGACAGCAGTTCGGTCAGTTTCGCTGTTAAGGGAGCCACATCAAAATCTGCTTCCGTCATCAGGATCGCGGCACCGGCTTCAACCAATTGGCGGGCGTTTGCCGTCTGCTCATCACGGATCGCACCGGCATAGGGCACCCAGATCGCAGGGCGACCAATGACACTGACATCTGCAACGGTCGAGGCACCGGACCGCGAAATCACTAACTGCGCATCCGTCATGCGGCGGGGAACGTCATCAAAGAAGGTTTGCACTTCTGCTTTGATCAATTCGCTATCGTAATAGGCTTTCACCCGCTCAAGATCTTCGGGCCGCGCCTGATGGCTGACCCGAATATTGCGGCGCAGCTCTTGCGGCAGTGCCGAAATTGCGGGCGGCACCACGTCGGACATCACACGCGCGCCTTGTGAGCCCCCCATCACGAGGATCGACATCGGGTAGTCGCCCGGGGGAATATAAGGGGACCCGGCTTGTTCAAGGATCGCGGCACGGACTGGATTGCCGGTATGGACGCCTGTGACTTTGCCAGGAAGCTCTGTCGGCCATGTCCCGCAGGCAATCTGATCGACGCGCTTGGCGAAAAGCTGATTGACCCGCCCCAAGACACCATTTTGTTCGTGGATCATCCGTGGGATGCGCAAAACCCAAGCAGCCGCCATTGCCGGGATCGCGGGATAGCCGCCAAAGCCCACAACAACCGTTGGACGATCGCGGAACATCCGCCACTTTGCCGCGCCGATCCCGGCCAATATCCGAAACGGCACCATAAGCTTTTGGGCGATGCCACCGCGGGCAAAGGTGGCACTGCCAACGACATTCACTTCGACCGCATCGGGAAAGCCGCCTGTATAGCGCGCGCCGCGCGCATCGGTCGACAGCTTGACCCGCCAGCCCTTTGCCAGCATCGCTTCGGCCAAGGCCTGCGCGGGAAACATATGCCCGCCGGTCCCCCCAGCGGCGATCACCAAAAGCGGCGCAGTCATCGGTTCGCCCGGCGCAGAAGGATATCCTCCATCGCCCCCTGCGGCCTGCTGCGCGTAAAGGCAAGA
>JALQUF010000197.1 GCA_023263855.1 Yoonia sp. | reverse complement strand
AACGCGTTCAAACTAACCAGTTCACCAATACTGGTACGATCAAGCTTGTCAGGAGCGCATTCAATGCCATCGCTATGCCAGCATAGGCCCCTGCCACAGGATTTACCTGAAATGCACGGGCCGTTCCAATTCCATGAGCGGCGACACCGACTGCAAAACCGCGTGCGCGCCAATCAGAGACCCCGATCAGGTTCATGAGAGGCGTGACCGTCACGGCACCGATAATCCCCGTCAGGATAACCAAGACTGCTGTCAGCGCTGGCAGCCCTCCGATAGCTTCTGAGATGCCGAGAGCGACGGGCGCGGTCGTGGACTTTGGTGCCAGAGAAAGCAGTACCTCCATCGGGAGACCAAAGGCACGCGCCAGTAAAATGGCCGAGCCCGCCGCAACAACCGAGCCCGTCAGTAAAGCCAATACAATCGGTAGAACCGAGGTTCGAATTGTATCCCGGTTATCCCAAAGCGGTAGTGCCAATGCCACTGTCGCGGGACCAAGCAGAAAATGGATGAATTGTGCGCCCTCGAAGTAGGTCGTGTAGTCGGTTCCTGTCAGCCACAGAATTGGTGCAATGAGAAGGACTGACAGAAGCACCGGATTGGCCCAAGGTGGCTGACCCAATCGCCGCGCCACCCCATCCGCCACCAAATAGGCGAGAATCGTCATCGTGAGCCATATAAGGGGCGTCGTAGACAGATAGCTCCACAGCTCCGCGACATCCGTCATGTTGTCCGGCTTTCGATGAGAAACCGAACGCCGACGAATGTTCCAACTGCAGCCAGCATCGACAGCATTGTCGAGACAGTCAGGATAAAAAGCAAGGCAAGTCCATTATCCGAAAAAACCTCTAAATTGCCAATCACACCAACACCCGCAGGCACAAACAGGAAAGACAAGTTCGCCAGTATGACCGTCGTTGTCGGTCTGAGCTGTGCG
Organism: Yoonia sp.; assembly: GCA_023263855.1. Classification (GTDB taxonomy): domain Bacteria; phylum Pseudomonadota; class Alphaproteobacteria; order Rhodobacterales; family Rhodobacteraceae; genus Yoonia. The sequence continues at coordinate 845 of JALQUF010000197.1, read as the reverse complement.
GTCAGTGTGGGCCTGAGGCGGAGTAGCAGCACTAACAATGCGAGCCCCAACACCGGACCCGGAATTGGGACGCCAAGGCCGCGGACAGTTATTTCTCCGAGCAACTGGCAGGCCAAGAGAAGTCCAAGCGTCTGAAGCATAGTGGTTCTCTCCTGAAATCGCTTTCCCTGTCATTCTGATACCAAATGCTTTGCAGCACCAACGGAAATGTTCTGCTCAGGGGGAGCATATGTGGGGCAAAGCTGCCATCCCAAAACTCGCAGATCACATCTTGAAAGCTGTTAGAGAACAGCGTCTGGGTAATCAGTTATTGCAGAACAGCCACTCTCCAGAACCGTAAACCAAAGTCCCTGATCATCCGGGTTAACCGGATTGTTATAGCGGTGAACATCAGCCGTATACTTCGCCTCGCAAGCAGTTCCAAATATTAATGGCCTCTGCAACATTGTGTTCAGATTTATTCTGTTCGCTTTTCGCAATAGAGGTCTCCAGCATGCCCGCGCATATGTTCGTCACCAATAGAATTGGGCAAAAATCCCGGGGCTGTGCAATACGGTGCCAGCTGCGTAGGCTTGCCTCTGGCAGAGACAGGTAAGCAACCAAGAAGCCAGGGTTCGCCGAGAGACCTGTCATTCATCCCACTCCACATCAAAATGCGTAACCAAATCTTTAATTTGCGCGGGCGTCAGCATTGAAGCTTGAACCCCTCGCATCATCATCGCCAGCCGCGCGGTGTCTTCCAGTTCTTCAATCGCATTGCAGGCAGCTTCGACATCTTTGCCCGCGACGACGGGACCGTGATTGGCTAACATCACCGCACTCCGTTTCCCTGCAAGTCCGCGTAC
>JALQUF010000196.1 GCA_023263855.1 Yoonia sp. | reverse complement strand
CAGAAGCTCTCATATTAGTTAATTTCTTACCTTTCATGACATTAATTTCTAAATCATTATCTCGAGAATGTTCACCTACAATCATACCTGTGTAAACTTCTGTATTATGTTCAATAAACATTCGACCACGATCTTGAAGATTAAAAATAGCAAAGGCTACCGCTTTTCCAGTATCTATAGAAATTAAAGCTCCGTTTCTTCTTCCAACAATTTCTCCTTTGAAAGGACCGTACGAATGAAAAATTCTATTTAATACACCCGTTCCTTTGGTGTCTGTTAAAAATCTACTTTGATAACCAATCAATCCTCTCGATGGCGCTTTAAAAATAATTCGTTTTTTTCCAGCACCTGTATCTTTCATGTCAGTCATTTCCGCTTTTCGCTGATTCATATTGTCAATTACGTTACTTGCGTATTCTTCATCGACATCAATGGTAACCTCTTCCATAGGTTCTAATTTTTGACCACCTTCTGTTTGAAATAAAACTTTTGGTCTTGATACGGTAAGTTCAAATCCTTCTCGTCTCATCGTTTCAATTAACACACCTATTTGTAATTCTCCTCTTCCGCCTATTTCAAAAGCATCTCTTCCGTCATTTTCTTTAAACGTAATCGCAACATTGCTTTCTGCTTCTTTCATTAATCTTTCTCGGATCACTGTTGAGGTAACTTTTTTTCCATCTTTTCCAGCAAAAGGAGAGTCGTTCACAGTAATAGTGACCGACATAGTAGGTGGATCAATTGGGGTTGATTTTAAAGGTTCGGTAACACTGATATCACAAATCGTATCCGCCACCGATGCATCTGCTAAACCTGCAATACAAACAATATCGCCAGCAGAAACTACGTTAGCAGGAATTCTATCTGTTCCAGCAAAAGTAAACAGTTTTGTTAATCTTCCCGTATCAACTTCCTCACCTTGTAAATTAATTGCTTTCACCGTGTCATTCATTTTTGCCGATCCATGAATCACTCGGCCAACTAAACATCTGCCCAAATAAGAATCGGAACTAAGCAAAGTAACTAACATTGCAAAAGGTCTATTCTGTTCTACTTTAGGTTCTGGAACGTGTGCTAAAATTAAATCTAATAAAGGATGTAAATTTTCTCTTGGGTCTTCTAATTCTTTTGTACACCATCCCGCTCTTCCCGATGCATACAAAATAGGAAAATCTAACTGTGCATCGGTAGCATCTAAAGAAACAAATAAATCAAATACTTCATCAATAACTTCTTTCGGTCTTCCATCAGGTCTATCAATTTTATTAATCACTACAATTGGTCGTAACCCTTGTTTTAATGCTTTTCCTAAAACAAATTTAGTTTGCGGCATTGGTCCTTCAGCTGCATCGACTAACAAAATAACTCCGTCCGTCATTCCCAAAACACGTTCTACCTCACCACCAAAATCAGCGTGGCCCGGTGTGTCTATAATATTTAAACGAACATTTTTCCAAGTAACAGAAGTTGGTTTTGCAAGAATAGTAATCCCTCTTTCTTTTTCTAAATCTCCAGAGTCCATTAACCTCTCTGCAACAGCTTCATTGTCCCTAAACATTCCACTTTGCTTCATAATGTTATCTAGCAAAGTAGTTTTGCCATGATCGACGTGAGCAATAATTGCAATGTTTCTTAACTTTAAATCCATAATGCGCCCCTTAATACATGTTGTATTTTTAAAAGCTAGTGATTTTTGAATTTTGTTTTCAGCGGTGGCTTGCACCGCTGAATTAAACAATTACTTAGTTTGAGGTTTTGTACCCTCTTTTGCCTTTTTAGCTTCTC
>JALQUF010000195.1 GCA_023263855.1 Yoonia sp. | reverse complement strand
CATGACGGCGGGTCTGGTGATGGGCATCATGCTCATTCCCTTCGTCAGCTCGCTCAGCGATGACATCATCAACGCCGTCCCACAGGCGATGCGCGACGGCTCATATGGTCTGGGCGCCACGAAATCCGAAACCGTCCGTCAGGTGATCCTGCCCGCGGCACTTCCCGGTATCGTCGGCGCGATCCTTCTGGCCGCCAGCCGCGCCATCGGCGAGACGATGATCGTCGTGCTCGGGGCAGGGGCCGCGGCCCGGCTGTCGATGAACCCGTTCGACGCCATGACCACCGTCACCGCCAAGATCGTCAGCCAGTTGACCGGCGACGCCGATTTCGCCAGCGCCGAAGCGCTCGTGGCCTTCGCCCTTGGCATGACGCTCTTTGTGCTGACCCTCGGCCTGAACGTCTTCGCCCTCTACATCGTCCGCAAATACCGGGAGCAATACGAATGACCGACGCGAGCCTTCCCGAAAACGGCGGCGCCACCAAGCCGCATCGCTCGCTCAACACCGTTGACGCGCGCACCCGCCAGCGCAACCGCGCCGAGACCCGCTTTCGCGCCTATGGCATCGCCGCTGTGGGCACCGGCCTTCTGTTCCTGGTGATCCTGCTCGGGTCGATCCTTTTCAACGGGGTCGGCGCCTTTCAGCAGACCTTCATCAAGGTGCCGGTCTATCTGGATCCCGCCAAGCTCGACAAATCCGGCGAGCGGGACATCGAGGCGATCAAGAAAGTCTCGACCTTCGGCTATGCACCGCTGGTCAATCAGGCGCTGTTCGACGCCGTGCAGACCGCCGGCATCGAAACCCCGCTCGGCAAACCCGGCGACATGAAGCAGATGCTCTCGCCCTCCGCCGCATCACAAGTGCGCGACACGGTGATCGCCAATCCCGACCTGATCGGCCAGACGGTCGACTTCCGCGTCCTCGCCTCGTCCCGCGTCGATGGCTATCTCAAAGACCGTGTGTTCCGCGAAGACGTGGTGCGCGACAAGAATATCGACGTGGAACATCTCGATATCGTCGATGGTCTGGTGGCTACGGGCGTCATCGCCAAGGAATTCAACCTCTCGTTCATCACCGGCGCCGACGCCTCCGAAAGCCGCCCCGAACAGGCCGGTCTGGGCGTGTCGATCCTCGGGTCGTTCTTCATGATGCTGGTTGTTCTGACCCTGTCGCTGCCGATCGGTGTCGCCGCGTCGATCTATCTCGAGGAATTCGCCCCGCAAAACCGCTTTACCGACCTGATCGAGGTGAACATCTCCAATCTTGCCGCGGTGCCCTCCATCGTGTTCGGTATCCTGGGCCTTGCGGTGTTCATCCAGTTCGCCCATCTGCCGCAATCCGCCCCGCTGGTCGGTGGTCTGACGCTCACGCTGATGACCCTGCCGACCATCGTGATCTCGACACGGGCCTCTTTGAAATCCGTGCCGCCCTCGATCCGGGACGCGGCCCTGGGGGTGGGGGCGTCCAAGATGCAGGCGGTGTTCCACCATGTTCTGCCGATGGCCATGCCCGGCATCCTCACGGGCACGATCATCGGTCTGGCGCAGGCGCTTGGCGAAACCGCGCCCTTGCTGCTGATCGGGATGGTGGGCTACATTGCCACCAACTATCCCGACGGCATCGCCTCGGGCTTCCTGGACCCCAACTCGGCCATGCCTGCCCAGATCTTCGAATGGGCCAAGCGCGCCGATCCGGCCTATTATGAACGCGCCTGGGGCGGCATCATCATCCTTCTGGTCTTCCTGATGACCATGAATATCATTGCCATCATCCTGCGCCGCCGCTTCGAGCGCCGCTGGTAAACGAGGGACAATCCCCCATGTACGACGCGCCCAGCCTGG
>JALQUF010000194.1 GCA_023263855.1 Yoonia sp. | reverse complement strand
CAAAGGTAACACAGGCTATCTGCCGCATCCTGCGGGTCCGGGTGCCAGCCAGATTGCCCCCGTGGGCGGCTATATCATGGGGATACCCGCAAACCTGGCGCCCGAGCGTGTCCCCGGTGCCGTCGATGCCTTGCGCGTCTTCACATCGCCCGAGGCCCAGAAACTGTACGTGCAAAACGGCAGCCGCACCAATCCGCGCTATTCGGTCGGTGCAGATCCCGACGTGCGCAGGATGTCCCCGATCTTCGAAGCGGTGGACGCGATGTCCTGGCGCGACGAGCTGCAATTCTGGCCACGCCCGCCAGTGCCAGAAATCAGCGAGATCATCCAGATCTGCGGCGAGGAATTCCACGACATGCTGCGGGGGCTGATTTCGCCGCCACAAGCACTGCGTCGCGCACAAGCGAGAGCCGACGCCATCATCGAAAAACACGGGTTTACGTGACAACAGGAGGAGACAACCATGGACCCCAACCGCCTCAAAGGTAAGAACATTCTCATCACCGGTGCCGCACGCGGCATGGGCCAGGCCAACGCGGAAAGCTTTGCCGCGCAAGGCGCCAATGTCTGCATTGGCGATCTTGACGGCGATGAGGCGCAAAAGGTTGCGGATGCCATCAATGCGGCAGGCAACGGCAAGGCAATCGCTGTCAAAATGGATGTGACCAAGCGCGAAGACAACGCCGCCGCCGTCGCGGCCACCGTCGAAGCCTTTGGGTCTATTAACGTGGGTCTGTTCAATGCGGGCCTGAACAAACCCCGGTTCTTCATGGATATTGATGAAGACAACTGGGATATGATTATGAACGTCAACACCAAGGCGATGTGGCTGGGTATGCAGGAAACGGCCCGCCAGATGATCGCGCAGGGGCCAATGGAAGGGCATCCCTACAAGCTGATCAACGTAGGCTCGATTGCATCGCGCAAACCGCTGGTCGATGTGACCGTCTACTGCACTTCAAAATACGGCTGTCTGGCGCTGACGCACTGCGGTGCGATTGGTCTGGCCGAGCATAACATCACCGTCAACGGATACGCCCCCGGCGTTGTAGTGACCCCGCTTTGGGAGCAGCTCGACAAAGATCTGGTCGATATCGGCTTCAAGGAACGCGAAGGTCAGGCCTATGACGACATCGTGCGCGATGCGTTGCAGATCAAGCGCGTGTCCTACCCCAAGGATATCGTCGGGACAGCGTCGTTCCTTGCCAGTGACGACAGCGATTACATGACCGGCCAGATGATCCACATCGATGGCGGCTGGTGCATCCAGTAACGGGCCACATTCTTCAAATTCTCAAATTCAGACGGGGCCACGCGCCCCGAAGGAGACCTCAATGTCAGAACGTCCGGGCAATGCCCTTATGCCGAACCTGCTCACCCCGATGGATCTTGAACCCAATTGGGAATGGCGCGAAAAGCTGCCAGCCCATGGCCACATGTCGGTGGATTTCGAACGCCGCATCGACCACGACCGCCTGCGCCGCTACCGTCTTGCGCGAACGCGCCAGTCCCTCAAAAACTCGCAGGCGGGAACGCTGCTTTTGTTCGATGTGAACAATATCCGCTACGTGTCGGCCACCAAGATCGGCGAATGGGAACGCGACAAGATGTGCCGTTTCTGCCTGCTGACAGGTGATGACAGCCCCTATGTCTGGGATTTCGGATCAGCCGCCGAACACCACAAGCGGCATTCCGACTGGCTGGAGCCCGACCACTGCCTTGCCGGTGTTGTTGGCATGCGCGGCACCATCCCGCCGGAATTCGGGTTGATGCAGAAATACGCCAAACAAATCGCCGGATTGATCCGCGATGCCGGTATGGCGGATATGCCCGTAGGTGTGGACTATGCG
>JALQUF010000193.1 GCA_023263855.1 Yoonia sp. | reverse complement strand
GAGCTCAAACATGGCCCGATTGCCCTGATCGATACCGCCTTTCCGGTGGTGCTTTTTGCCCCAAAGGACGCTGTGTTCGACAAAACGCTGTCGAACATGCAGGAGGTGAAAGCCCGCAACGCGGACGTTATCCTCGTGAGTGACCCTGAAGGTGTGGCCCTGGCCGGCGACGTGCCGTTCACCCTGACCGTCCCCAAAGTGCCTGATGTGATCGCGCCCTTCGTCTATGCTATTCCGGCGCAAATGCTGGCCTATCACACCGCCTTGGAGCGCGGCACGGACATAGACCAGCCGCGCAACTTGGCCAAATCGGTAACGGTTGAATAGATGAGGCTCGGATGATGCATCTTTGGATAATGGGCCTGCCACGTGGCCGCGCCCGGACGGCAGCACGGCACCTTGCCGCGTGACCTCTGTTGTCATGATTTTACGGATGGCGGCCAAAAATGTAGTGGTGCGGCACAGCGCGACAGTTCGGCTGCGCGCAAATTGGACAAGGCGCTGCGATGACCCACCGGACCCGGGCTAAGGCGGCCTGCGGCCCCGCCGCGTGGACCAGGCAAGCTCCCGGCTGCGCCCTGCAAAACACCCAAGACGCAGCCCTTATGGCAACACACCATCCTGCGCAGGTGGCGGAGCTGTCAGGCAAGCTTGTGCCGGGACCCTTTGCGGCGATACTCCCCCATGACCCCCTTCGCGGGGCAAAACCCACCGCGCCGCGCGCGCAATCAGGGCGGCACAGCCTTTGACCATACACCTCCTCTCGTCACAAAGACCAACAAGGACCCCTCCGCTATGAAACCTGTTCGCAAAGCCGTTTTCCCCGTCGCCGGTTTTGGCACCCGCTTCCTGCCCGCCACCAAGGCCATGCCAAAAGAACTGCTCCCCATCGTTGACAAACCCCTGATCCAATACGCCGTTGAAGAGGCGATCGCCGCGGGCATTGATACATTGATTTTTGTCACAGGGCGTAACAAGCGTGCAATTGAAGATCATTTTGACGGCAATCAAGAACTTGAAGCCGCGCTGCGCGCCAAGGGAAAGCATGAACAAGCCGATATGGTGCACAGTATTCTGCCACAGGGGGTCGAGTGCATCTTTGTGCGCCAGGCCGAGCAATTGGGCCTCGGACATGCTGTTCTATGTGCCGCGCGGGCGGTGGGAGATGATCCCTTTGCCGTTTTGCTTGCGGACGACTTTTTGTCCTGCACCCACGCAGGCGTCACAGCAGATCTCGTCGCAGCCTATCACAGCCCAGGGCGCACGCAGCTGTCTGTCATGCAAGTTGATGGACCCGATATCGCGAAATACGGCGTTGTCCAACCTGGCCTGGACCCTGGCAGTGTGGCGGGTCTGGTCGAAAAGCCTGAGCCCGCACACGCGCCATCAAATCTTGCCTCTATTGGACGCTATGTGTTGACCCCTGATATCTTCGATGTGCTGCGCAACCAGGCCGCCGGACAGGGCGGCGAGATCCAGCTTGCTGACGCTATCAATACACAAGCCCGCAACGGAACGGTCGAGGCGGTCACACTGAATGGCCAGCGATTTGACTGCGGTTCTGTGAAAGGGTTCCTGGATGCAATCATGTTTATGGCAAAGCGGGGCGGGTTCGTTTGAGGGGCGCATGAACCACGGCACCTGAAACGAACCCGGCCTGCAAGGTGCGACCAGCGCGTCCTGTGTCAGAGGTCATGCAGACGTGCGTTGGCGCATTGCGCGCGGGGACAGCACAACATCTCGTCCGCACGCGGATGCCGCGGGCGTGTGCTGCGAAGTGACGCTCTTCATTCCCGCCAAGACAGGACCAACGGACGCGTGATACTCGCGCATATTGGCAAGGATGCGTGGCAGACGACATCATGTTCATGCAAGGGCAGGCG
>JALQUF010000192.1 GCA_023263855.1 Yoonia sp. | reverse complement strand
CGCGCTTGATATTCGCCTCGCCAAAGGGGATCAGGTATTCTTCTTCGGGTACAGGGGCCTTGTCCTGATACATCAGCTTGTCTTCGAAAATGACGACCGGATTGTTGTCGCGGATCGCGGTTTTCATCAGGCCCTTGGCCTCATAGGCCGAAGACGGCATTGCGACCTTGAGCCCCGGAATATGGGCAACAAGCGCATGCAGCGACTGGCTGTGCTGGGCCGCAGACCGGCGTGTGGCACCCATATTCGTGCGCAACACCAGCGGCACACTGAGTTTTCCGCCGGACATATAGTGCGTCTTGGCCGCCTGATTGCAGAGCTGGTCCATGATCAGAAAGATGAAATCGCCAAACATAAGATCGACGACAGGGCGCGTGCCGGTCATGGCCGCGCCGACCGCAAGCCCCATGAAACCGGGTTCGGCAATCGGGGTGTCGACAACGCGGCCTGTGCCGAATTCCTCAACCAGACCGGAAAGGACTTTGAACGGCGTGCCTGCTTCGGCCACGTCTTCACCGATGATAAACACGGTCTCGTCGCGGCGCATTTCCTCGGCCAGTGCCTCGTTCACGGCTTGGGATAGGGTGATCTCTCGCATCGCAAATTCTCCTTATGCCAGCGCGTGTTTGATGTCGGAAAAGACGTGCATGTCGACTTCGGAGACATCGGGATATTTCGCATCAAGCGCGTATTTGACGGCCTCTTCGGCGTCTTTGGTGATCTCGGCGTTGAGCGCGTCGATCTCTTCCTCGGTGGCAAGGCCTTCGCTGACCAGATGCGCGCGGAAGCGGATGATCGGGTCGCGGTTGTCTTTCCAATCCTTCTCTTCGTCCTTGGACCGGTAATACTCGCGGTTGATGTCGCCCACATGGTGGCCGTGGTAGCGGTAGGTCATCAGTTCGATAAAGAACGGGCCTTCGCCCTTGCGGGCACGCGCGACCAGATCGTTGGCCAGCTTGTTGACGGCCAGAACATCCTGCCCATCCACCTGATGCGCTTCGATCCCGAAGGCCTCGGCGCGGGCGGTGATTGATCCGGCGGCGATTTCCTCGGTTTTGGTGTATTCGGAATAGCCGTTGTTTTCACAGGCATAGATGACGGGCAAGTTCCACAGCGCGGCCATATTCATGACCTCATACATCAGGCCCTGTGCGGTGGCGCCGTCGCCAAAGAAACAGACGGTGACATCATCCTTGCCCAGCATTTTGGCGGTAAAGGCAGACCCCGTAGCGATCCCCATAGACCCGCCGACAATGGCGTTGGCGCCAAGGTTGCCGTTGGACTGGTCCGCGATATGCATCGAGCCGCCTTTGCCACGGCAATAGCCCTCTTCCTTGCCCAGAAGTTCGCAGAACATTTCCTTGAAATCGGCCCCCTTGGCCACACAGTGGCCGTGGCCGCGGTGGGTAGACGTGATCTTATCGGTGGTTTTCAACGCTTCGCAGATGCCGACGGCGACGGCCTCTTCGCCTGAATACATATGGGTCAGGCCCGGCATTTTAGCCGAGAGATACAGCTGGTTTGCATTGTCTTCAAAGCTGCGGATACGGACCATCTGGCGGTACATGCGCAGATAGTCCTCGGAATTTGTTTTGGCTTTGGCCATGGCGGGCTCCCCCCTTGCCGGATCGTCGTTTGATAAGGCGTGTGTGCAGGCCGCCACGGAAATGCAGCGGCCTGTCGGTGTTCTAGTAGCGGTTGGCGATGGGCAGCTCTTCGGCAGGGAAGAGGCTGATGACTTCGCACCCTGTCTCGGTCACGACGACTTCTTCCTCGATCCGTGCAGCTGAATAGCCGTCGGTCGCAGGGCAGTAGGTTTCCAGCGCAAAGACCATGCCTGTTTTGATCTCCATCGGGTGATCCATCGACACGGCGCGGCTGATGATGGGCCGTTCATGCAGCGCAAGGCCAAGCCCGTGACCGAATTGCAGACCG
>JALQUF010000191.1 GCA_023263855.1 Yoonia sp. | reverse complement strand
CGCAAGTCGAAGGGCACGCAGCACCGATGCCGGTCTGAGGAGAAAGATTCTCAGCCGCGGCCGCGGACGATTTTGGCTCCTACGGAAGCGAGTTAGTTGTTCGGGGCCGCATCCTGAGCTTGGTGACCTATCTGGAGTCTATTCAGGAGTAGCCCAGTCAGTCCAATCGGTTCCACTTTCAGGTAGGAGCAACTGCAGCAGAGCGCGATTGCGCGGGTCTCGTTCCTGAGGCTGTTAGCGCGAAAGCCTGTCCAGCGCGTCTTGGCTGATTTGCTCAGCGGCTAGTTGGCTAGGTGCAAAGACCAGCAAATTGGCCGCTATTCCTTGCTTGCTGGCGGGTGGTGATAACATCACTACGCCTTGCAAAGGCACTTCGCCAGAACGGCGGCGGTGAAGTAGCGGCTCCAGCGCACGCACCGCGTCTGACGTACTGATGCGATGGCTCTTGATCATCTGCTGGATCACCACAACACCGTCAAAGGTATGGTCGGGGGCGATATCATGCAGAATCTGCAACGGAAGTGAGACACCGCCCCATCGTGCGTTGCACTCGATCCAATGGATCGTCCCGCGCCCACAGATGACCGCATCAAGACTACATTTGCCATAGTACCCCAAGGCCTGCAGAACGCCACCGATCCGGATAGCTTGGTCAATCAGCCTGACCTGCAACGATTGGGGCAGGCCGCATCTTATAGCACCAACAAAAACGGCCTCGGCACCCAAAACGGTTTGTTCAAATACACCTTGCGCCACAGGTGGCCCGCTTTTGGTTTGCGGTATCCAAAGCTGTACCGACGGGCTGCTGATCACGTCGTGATCCCAGACACCAACAAGGATTGGATAGCGGTCGTTCCAGCCCCTGCCATGGAGGCGGGCCAGCAACAGGCCTTGCAAGCTCTGGACAGTCTGGTGGGCCAAAAGTGAGGCATCGAGCCTGATGTTGCCCGCAGACCCCGCACTGTCCGGTACTTTGACGACCACCTGCGCACCGGTGCGGCCAAGGTGCAGCGCGAGGGCCGCCGCAGCCTCTGGACCATAGGCGGACATCGTAGGCGGGACGGCTTTGTCGTCAATCACGTCTCGGGCGATGCGTGCAAACCATAGCTTGTCGTTGGCGCGCGCGCTAATCTGCGGGGCCGGGCCGTTGACATACACAGTGCATCCTGCCGCCGCACCGATCACTTGCGCCAAGTGCCAGATCGTTCCGGTTGTCAGGTAAGACGTGAGCGTCAAGCCCGCATGCGTGCGCGCTGCCTTAACAAGCGGATCACGCAAATAGGGGATGGTCATCGCCTGTGTCGCAACGGCGCGGTCATCAGTAGGATCGGCAGCCAGAACTGTCAGCCCATTGATCCCTCGATACTCTCGCAGGTAAGCTTCAAATGCGGGATCAGTTGCACGCACCAGCAAGAAATCACCCGCACTGGCCAAATGCGCAAGACGGTGATCAAGCGGCGGATCACCACGGCCCTGAAGCAGGCCGATTTGGGAAAGATCTCCGATCAATACCTGTGGACCAGTGCCCCTGCCCTGGGCTACATGCCTGCCGAATTCGCCCGACGATGCAAAGGCGGGTTCGTCCGCCAAAAGGTGCTGCGTCAGGGTGGCAGTGTCGGACATGGCAGGACCGGCCTCGCATAGAATTCTTGCAAGGAAATTTGCCACGCTCTTAGTGTCTCAAAGTTGATATATGTCAGTCGATGCCTGACCATGCCGCTATCCTCGGTTTTGAGCAAAACCGGAGGACAGCCATGTGCCGCCTATATACCATGCATGCGAATGAACCGACCCGTGTTGAATGCAGTCTGGTCAAATCCCAGAATGCGTTGATGGCCCAAAGCGAAGGAGACATGGCGGGCTATTCCCATGGGCATGGCTGGGGTGTCGCGGACTACGATGACGGGCAGCCATTGATCGAAAAACAGACATGGGCCGCTTTTCATGGTGAACATTTCGCCAAGAAGGCCGCCCGAGTCTATGCCCGCACCGTCGTCGCC
>JALQUF010000190.1 GCA_023263855.1 Yoonia sp. | reverse complement strand
GGCAACAGGGTCTCCAACGCAGTAAAGCCGACAAAAAATAACGCCAATCCGAAACCCAGCAGTGTCAGCGACCCCGCTTCCAACGCCATGAACAGGCCGCCCACCGCTAGCGCGATCGTCAGGGCCATCACTGGCCGGGGATCCTGCAGTTCACCGCGGCGCCGAATCAGCAACGCCACGCCGGGCAACGCCACAGCCAACGTAACGAGATACATCCATGCATGTTGCGCTGCGGGCAAACCCACCTGTTCCGTCATGATTGCCGGAATCGCGGTAAAGGCGGCCATCAGCAACAGATGCAAACAAAATATGCTGCCATAGAGGATGCCCAAGCCGCGGCCCCATAGCGCCTCCCCCAACCGCTCGCGATCGGCCAGATGCTACCGTCCCGCTTCGGTCAGTTCAGGCGTCGCGGGCAGCCAGAACACCACAACCAGCAGGCCCAAGGCGCCCATAGCGGCAGTCACGTCAAATACACCCGCGAGCCCCCCCCAGGTTGCCAATACGGGCCCGATAACAAGCGCCAGCGTATTGCCATCGTCCAGCAACATCTGAATGATCATGGCCGCCTTGCGACGGCGCGTCATGGGGGCGTTGGCAAAGGCGGATGCATGGTGTTCCATGCCGCCGGTATAGTCTGCTGACTGTAAGTGTTTGGTTAATCCGCCACGCTTACGAACCCGGGTGGGTCACGATAATGGACATTGTTTTCAGCTGTGCGACGGTTTCGTCGTCCAGCTCTGCGGTATCGCAGGTGTTGTCGTGAATCCAGATCACGGTTTTTTCAATCTTTGCGATTTCGGCATCCGTAAATTCGCGTTCTGCATTGGCAAATCCGCAAATCGTCCGGCTGTCCTCGGACGCGACTGAAACAACCAATCCATATTTCATGCCGAATTCGGCGGCTTTTTGCATCACACCTGCAGAATCATCGAGATCTGACCACCGTTGGGCACCAATGTTTTCAAAGGCCCAAGCGACCATTGGATCAGACATCACCAATCCGTTGCTTGAATAGTAATCCAGCCACGGCTTTGGGTAGGTCTGGAACATGAACTTGGGCGTGGTGTATTCAATATGAATGCCCAACGCATATCCTGTTGGTGCGAGATCATTCAGATCACCCAGCGCTTTAGTGATCTCAAATTGTCTAGAGTTCATGGTGTTTCAACTCGCTTTCCGGTTGCCAAGATGAACAATAACCTCATAAAGTCACAGTGGCGGTATATGCCATCACCTTAATGTGAACATGGCCGCTGCAACAAGAGCTTTGTATTTGCAATGGCTCGTTGAGGTAGAAGAATGTCGACACTTTTAGGTCCAGAGGAGATCGGGCAGCTCGCTCCGTCGGGCTATTATGTGGCGTTGCGCATTGGTTTTGCCTTTCCGATGGAAGAAGTGAATGCATTCCCACCAGAGTGGATTTCCCATTACACCAAGCAACGCTTTATGCTTTTTGATCCGGTCGTAAAGTGGGCCTATAGCCACGTTGGTGCCATCCGCTGGTCCGAGATTTCCGACGAGGACCCCAAACGGATCATTGCGCAGGCGCAAACCTTTGGCATGCGCTACGGTGTGACAGTTTCGGTTTTTGACAGTAACGCGGATGCACAGCGGTCATTTGCATCTTTTACGCGAGCCGATCGTGAGTACACGGATCTGGAAATCAAACTGCTGCAAGCCTATCTGACCCGTCGTCACAATGAGACCGCGCCGCCGACGAATTTGACCAAAGCAGAGCTGGAGGCGTTGCAGATGGTCAAGGATGGCAAGCGTCTTAAGCAAATCGCGTATGAGTTGAGTGTCAGCGAAGGGGCTGTCAAGCAGCGCCTGAAGAATGCAAAACTGAAATTAGGCGCGAAAACGGGCACGCAGGCCGCCGCTTTGGCCAATCAATACGGCCTTATCTAAAGAAAACTAAGCCTTTTTTTATTCCCTTTGACCCAGTAGACCTGAAGATGTTGGTGTTATGGTAACTTCAACATCGGGGTCGCTGGGGGGCGTCGCTGTAATTTCTACAACCAGAGGGAATACTATGGAGAAGATCACTTTTAACTTGACCGAGCTGCACAACCACGGGTCGGCATTCTTTGAATTTTTGGCGCTGCGCAAGCAGTTCTTCGTGGATCAGCTTGGCTGGGAAATCCCGCATGACGATGATGTCGAGATGGACCAGTACGACAACCCTAAGGCGTATTACTCGCTTGTTTTGAAGGATGGAAAGGTCGTAGGGGGTATGCGGGCCATGGCGACAACCGCCCAATGGGGGTCACACACGTATATGTTGCGTGATGCTGTCGACGGTAAGCTGATCGGAATCCCCGCTGACATCATCCCCCATGCAGAAGTGACCCCGAACGTCTGGGAGGCGACGCGCGTGGTTATTTCCGATACCTTGGCAACACATGCAGAGCG
>JALQUF010000018.1 GCA_023263855.1 Yoonia sp. | reverse complement strand
CGCGTTTACCATGCATTGAAAAGGCCGCGGAAAGGTTGGATGATGTCGTCGACTTGCCAATCCCGCCTTTGCCGTAAACTGCAAAAACCTTTGCGCCTTCAATCTTGGCGTCTTCGGGTTGGTGTACCTGAACGGAACCTTCGCCATCCTGGCCGCGTAGGTTTGGTACGTCATCTCTCGGGCTCATATCAGAGTCCTTTCCATTACATTCATTGTGAAAGCGGTCATTCTGCTGCGACCCCTTCCATTCTGTCTTCCAGCGCATCCGCCGCATCTTGCAGGGCAGCGAGCGTATCTTCGTCAGGGGCCCAATATTCACGATCGGACGCTTCAAGCAGGCGGTTTGCCATCCGCATCGACGCTTGCGGGTTCAACGCAGCAAGGCGTTCGCGCATCGCTTGATCCAGCACGAAAGTCTCGGACAGGCGCTGATAGACCCAAGGCTCAACCTCGCCGGTGGTCGCGGACCATCCCAGCGTGTTCGTCACATGCGCCTCGATCTGGCGGACACCTTCGTGGCCGTGATTCAGCAGGGCCTCATAGAACTTGGGGTTCAGGCTGCGGCTACGGGTTTCCAAAGCAACCTGATCTTGCAGGGTACGGACCTTGGCCGCGCCACGGGTTTGATCACCGATATAAACCGGGGCGCTTTGGCCACCTTTGGCGCGTTTTACAGCGCGTGAGATTCCGCCAAGTGTATCGAAGTAATGGTCAACCGTGGTGACACCCAGCTCAACCGATTCAAGGTTTTGATAGGCTAAGTCCACGTCTCTCAATGCTTTTTGCAGCAGGGCCGGGTTCTGCGAGGCCTTGCCGTTCACGCCATAGGCAAACGATTTACGCGCCTCATAGGCATCGGCTAATTCGTCTTCATCGCCAAAGGCCGAGCTATCAACCAACTGATTGACGTTTGATCCATAAGCCCCTTCGGCGTTGCTAAAGACGCGCAGCGCGGCGGTCTCAAGATCGCAGCGCATATCCTCGGCATAGGCCAATGCATGTGCGCGGACAAAGTTCTGGGCCAACGGCTCATCCGCCAGCGCGCATTTCAGCGCGGCTTCGGCTAGCATCTTGGTCTGCAAAGGCAGCAAGTCGCGGAAGATGCCAGAAAGTGTCATCACCACATCAATGCGGGGGCGCCCCAGTTTTTCCAGCGGGATCAGATCAGCCCCGGCCAGACGGCCAAAGCTGTCAAACCGTGGCTTGGCGCCCATCAAGGACAGCGCCTGCCCGATTGGGCCGCCGTCAGATTTGATGTTATCCGATCCCCAAAGCACCAGCGCGACAGTGCGCGGCATGCTTGGGTGCGTTTCCAGCAAGAGGTCGGCTTGTTTGGCCCCTTCGGACATCGCGAAAGCGGTCGGCATGCGGAATGGATCAAACGCATGAATGTTGCGGCCAGTCGGGACAATCTGGGGCGACCGGATCAGATCACCGCCGGGGACAGGCGCAATGTAATGCGCGGACAGCGCACGCATCAACGCGGGCAGTTCATGGTCTTCTTTCAAAAGCTCGGCTGCTCGTTCTGCTGCCTCACCCTCTGGCATCAGGCGGATCATATCTGCGCGGGCTGCGGCAGACAGCGGTTTGCCCACGACATGCAGACCTTCAGTGATCAGCGACCCTTCGGTCTCAAGCAATTTCAACCAGAGCTTATCAATGTCGCGGGCGTTCATATCGACGGCGTTCGCCTGATCACGGATCAGTTGCTCCAGATCCGCACACTGGTCATGATCCCTTGGCATCTCGCGCCAGCGGGTCAGGCTGTCTTTCAACTCAGCCAGACCTTTATAGAGACCGGCAGTCGTCAAAGGCGGTGTCAGATGCGTAATCGTCACCGCATTCGACCGGCGCTTGGCCAGTGTCGCCTCGGACGGGTTGTTGGCGGCATAAAGATAGACATTCGGCATTTCGCCGATCAGACGGTCTGGCCAGTCGCGCGCACCAAGGCCAGCCTGTTTGCCCGGCATGAACTCTAACGCGCCGTGCATCCCGAAATGCAGCACAACATCAGCGCAGAATGTATTGCGCAGCCAAAGATAGAAAGTAGCGAAAGCATGGGTCGGCGCAAAGCCCTTTTCAAAAAGCAGGCGCATCGGATCGCCCTCATACCCAAAGGTAGGCTGGACGCCGACGAAGACGTTTCCAAACTGATGACCAAGCACATAGACGCCGCGCCCATCGGATTGGATTTTACCCGGTGCCGGACCCCAAACTGCTTCGATCGCGGCCAAGGGCGGGGTTGTGCGGACAATCGTATCGGCATCCACATGGGCTGCAACATTGGCCTGTTGGCCGTACTGCGCGGCATTGCCTTGCAGGATCGCTGCGCGCAGATCATCGACGGTTTCGGGGACATCAACGGTGTAACCGTCAGCCTTCATGCGGGTCAGCGTGTTGTGCAGGCTTTCAAAGACGCTGAGATAAGCGGCTGTTCCAACAGCGCCCGCATTCGGCGGGAAACCAAAGAGAACGACGCCGACTTTCTTGTTGGCATTGCGCTTGCGGCGCAGCTGTGCAAGGCGCAGGGTCTTTTCGGCCAAGCTTGTAATGCGTTCATGGCAGGGGGCCATTGCCTTGCAATCGGACTGCGAATGGCAGGTGGTTGCACAGCCGTCGCAGCCTTCGGAACCATGACGACCGGCAAAGACTGTCGGGTTTGTGGCACCGTCGATTTCCGGCAGCGCGACCAGCATCGTGGTCTCAATCGGGCCGAGGCCCTGACCACTTGCCGCCCATTGCCCCAGAGTCTGGAACTCAAGCGGTTGGGCGGCGATGTAGGGCACATCCAGTTTTTCCAGCAGCGCAACAGCGGCGTCACTGTCGTTGTAGGCCGGACCACCGATCAAGGAAAATCCTGTCAGTGAAACCATGGCATCGACGTGGCCCTGAAAATAACCTTCGATCGCAGGCCGACCATCAAGGCCACCCGCAAAAGCCGGGATCACACGCATGCCCTTGGCCTCGAACGACCGGATCACCGCATCGTAATGGGCGCAATCAGATGCAAGGATATAAGACCGCAGCATCAACAGACCGATGGTCGCGACGGGCGCGTCCGGCGCGGGCAAGTCTTTCAAATCCGTGACGATATGATGGCCCGGCAGATCAGGGTGATAGAGGCCGACATCGGGGTATTCGATCGGCAGATCAGCCTGCGCCCCATGCCAGTCAGCACGGTGTGCATAACGCCCGATCAGAAAGCGGATCATCTGTTCAACGTTGTCGTCAGACCCGCCCAACCAATACTGCATCGACAGGAACCAGGCGCGCATATCCTGCGCCTTGCCGGGGATCAGCTTCAGGATCTTGGGCAGGCGGCGCAGCGTTTTCATCTGCTTGGCGCCGCTATCGGCGGTCGACTTGGACGAGCCACGCAGCTTTTTGAGCAGCGCCATCGCGCCGCTGGCGGGCTTGGACATATCCAAGTCACCCATGCGGGTCAGTTTGACGATTTCGGCATCGGCAATCACGCCCAGCATTGCATCGCAGTGATCACGGCGGGCCTGCATTGCTGGCAGGATTGCTTTGACGTGCTCTTCTAGGAACAACAGGTTCGCGATGACGATATCGCCTTGGGCCACGGCCTTTTGTGCATGGGCCAAAGCCTCTGGCTTTTCAGACCACTCAGCCGCCGCTAAAACCTGGACTTCAAGCCCTGGAAAGTCAGGGGCGAGGCGCGAGGACACGCGCAATGCGGGGCCAGCCGCATGTGCATCCAGCGTGACAATCACCACGCGGTAAGGTTTATGGATCACCTCATCGCGCATAATGGGCCTTTGCTTCGTAAAGGGTGTCGAGGCTGATTTCGTGCAGCCCCTTTTCCAAGGCGAATGTCTCGGTATTCCGGCGGGCTTTGCCGCGGACGAAGAACGGAATCTTCTTGAGTTCTTTTTCAGCGTCAGACAGCCAGATGACATTGTCATCGGTTGGTTGGGCTGGCACGACCGGCGCGTCTTCTGTCTTGGCTTTCGCCTTGCCACCGTGATGGCTAGGGCCCGCGTCATCATGGAATTCAAAATCATCGCGGAACATTGTCAGCAGATGCTCTTCCAGACCCATGACAAGCGGGTGGATCAGCGTATCGAAGATGACATTCGCGCCCTCGAACCCGACCTGCGGGGAATAGCGCGCAGGGAAATCCTGCACATGCACGGGCGCAGAGATCACGGCGCAGGGGATGCCCAGACGTTTACCGATATGGCGTTCCATCTGGGTACCAAGGATCATTTCAGGGCTGAGTTTTTCAATCGCAGCCTCGACCTCAAGGTAATCATCTGTGATCAGCGCCGCGACACCGTATTCCTTGGCCAGCGCACGAATGGGCCGTGCCATTTCGCGGTTATAGCAACCGATCCCCACAACCTCGAAACCCATCTCATCGCGGGCGATGCGGGCATGGGCGGCAACATGGGTGCCATCGCCAAAGATGAAGACGCGCTTGCCGGTCAGGTAGGTACTGTCCACCGAGCGCGACCACCACGGCATGCGCAGACGACTTTCATCAGGGCGGCCAGTGACGCCGGTGATTTCAGCGACTTCTGCGATGAAGTCGCGTGTCGCGCCAACACCAATCGGCACGACCTTCGTATATGGCTGACCGTGGTTCTTCTCAAGGAAACGCGCCGCAGCTTCGCCTGTTTCAGGCGACAACAACACATTGAAATGCGCCGCCGGGAGGCGCGCAATATCAGACGGTGTTGCGTTCAGCGGGGCCACGACATTCACGTCGATGCCCATGTCGGACAAAAGGCCGGTCAGTTCTTCCACATCATCACGGGCACGAAAGCCCAGCGCGGTTGGGCCCAGGATATTGCAGGTCACACGCGCGGTGCGCTCTTGGGGTTTGGCAAGGCTTTTGACGATCTGATAGAATGTTTCATCCGCGCCGAAATTTTCCTTGCGGCTATAGCTGGGCAATTCAAGCGGGATGACCGGAATGGACAGGCCCATGGTCTCGGCCAGTCCGGCCGGATCGTCTTGGATCAATTCAGCAGTGCAAGACGCCCCGACGATGATGGCCTGAGGGTCAAAACGGTCCACGGCATCCTGGCAAGACGCTTTGAACAAAGTCGCCGTATCGGCACCCAGATCACGCGCCTGAAAAGTCGTATAGCTGACTGGTGGACGGTGGTTGCGCCGTTCGATCATTGTGAACAGCAGATCAGCATAAGTATCACCCTGCGGGGCGTGCAGCACATAGTGCAAACCCTTCATCGCCGTGGCCACGCGCATTGCGCCAACGTGGGGTGGGCCTTCGTATGTCCAGACTGTCAGCTTCATTCCGCAGCCTCCATTTGCAGGACAGCTTTGCGGCGCAGCGGGCGCGAGAAGAGTCCGGCAAGATCGCCCGCCTGTTCGTAGAAATGGACCGGCGTAAAGACCAGTTCGATAGCCCATTTTGTTGAAAGCCCTTCGGCCTCAAGCGGGTTGGCAAGGCCAAGACCACAGACCGTCAGATCAGGGCGGGCGGCGCGGGCGCGCTCAAGCTGTTTGTCAACATCCTGCCCTTCGGAAATCTGCGGGCCAGCGGGCAGCAGATCCAAGTCAGGGCCATGCAAGGCGTCGTGGATATAGGGGCTGCCGACCTCGACTGCTGTCATTCCACATTCGCGCGTCAGGAAACGGGCAAGGGGGATTTCAAGCTGGCTGTCAGGGAAGAAAAATACCGACTTGCCGCGCAATCCTTCGGCCGCTTGCGCAATCGCTTTGCGGGCGCGGGCGCGTGGGGCGGCAGTGACGGATTCGAACGTTTCTTCACTAACGCCGAACTCTGCCGCAACTGCGCGCAACCAAGCGGTCGTGCCTTCATCACCAAACGGGAAAGGGGCTGCGATATGGCGCGCACCGCGACGCTCAAGCGCTGCATGGGTATCACCAAGGAACGGCTGCGTCAGCGCAAAGACCGTGTTTTTGCCCACGGCTGTTGTGTCATCAATCCGGCGCGCTGGGAGGAGCCGGATTGGACCAATGCCCATGTCGGTCAGAAGTGAAACCATCTGGTCTTCGACAACATCGGGCAAAGCACCCACGACAAGAAGTTCGCGGGCCGTTGTATCTTTCAGGACGGGCACCATTGAGGCAAGGCAGGCGTCCTCACCTTCGGTAAAGGTCGTCTCGATGCCGGAACCCGAATAGTTCAGCACGCGCACATGTGGCGCATGAACCTGGCTTAGGCGTTCTGCGGCGCGGGCCAGATCAATCTTGATCACCTCGGATGGGCAGGAGCCCACCAAAAACAACTGCCGGATATCAGGACGGCGCGACAGCAGCCGCTCAACTTCGCGATCCAGTTCTTTGTGGGCGTCGGCCATACCGGCCAAATCCTGCTCTTCGAGAATCGCTGTACCGAATCGTGGCTCCGCAAAGATCATCACGCCAGCCGCAGATTGCAGCAAATGGGCACAGGTCCGTGAGCCAACAACAAGGAAGAACGCATCCTGCATTTTGCGGTGCAACCAGATGATGCCAGTCAGGCCACAGAACACCTCGCGCTGGCCGCGTTCTTTGAGCACGGGTGCTGTGCGGCAACCACCATTCGTTGGGGGGAGCGGGACGTTCATGTGCGCGCCTCCGCATCCAGCCGCGCCAAGCGCAGTTTCCAGACAAATTGACCCGCGTTGATGACGTAGGCGGTGTAGGCAGCAAGCGCCAGATACATCAGCCCATCGGGCGCAAGCGCATCAGCGTAAAGTGCGAAAACATACAATAAATGCAATGCGATAACCGCAAAGCTGAAAACATCTTCCCAGAAGAAAGCAGGGGCAAACAGATACTGCCCAAAGACCACTTTTTCCCAGATTGCGCCGGTGATCATAATCAACAGCAAGACACCGGTCTTGATCACTATCGAAAGGGTCGCCGCATCGTATCCGGCACCTGTCATCAAGTACCGCACAACCAAACCCAGCGAGATCAGAAAAACAACGAACTGGAAGGGGGCCAAAAGGCCCTGCACAAGCGTCCATTTTGTTGAATCTCTACGCGCCCTTTCGGCGTCAGAATACAGACGACGGCCAAGCGTTTGTGCGCTGCTTGTGTTTGTGCTGACGGTGGTCATGTAAAGCGTCCCTGACAATTCTTAATGTCCAGAATAGGTGGCAAACTGCGCATGTGTCAACTTTAACTTACACCCCAGTCAGGACGTGTTGACGCAGGGCTATTTTGTCAGAACTGTGCATAAATACCAACTTTTATTGGCTTTTCATGGATTCTTCTATGATCCATACATTTCAAATGTCAATTTACTTTGACATTTATCTAGCCAGAACCGACAATGCCTTAACGCCTTGTGGCATTGATAAAGTCAGAGGATACATGGATGGCCGATCGTCAAAATTTTGGCGCCAAGATAGAAAATGCTGTGCCAGCGTCATGGCCACATTCATTAGCGCGCCGTGTTGCGGCTGCGGTTGTTGATGATATCGAAGACAAAATTCACGATGATCTTTTTACATCCCTGAAGGCGGCTGTTCTTGATCCTGACCCAAAGGTTTGTCGCGCTGCGATCAAGCAATCGCTTGCCGATGGAACACGCCCCGAGGATCTGGCCGATTTCTATATTCCGGCGATTGCGCGAGATCTGGGCGATTTATGGTGTGTCGATCAACTGGGCTTTGCCAGCGTAACAATCGGCGTTTCACGTCTGCAAGCAATGATGCGTGAACTTGACCCCAACTGGTCAAGCAACAAAAGCGTCGCCGCGGTAGAGGGATCTATTCTATTGGTTGTTTTGCAAGATGTTTACCACACGCTTGGCGCCATTGTGTTGAGCAGCCAGCTGCGGCGCAAAGGGTATTCGGTCAAATTACTTTTGGGCGGCAAGGCGCAAGATGTTGCAAAACGCATTATAAACACTAAATATGACTGCGTCTTTATGTCATGTTCCAGCGGTGAATCGCTCGAATCAGTGCGCCGTGTGGTTGATGCCATAAAGTCCACGACGAACAATCCGCCTCCTGTGGTGGTCGGTGGCTCCATTCTGGAAGTCGAGACTGTTACAGATATCACGACGCTCACAGGGGCTGACTATGCCACTAGAATTCCAGCTGAGGCCCTAAGATTTTGCGGCCTACAACAATTCAAACAGCATTCAGCACAGGCCAAAAACGGGACCTAAATCCATGAGAACAGGTCCCAAACAAAGGCATATCCAATGACTTCTCGCGGGACCAAGTACTGGAACAGCGGCGCAATTCCGCTGATCGCCCCTGAAATTCTGGGCGACATCATCGCAGAGGTTGCAGATGTTGGCGTCGTGATTTCAGAAACCGGGTCCATCCTGTCGGTCATTGTTAACCCCGACAACGACGCTTTTCGCCAGCTTGAGCTTTGGGAAAACAAAGACATCCGCGCGACACTCACGATTGAGAGTGTTTCAAAATTTGAAAGCCGTCTTGCAGAATTTTTGGCAGATAAGCCAAGGGTCCGCCCTGTTGAGCTGAACCACACGGATGGCACCAACCGGTGGGAAACTCCTGTGCGCTACAGTTTCCACCGGATCGGCCCGGATGGCGCAATCCTTTTGTTGGGGCGCGATTTACGCCCGATTGCGGAAATGCAGCAACAACTGGTGGAAGCGCAGCTTTCGCTGGAACGCGATTATGAAACGCAGCGCGAACACGACACACGCTTTCGCGTTTTGATGGAAAGCACGACCGAGGCGGTGCTGTTTGTCTCGGTCCAGTCGGGTGAGATTACAGAAGCCAACTCTGCTGCGGTCGCACTTTTGGACCGCCCGCTTGAAAACCTGATCGGCAATCAGTTGTCCGGGTGTTTCGAAGGCCGCAAACGTGGCGATATGGTTGATGCGCTCGCGTCGCAGGCGATTTCGGATCAAAACAAGAAAATGACAGCCGATCTGCGTGGCAATGCCGGCAAGGTTGAGGTGTTTCCAACACTGTTCCGCGCCGCAGGCGAACGGATTCTGCTTTGCAGGTTAGTGCCCGAAAGCCAGAATGGCGCGCGGAGCGATGCGCTCAGCCATAACCTGCAAGCGCTCTATTCAAACGGCCCTGACCCGATGGTCTTTACATCGGCCACAGGTGATGTGCTTTCCGCCAACGATGCATTCCTTGACATTATTGCTGTTGCACATGACATCAACGTGCGTGACCGCAGCATTGCAGATTACCTGCAACGCGGCAGTGTCGATTTCAAAGTCATGACGGAAAACGCCGAACGGGCGGGGCGGATGCGCAACTATGCGACCAAGCTGACTGGTGAATATGGCAGCCCGCGTGCTGTTGATATTTCCGCCACAAAAATCGTGGCCGGTCAGCAAACGATCTTTGCATTTGTCCTGCGTGACGCAAACCGCCCTGAAATCACACAGGCCCGCCCACATCCCGCATCAGACGAAAGCATGCGTTCGGTTGTTGAGTTGGTAGGCAGCGCCACTTTGAAAGAGATTGTCGCTGAAACGACCAATGTCGTGGAAAAGATGTGCATTGAAACAGCGGTTGAGCTGACGATGAACAACCGCGTCGCGGCGGCGGAAATGTTAGGTCTGTCGCGCCAGTCACTTTACGTCAAACTGCGCAAATTTGATCTTCTCAACCGCGAATAGGACGGCAAAGGCTGGCAGCCTTATCGCGGGCTGCGCTTTGCCAGGATGCGCTGCAATGTTCTGCGGTGCATCGATAGACGCCGTGCCGTTTCGGATACGTTGCGATCACACAGCTCATAGACCCGCTGGATATGCTCCCACCGCACGCGATCCGCACTCATCGGGTTCTCGGGCGGTGGCGGCAATTCATCGGTTAAGGCCAAAAGCGCGTTTGTCACATCAGTCGCGTCTGCGGGTTTGGACAAATAATCTGTTGCGCCGATTTTGACAGCGGCAACTGCGGTCGCAATCGCGCCATAGCCAGTCAGAACAACAATGCGCGCGTCAGGGCGGCGGGCGCGCAGTGTTTCGACCACGTCCAGCCCATTACCGTCTTCCAAGCGCAAGTCGACAACTGCATAGGCCGGTGGCCGCGCAGATGAGACAGCCTTGCCCGCTGCGACGGAATCCGCCATCTCAACCTCAAACCCGCGCTTTTCCATTGCTTTCGCAAGCCGGCGCAAAAACGCTTCATCATCGTCAACTAAAAGAAGGCTTTTATCTTCGCCTAAATTCAACGCCTCGATATTCATTTTCTCGACCCATGATTAACTCGCGGTAGTACGTAGATTGGCAAAGCCCGTCGTCAACTTGCGCCGTATCCGTGCGGACGCTTTAGGCTGGCGCACAATCACGCCGCATTGATCATGGCGCCATTCGGCTTATCCTCTTGCGTGACTAGCGGATCGGATATCAGAGCATGCTGCCCACCGACTTACAGCTGTTGAAACGGCAACAGCGCAGTAACTGGATCAGACTGCGCACGCTTGTGACGCTTCGGTGGTTCGCCATCATTGGTCAGACGATTGCTATTCTTGTCGCGGTTCGTTTGTATAACATTGATATCGCTGTCGGTTTGGCATCCCTTGCAATCATGGCATCCGTGGTTGCCAACCTGATTTCTTACTACGCCTATCCCACAAACAAACGTCTATCCGAAACGGAAGCGACACTTTGGCTGGTCTTTGACATCGTTCAGCTGACCGCACTTTTGTATCTGACTGGCGGGTTGAATAACCCTTTTGCGATGCTTGTTTTGGCGCCGGTGACGATCTCTGCAACTGTTTTGCACATCAGAAGCACGGTGTTTCTGGGCCTGACGGCGATCACTTTGGTGACAATTATCAGCCGCTATAACGTAGCTTTGATCAGCCCCGAGGGTGCCGAGCTTGTCCTGCCGGTCCTGTTCCAGTTTGGATTCTGGGTCGCTTTGCTGATCAGTCTGGTTTTCCTCGCGTTCTATGCCCGCCAGGTGACAGCCGAAATGAACGCCATGACCGAGGCGCTTTTGGCAACGCAGCTTGCCCTGTCGCGTGAACAAAAGCTGACCGATCTGGGTGGTGTTGTGGCCGCGACCGCGCATGAACTGGGCACCCCATTGGCCACCATCAAGTTGGTCAGCACCGAGTTGATGGAAGAGCTGCAAGAGCAGCCCGAGCTGTTAGAGGACGCCGAACTTATCCGCTCTCAGGCCAACCGATGCCGCGATATTCTGCAATCCATGGGGCGCGCGGGAAAGGACGATCTGCATCTGCGCTCTGCCCCGATTGAAACCGTGATCCGAGAGGCAGCGGAACCGCATCTGGACCGCGGCAAGGACGTGAAATTCAATATTCTGCCACAGGATGATGCCGACATCACACAGCCTAACATCGAACGCCGCCCTGAGATTATCCATGGCTTGCGCAACCTCATTCAGAACGCGGTCGATTTTTCGCGCACGCAAGTGATTGTGGATATGATGTGGTCCAATGACACGATCTCGGTGCAAATCTCGGATGATGGCCGTGGTTTCCCGCAATCGGTGATTGGCCGCATCGGTGATCCTTATGTCAGGCGCCGCCGATTGTCTGAGGATGGCGCGCGCAGGCCCGGCTATGAGGGCATGGGCCTTGGGCTTTTCATCGCAAAGACATTGCTTGAACGCTCCGGCGCAACGCTTGAATTTTCAAACAGCCGCAGACATGGCCACGCCAGCTGGACAGGCCAGGCAACCGGTGGCGCGATTGTTCAGGTCAACTGGCCCCGCAACCGCCTGCAGTCGCAAGATCAGACAGAAAGCACACCTTTGGGTCAAAACCAACCGATCCAAACCTGGCCCTAATTCTGCCGCGACAATTAAGTCTGCATTAACTTTCTTGATCGATGCTCTGTATGAGCAGACTCAGGAATGGATTTATCATGTTGATGCACGTGGCGGAGCTTGGCGCCATCTTGGTTGCGGCCATCGTTGGCGCTGGCGTCATCATTGCGCTGCTGCAATCAAAGAAAGTGCATGTGAACCAGCCTGCATCCACCTTCGATGCCAAGGATGAAGCTGGCACCATATTCCTTTTTTGCGGTGATGACCTGATCGATGCAACAGGTGATGCTTGGACTATGGTCAATCATGGCACAAACAACCTGAGTGATCTTGATACAATGGTGGCCCGTCTTTCAAAGGCGTTTCCTGATCTCAAGGACAAGCTTGCTGATCTTACTGCACCTGAATTTCGTATCGCCAGCAGGTCTGATCCGACTGTGTTTCTTGAGGCCAAGCGCAGCAACGATCGTCTGCGTATTTCTTTGAATAGCGCAGAAAGCCATGCAGGCACTTGCGCAACGCATCAGTTGTCACAAGATGCCCGCAGCGCCCACGAAGTTCTGATGCATGACATCACGGTTCATTCGCCGCAACTTGTCTGGCACGAGGACCGCGATGGTGGTTTGCTTTGGGCCAATAACGCCTACGCAAGCCTGCGCCGACAGCTGGATATGACAGTACCTTTTGACCACGCGAAGATTGGCCTGACCGCAGGCACACACCGCGTCGCAGTCAAACAACCGCATGACGCCAAAGACAGATGGTTTGATATCACTACCGTTGAGCACGCGGATGGGCTTTTGCATTTTGCGACAGATACGACTGAAAGTGTCCGTGCTGAAAGCGCCAAGAAAGAGTTTATTGGCACGCTGGGCAGAACATTTGCAGAGCTTTCCATCGGTCTGGCGATCTTTGACAAGCATCGTTTGCTGACGCTCTTTAACCCGGCATTTCTGGATATGACAAACCTGCCGTTTGATTTTCTCAGCAATAGCCCTGCGATCGACACAGTCCTTGATCGCCTGCGTGAGCTTCGGATGATGCCCGAGCCAAAGGACTATGTTTCATGGCGCGAACAGTTCACCGCGCTGGAATCCGGGGCAAAGGACGGCACATACAGCAAGAACTGGACATTGGCAGACGGACAAACCTACCGCGTGACGGGGCGGCCTTATCCTGACGGCGCGTTTGCGTTGTTGTTTGAAGATATCAGTGCAGAAGTGTCGCTGACCAGACGTTTCCGCCTTGATATTGAAACGGGTCAGGCGGTGCTTGATACCTTGTCCGATGCGATCGCTGTATTTTCATCCGCAGGCACATTGGTGATGTCAAACCGCGCCTATGCAGCGCTTTGGTCACACAGGCCAGAGCATGTTCTGGAACATCGCATTCTGTCGTCGGAAATGAAGACCTGGCAAGATCACTGCATCCCTTCCCCGATCTGGAACGACATGCGCGATTTCATCCAACAGCTTGGCGCGCGGCAGCCTTGGGCGGACAGTGCACTGCTGGATGACGGAAGGCACCTGAACTGCCACGCGAACCCCATTGCCGGGGGCATGACGATGGTTCGCTTTGCGATTTCACAGCCCAAGAGGCCCGAAATCAGAAAGTTGATGTTGCCCGACCCAGCGATCCAAGCCATGAAGCGCTGATTTCCGCTTGCAGGGACCACGCAACCCCATAATGTCACAGCATGTCCCGCACCCTGTTTGAGTTTTCCCTTCCCGACGAAGACGCCACCAACGCCCTGGCTGCGCAGGTTGCGCCCTATCTGGGCGTTGGCGATACGCTCTTGCTTGAAGGGGACATCGGCGCAGGCAAATCAGCCTTTGCGCGTGCACTGATCCGCGCCCGCCTTGGCCGGATGGAGGATGTTCCCTCGCCCACGTTTACCCTTGTCCAAACGTATGAGGATGAAGCAGGCGATTTGTGGCACTGTGATCTCTATCGGCTAACACATCCGGACGACGCGCTAGAGCTTGGGCTGGACGAAGCTTTTGAGACGGCAATCTGCCTGATTGAATGGCCCGACAGATTGGGGGATGCCGCGCCAGAGGCTGCGCTTACTCTGGCTTTTGCGGCACAAGAAGATCAGCACCATGTCACAATCAGCGGACCAGACGCTTGGGCGGATCGCTTGCGAGGTTTGGATGCCTGATCGCGCGGCAGCCATCAAAGCCTTTCTTGTTGGCACCGCATGGGCGGATTGGGCGCAGCACCCATTGGCCGGCGATGCATCTGCCCGCCGCTATCTGCGTCTATCGTCGGGTTCAAGAACTGCAGTCTTGATGGATGCCCCGCCCGAAAACGGGGAAGACACGCAGCCCTTCGTGCAGATTGCATCACTTTTAGAAACGCATGATTTCGCTGCGCCACGCATTCTGGCGCATGATCCCGTGCAGGGGCTATTGCTACTTAGCGACCTTGGCACGATCGACTATGCACAATGGTTGCGCCATTCCCCCTCAGACGAAACCACGCTCTATCGAACTGCGGCAGATATTCTGCTGGGATTGGAAAGGGTCGATCCACCAGCGCATCTGACGCGCATGACACCTGATATCGGGGCGGACATGGTCAGGATTGTCGGAACGCACTATAGCCATGCACCAACCGATGATCTGTGTGATCAGGTGCACCACGCCCTTGCGACATTCGCACCAGACCCAACAGTGCTTGCGCTGCGTGATTTCCACGCCGAGAATCTGATCTGGCGGGCAGATGAAATTGGTCATCACAGGGTAGGTCTGCTTGATTTTCAGGACGCTTTCATCGCCCCGGCGGGCTATGATCTGGCGTCACTTTTGCGGGATGCGCGGCGCGATGTGAGCCCGGGAGTTGCCGAGGAAGCGATCACGTATTTTGCCGCGCGGACGCAGGCGAAAGGCCCCTTCCGCACGTCGCTGGCGTGTCTGGGCGTCCAACGCAATTTGCGCATATTGGGTGTATTTGCACGTCTGGCCACACAAATGGGAAAACCCGGGTACCTTGATCTTATGCCGCGCGTTTGGGGTCATATCCTGCATGATCTACAAGATCCGGCACTGGCTGAATTGCGACACGCTGTCATGGATACGGTGCCCGCACCAACGCCAGAGACCCTTGCGGAGCTGACACGATGAACCTGCCCATTCTTTTCTTTGCAGCAGGTCTTGGGACACGCATGGCGCCACTGACCAATACAACACCAAAACCGTTGATCACAGTTGCTGGCAAGCCTTTGATTGATCACGCGCTTGATCTTGCGACACAAGCAGGAACAGGGGCGAAAGTCGTCAACCTGCACTACCGTGGCGACATGATAAGGCAACATCTGGCGGGCCAGAACATCACATTTTCAGACGAAAGTGACGCGCTTTTGGAAACCGGTGGCGGATTGCGGCACGCACTTGCGCTGCTGAACGGCAATCCGGTGATGACGATGAACACGGACGCGGTTTGGAACGGGCCAAATCCGGTCACGCAGATCATGCAAGCGTGGCAACCCGAAATGGAGGCGTTGCTTTTGTTGGTCGAGAAACAGAATGTATCGGGCCATCACGGTCCAGGGGATTTTTGGGTCGATGCACGCGGGCGCCTACACCGTGCGCCCGCAGCCATCTATACGGGCCTTCAGATTATTCGCACCGATGTGCTGGCTGAGATTGATGAAATGGCATTTTCGATGAATGTGGTGTGGGACATTATCGCCGCACGTGGTGGGCTTTTTGGCACGACATATGATGGCCGATGGTGTGATGTCGGTCAGCCTTCAAGCATTCCAGTGGCCGAGGCAATGCTTGATGTTTGACCCAGATACAGCACCGCACATCTTTGCCAGCCCCCCCGGTGTGGATTTTGCACAAGGCCTTGTCGATGGGCTAATCGCACGCACAGCGCACATGACGCCGACCGATTTGGCGAAAGTCGAGATCTACGTGAACACGACGCGCATGCAGCGCCGAATCCGCGCTGTGTTTGATCAAGGCCCAGCGCGGCTGTTGCCGCGCGTCCGCCTGATCACTGACCTTGCGAATGATCCGGTTTCGCTGGATTTGCCGCCTGCTGTGTCACCGCTGCATCGCCGGTTAGAACTGTCGCAGTTTGTAGCGAAACTGCTTGAACAAGAACCTGACCTTGCCCCGCGTGCGGCGCTTTATGACCTGTCAGACAGCCTTGCCACGCTGATGGACGAAATGCAGGGCGAGGGCGTTGGTCCCGATACAATTGCCGCCCTTGATGTCGCTGACCAGTCAGGACACTGGGATCGCGCGCTACGATTTCTTAAGATCATCACCCCGTTCTTCGACCAGCAGAATGAGCCGCCCGACAAAGAAGCGCGGCAGCGTATGGTGATTGAGGCGCTCGCCACCAAATGGGAAACCGAGCCGCCAAAGCACCCTGTTTTGATTGCCGGCTCCACCGGTTCGCGAGGGGCGACAGCGCTTTTCATGCAGGCCGTCGCAAAGCTGCCGCAAGGCGCGATCATTCTACCCGGGTTCGACTTTGATCTGCCCGATCACGTCTGGGACGCGATGGAAGACGACATGACGGCAGAGGATCATCCGCAATTCCGGTTTCGCCGTCTGATGGATTTGATCGGCTTTCGACAAGACACGGTAAAGACGTGGTCGGCCACGCCACCGGTACATCCGCAACGCAATGCGCTAGTGTCGCTCTCGTTGCGTCCGGCACCCGTGACCGACCAGTGGCTATCGGACGGCCCCAAACTGGGAGATTTGCACAAAGCAACCGAAGGCCTGACATTGGTTGAGGCCGCTTCACCGCGCGCTGAGGCAGAAACCATCGCATTGCGCCTTCGCCAAGCCGCAGAAGAAGGGATCACTGCTGCGCTTATTTCACCTGATCGGATGCTGACACGGCAGGTCACGGCGGCGCTGGATCGCTGGGATATCAAGCCCGATGACAGTGCGGGTACGCCGCTTGCCCTTTCCCCGCCGGGGCGTTTTCTGCGCCACGTTGCAGATCTTTTTGGCAAACCACTGACTGGCGAAGCGCTTTTGACGCTGCTCAAGCATCCGCTGTGCCATTCTGAACGGGATGACAGGGGTGATCACCTGCGCCATACCCGCGACCTTGAACTGCACTTGCGCAGGTATGGCCCACCTTTTCCAAAACCGGCGGACCTGCTGACATGGGCCAAAAAAGGCTCTGACCGCGAGGAGTGGGCCGCATGGCTTGCCGGGTTGATTGCGGAGCCAGAGAGTGCCGGGTCCGATGAGCTTTCCCATCACCTGATCCGGCATATCGCGCTTGCAGAGCAGCTTTGCGCCGGGCCTGCAGACACAGGATCGGGTGGCCTGTGGGATGAGGCCGCCGGACGCGAGGCGCGCAAGGTATGCGACAACCTGATGCAGGCGGCGGGCGCGGGTGGCATTATGGCACCGCGTGATTATGCAGCGCTGTTTGGGGCCGTGATTGCCGAAGGGACCGTCCGCGACCGCGATGCGGGCCATCCGAACATCCTGATCTGGGGTACGCTTGAGGCACGCGTGCAGGGCGTTGATCTGACAATCCTTGGCGGCATGAATGATGGTGTCTGGCCCGAGGCACCGCCCCCCGACCCTTGGCTGAACCGTATGATGCGCGCCAAGGCGGGGCTTTTGCTGCCCGAACGGCGGATTGGCCTGTCAGCGCACGACTATCAACAAGCGATTGCCGGACGCGAGGTGTGGATCACGCGGGCGAAACGCTCGGCCGATGCGGAAACCGTCCCGTCGCGTTGGGTGAACAGGCTGACCAACCTATTGAAAGGATTGCCGGCACAAAATGGCCCTGACGCGCTGGCCGCGATGAAGGCAAAGGGCGATCACTGGTCTGCCATGGCTGAGGCGCTTTCGTCACCTGATACGCGCACGTCCCCCGAACCCCGGCCTTCGCCTTGTCCGCCCATTGCGGCGCGTCCAAAAAAGCTTTCGGTCACGCAGATCAAAACCCTGATCCGCGATCCCTTCGCGATCTACGCACGCAAGACGCTGCATCTTAACAAGCTGGACCCATTGGTGCCGACGGCCGACGCCCCGCTGCGCGGCACTATCATCCATGGCATTCTGGAACGCTTTATCAGCGCCGGACACGGGCCGAACGACCGTGATGCATTGATGCAAATTGCTGTGGCGGAATTCGAAGAGCATTGCCCTTGGCCCACGATCCGCGCCCAATGGATGGCCCGGATGGAACGATCCGTGGATCAATTCCTTGCAGATGAGGCCATCCGCCAGTCGCTAGCGACCGATCACCAGATCGAAAAATTCGGCGAAATCATCGTGGCGCCCACTGGTGTCCTGCTGACCTGCAAAGCAGACCGCATTGACCTGACGGATACCGGAGAAGCGCTGATCTATGACTATAAGACGGGCGCCGTACCCACCGGCCCGCAGCAAGAAAAGTTTGACAAACAGCTTTTGCTTGAGGCCGCAATGGTTGAGCGCGGCGCATTCGAAGCTGTGGGTGCCAGACCCGTTCAATCAGCTACCTTCATTGGTGTGAACACAACAATGCGCAACGTCGAAGCGCCCCTGACCAAACACCCCCCCGATCAAGTTTGGGAGGAGTTGGAGACGCTTTTCGCCAATTGGCATGATGTGAACCGCGGCTATACGGCCCGCCTCGCGTTGTTTTCGAAAACAGATCAGAGCGACTATGATCATCTGTCGCGCTATGGCGAATGGGACACCAGCGACGACCCGGAACCACAGGTGCTGACATGATGCGTGACGCCGCAACCCAACGACAGGTCGATGCCGCCGATCCGCGCCGATCGACATGGCTTTCCGCCAATGCCGGATCAGGCAAAACGCGGGTTTTGACCGACCGTGTCGCGCGGCTTTTGCTGGAAGAGGTGTCGCCGCAGAATATTCTGTGTCTGACCTACACCAAAGCCGCCGCTGCCGAGATGCAGAACCGCTTGTTCCAGCGGCTTGGTGCATGGGCCATGATGTCAGACGATGCTTTGCGCAGCGAACTGCTGACGTTGGGTGTTGATCGGGAGATTGATGCGCTGCAGCTTGGCAAAGCCCGCACCCTTTTTGCACGCGCAATCGAAACGCCGGGTGGTTTGAAAATTCAGACAATCCACTCTTTTTGTGCCGGTGTTCTTAGGCGCTTCCCGCTTGAGGCACAGGTCAGCCCCCAATTCCGCGAGATGGAGGACAGAGCCGCCGAAATTCTGCGTGCTGAAGTGGTTGATGAAATCGTCAAAGGGCCGAAGGCTTCTGTTGTGCATCAGTTGCTCGCGCATTTTACCGGAAACGAACTGGATAAATTCACAGCCGAGATTGCTGGAAACCGGGAATATTTCTTTCAGAAACCGGATATCGCATCACTTTGCGACACGCTGGATATTCCACAGGGCCTGACCGTTGAGAAAATTCTGGGTGACGTGTTCGACAAAGACCTGCTGACGCAATTCGCAAATGCATGTGCCGCCGGGTCTAAGAATGACATGAAAGCTGCGAATGCTTTGTGGCCAATCCTTAACCGGCAACAGCCGCCGCATGAAACACTTGCGGTCCTTGAGAGCGTCTTTCTGACCGGTGACGGTGCAAAAGAACCGTTTACTACCAAGATCGGGACGCTTCCCACCAAGGCCACGCGTGCCGCAAATGAAGAACTGATCGCAGATATTGAACCGCTGATGGAACGGATCGAAGAGATGCGCCCAGCGCGGCTTGGGCTATTGACACTGGATCGCACCCGCGCACTTTATGATTTTGCCACTGTTTTTGTGCCCGCATATGAAGCCCGCAAGCTGGCGATGGGTGCGCTCGATTTTGATGACTTGATCCGTAAGGCCAAGGCCCTGTTGACCGACCGTGATGTGGCCCAATGGGTGCTGTTCCGGCTGGATGGCGGCATCGACCATATCCTTGTGGACGAAGCGCAAGATACCAGCCCGACCCAATGGGCCGTGATCAAACAACTGACGCAGGAATTTGCGACAGGTGAGGGCGCGCGCATGGATCGGGAACGCACGATCTTTGTTGTCGGGGACAAAAAGCAATCGATCTATTCGTTCCAGGGCGCCGATCCGGCTGCCTTTGACCAGATGAAAGACCATTTCGAAAGCGCGCATCAGGCGATCAAGAAAGCGTTCGAAGTGACATCGCTGGACCACTCTTTCCGGTCGGCGCAGGCCATCCTTTCAGTTGTGGACCAGACCTTTATTGATGACCGTGCCGAGGGCATGGATGACACGCTGACGCACATCGCGTTCAAGGAAAACATGCCCGGTCGGGTTGATCTTTGGCCTGTGATTGAAAAATCGAACATCCCCGACGACCGCGAATGGTTCAAACCTGTGGATGAGCCCAGCGCCACGGATCACACCATTCAAATGGCCCAGCGCGTGGCGAACCAGATCAAATATATGATCGCACATGAGACCATTCCCGAAGAGGTGGGGAATACCGGTAAATACAACCGCCGCCCAATCACCGAAGGTGACTTTCTGATCCTTGTTCAGCGCCGGTCCGAGCTGTTTGCCGAGATCATACGCGCGTGTAAGGCCGCTGACCTTAAAATCGCGGGTGCCGACCGGCTGCGGGTCGGGGCCGAATTGGCGGTTAAAGACATAGCCGCTGTGCTGAGTTTTCTTGCGTTGCCTGAGGATGATTTATCTTTGGCTGCCGCTTTGCGCTCACCACTGTTTAGGTGGTCAGAACAGGATCTCTTTACGCTGGCCCATCACCGCCAAGAACGGAGTTTTCTATGGGAGGCATTGCGGAATTCCAATCACACTGAAACGCTGGCAGTCCTCAATGATCTGCGCAGCAAATCGGATTTTCTGCGCCCTTATGATCTGATCGAACGCATCCTGACGCGCCATGACGGTCGGCGGAAACTGCTCGCACGGTTGGGACCAGAGGCAGAGGACGGGATTGATGCGCTACTTTCCCAAGCGCTTGCTTATGAAAGCACAGGGGTGCCCAGCCTGACCGGATTCTTGACGTGGATGGAAACCGATGATCTTGAGGTCAAACGCCAGATGGAAAGTCAGGGCGACCGTATCCGCGTGATGACGGTGCATGGCGCCAAGGGGCTGGAAGCACCTATTGTTATTCTGCCCGACACCGCCAAGCGGGATGTGCAGGTCAAGCAAGAGATGTTGCCAGCCGGGGATCACATGATCTGGAAACCACCGGCAAAATCATCTTCGCCGGCTGTGGCCGCTTTGCGCGACGCCGTTGTTGCCAAACAGGCCCGCGAACGCCTGCGCCTGCTTTATGTGGCAATGACCCGCGCTGAAAAGTGGTTGATCGTCGGTGCCGCCGGTGACGTGGGTGAGGGTGACGCAAGTTGGTACAATATCGTTGCCGATGGGATGCAAAGACGTGGTGATTATGAAGTCTCGCTTGGGGATATGACGTTGCGGCGGGTGTCAGAACTGGATTGGGAGGCCCCGCCACGCACCACAGTTCCACCCATTGAAAGCGCTAAAGTCACACCACCGTCCTTTGGTCATCTTCCAGTATCAGAACCGATCAGGACTATCGCGCCCTCGGAGTTGCCCGGCGCCAAGATTATGGCTGGCGATCCTGCGGATGAGGATATCGAAGACGCGCTTGAGCGGGGTACGCAAATTCACTTGCTGCTCGAACATCTTCCTCTGGCCGCGAAAGAGCAGCGACATAACCTTGGGCTACAACTGCTTCAAACAGATGACCCTGCACTGGTGGACGAGGTGATCGCACTGATTGAAAAGCCTGATCTGGCATGGCTTTGGGGCACTGAGGCTCTGAACGAAGTGGTGATCAGCGCAGACATTCCCGGTCTTGGTCGAATTCATGGCGCGATTGACCGGTTGCTGGTTGGCGCGGATACGATCACAGCAATTGACTACAAATCAAACCGTCTGGTGCCGGAAACACCTGAGCAAACACCCTTGGGCCTGCAACGACAGCTTGCTGCCTATGATCATGCGTTGCGGGACATCTACCCGGACCATGACATCAAGACGGCTATTCTTTGGACACACACAGGTACCTTGACGGTTTTATCGCCACAACATCTTCACGAAGCCCTGAACGGGCTTACTGCATCTTGACCATTGCCGCACGGGTTCCTAGTTTCTGGGTTCACTGAATTTTCGCCAAGGAGTAACCCAATGGCAACCGTAGCAGTAACAGACGCAACCTTTGACGCCGAAGTCCGCCAGTCCGACATTCCTGTCGTCGTCGACTTTTGGGCCGAATGGTGCGGCCCATGCAAGATGATCGGCCCCGCTCTGGAAGAGCTGTCGGACGAAATGGCAGGCAAGGTCAAAATCGTCAAAGTGAACGTCGACGAAAACCCGAATTCACCTGCCCAGATGGGTGTCCGCGGTATTCCTGCGCTGTTTGTTTTCAAGAACGGTGAAGTCGTGTCCAACAAAGCTGGCGCAGCACCTAAGGCTGCATTGCAAAGCTGGATCGAAGAGTCAGTCTAAACACAGATGTTGGCCGATTTTGCGAAAGGGCGCCTCTCGGGGCGCCTTTTTCTATTCAGACCGGCCAACCATGATTGCGCAGCACATCACGAATTTTCGTCTTTGCTTCTGGTCGGCCCGCGTTGATGGCACGTATTTGAAGAAACCAGAACAGATAGGCCGCATAGTCGGGCGCATGGTTTTTGACCCGCTGAAAGGCCTGCTTCGGGCCGATATCATCAACATTCAACGCAATGTGATGAAAGTCTGACTTGGCAAAAAGGATCAGCGGTTTGCCGAAGAAATAGCCCTCAAACCCGACGCCGGAATTCTGGGTGACGATATAGTCGCAGTTTTGCAAATAGTGCGGCACGCCGCCCGGTTTGATCATCAGCCGGTCCTCACCTGACAACAAATCATCCAAGGCCGCACGCTCTTGCGGGGAATAAGTTTCTGATGGGTGCAGTGTGACCACAACCTGCCGGTCTGTATCATGTGCAAGCACCGTCTGGACCATCTCAAGCGGGCTGCATGACTGAAAGGACCGCTTGCGCAGCAGTTGACCCTGCAACGGCACATAGACGAAGCCGTCTTTGCGGGCATGATTGGGGGCCTCTTCGAACAAACGATTGCGCCAGAACCTGTAGAAATTGGCGGCTTTGCGCGCATCGGCGCTCTTGGGGTCGAACGCGTCTTGCGCCACGGGCCATGCCCAGCGCTCGGCTTCCTTTTCGATGTGCCAGAACGGATAGATGTATGTCTTGCGAAAGGTCAGCCCGCGTGTATTCGTGGGCGGGTCCATCAGGTATAACCCACGACCCGGCCGGGTCAGCGCGCGAAGCCGCGCAAGGTCATCATCATTGTCGAAGGCAACCGTCAAACCGGCAGCCGTCAGCACATCCCCCACTTTGGAGATAAAATTCTGTTTGCCCCGTTCGGCCTGCTTACGCAGATGTGGCGGCAGGTAGAAAGTGACGGTATCGCGGGCGCTCATACCCCGGACGCTAGCCTTGCCCAGCGCCATGAACAACCCGTCCGGGGTTGTTTGAACGGCACCTGCCAGCCATATATGCAGCAACGACAAGGAGCGATCGATGGCAAGTGAAGAATTTCCCGGCTGGCACGGCACCACAATCATCGGGGTCCGCAAAGGCGGACAGGTTGTTATTGCCGGTGACGGGCAGGTCAGCCTTGGGCAGACTGTGATTAAAGGCACCGCGCGCAAGGTCCGGCGCTTGTCACCAGGCGGGCAGGATGTGATCTGCGGTTTTGCCGGATCAACGGCTGATGCCTTCACATTGCTGGAGCGGCTTGAAAAGAAACTGGAAGCAACACCGGGCCAACTGGCCCGGGCGTCTGTCGAACTGGCCAAAGACTGGCGCACGGACAAATACCTGCAAAAGCTGGAAGCGATGCTGATTGTCAGCGACGGGTCCGAATTATTCGTGATCACCGGCGCGGGGGATGTGTTGGAACCCGAGCACGACATCGCAGCGATTGGGTCGGGCGGAAACTATGCCTTGGCCGCTGGGCGTGCATTGATGGACACAGACAAAGACGCTGAGACCATCGCGCGCGAAGCCATGGCAATTGCCGCCGATATCTGCGTTTATACCAACGGCAATCTGACCGTTGAAGCCATTCAAGCATGATTGAACGCGACGACCTGAAAGCGGCCGTTGGCAGTGGCCTGATTAGCGAAAAGCAGGCGGCGGGGCTGATTAGCCTGTCCGATAGCCGCCGCGGTGCGCGTGAAAACCTGAACCCCGGTGATGAGCCGTTCGAGCTTTTCAAAGGCTTCAATGAAATCTTCATTGTGATCGGCCTGATCATTCTGTCATTCGGTTGGTGGGGCGTTGTCGCACTGGCGCTGGGCGACGAAGTGGTCAACCTGCAAGATTATGCCATGTGGGTCACACTGATTGGCGGCGGTATTCTATGGCTGTTGTCTGAATACTTCGTGCGCAAACGACGTATGGTTGCCCCGGCGATTGCGCTTTCGGTGATGTTTGCCACAAATGCCGCCTTCGGCTTTACCGCTGTGATGTCAGAACCCTTCATGATCGCGCAGAACGATTATACCAGCGTACCGTTCCCGCTGTTGTTGGCCACCCTGACGCTTGCCTTTTATTGGTGGCGCTTCCGCGTGCCCTTCGCGATGGCCATGATTGCGGTCGGGCTATTCATCGTTGCGATCGTCTACGCCGCCAGCCGCGAAGGGCGTGTCGCTGATTTCAGTGAATTCTTCTTGCTGTCCACCGACGGGCCTTTTGCATGGATCACCCTTGTGTTGGGCATTCTGGTCTTTGCTGTCGCCATGATGTTCGACATGAGCGATCCCCACCGCGTCACGCGTCGGTCTGCCAACGGGTTTTGGCTGCATGTCGTCGCGGCCCCTGCTTTGGTCAATACGATGGCCCTGTCATTGCTGGATCAGGAAAACGGCGGATCGAACCTGATCCTGCTGGCTGTTCTTTTCCTGTTCGCCATTGTCGCGATCGTCATTGACCGACGGTCGTTTCTGATTGCGGCCATTGGCTATATCGTGGCTCTGGCCGCGACTGTTTTTGATGGCGACGGAGCCGCATTGACTGTGCTGGTTCTCGGTGTTGTCCTTCTTCTTCTTGGTGCGTTTTGGGAACGGATCAGGGCACGCGTTCTGCGCCTGATGCCCGGATTTATCCCGCTGCACCGCCTTCCCCCTTCACAAGTTTAAGGCCTGATATGACTGACCTGACCCCCCGCGAAATCGTCTCGGAACTCGACCGTTTCATCATTGGCCAAAAGGACGCCAAGCGCGCCGTGGCTGTTGCTTTGCGCAACCGGTGGCGGCGCAAACAGTTGGGCGACGATTTGCGCGACGAAGTTTATCCCAAGAACATCCTGATGATCGGGCCCACCGGCGTTGGTAAGACCGAAATCTCGCGCCGTTTGGCGAAACTGGCGCGCGCGCCTTTCCTGAAGGTCGAAGCGACCAAGTTTACCGAAGTGGGCTATGTCGGTCGTGACGTCGAACAGATTATCCGTGATCTGGTGGATACGGCGATCATCGACACCCGCGAACACATGCGCGAAGACGTCAAGGCAAATGCCCGCGCCGCAGCCGAAGAACGGGTTATCACGGCGGTTGCCGGCACAGATGCCCGCGACGGCACGCGCGAGATGTTCCGCAAAAAGCTGAAGTCGGGTGAGTTGGATAACACCGTTATTGAGCTGGAGCTTACAGACAATTCCAATCCCATGGGCGGTTTTGAAATCCCCGGTCAGCCCGGCGCGGGTATGGGCGGCATGATGAACCTTGGTGATTTGTTTGGCAAAGCAATGGGCGGCCGCACGGTCAAAAAACAGATGACCGTGGCAGATAGCTATGACGCTTTGATCGCAGATGAAGCGGACAAGCTGCTGGATGATGAAACCGTCACGAAAGCTGCGCTTGAAGCTGTGGAACAGAACGGCATCGTTTTTCTGGACGAGATCGACAAAGTCTGTGCCCGCGCCGATGCCCGTGGCGCCGATGTATCGCGCGAAGGCGTGCAGCGTGATTTGCTGCCATTAATCGAAGGGACCACGGTATCCACAAAACACGGGCCAATCAAAACCGACCACATTCTGTTCATTGCGTCCGGCGCGTTTCACGTCGCCAAACCGTCTGATCTTTTGCCAGAATTGCAGGGCCGCTTGCCGATCCGGGTTGAACTGCGTCCACTGACAGAAGATGACTTTGTGCGCATCCTGACCGAAACGGACAATGCGCTGACCTTGCAGTATTCAGCCCTGATGAAAACCGAAGAAGTCACCGTGACCTTCACCGAAGATGGGATCAAAGCGCTGGCCAAGATCGCGGCAGAGGTAAATGAAGCCGTTGAAAACATTGGTGCACGCCGTCTGTACACCGTGATCGAACGTGTCTTTGAAGATCTATCTTTCAACGCCCCGGATCGGGCAGGCGATGAAATCGCCATTGATGCCGCTTTCGTTGAATTGCACTTGGGCGAACTGTCACGGTCTACTGATGTAAGCCGCTACGTTCTTTAGGGCTTTCAACTTGCGTTTTGTCGGCTCATCAAAGACGCATGAGCCGACAGACAGGATACCTGAACTTCATTCGTGAAAACCTGCCCTTCTTGGCGACAGGTTTTCTTTTGTCGTTCCTCTCCAGTTTTGGGCAGACCTTCTTCATCTCGATCTTTGGCGGCGAAATCAGGGAAACCTATGGGCTGTCGAATGGCGACTGGGGCCTGATTTATATGGTGGGCACCGGGGCTTCGGCCATTGTGATGGTCTTTGCTGGTGGTCTGGCAGACAGGTTTCGCGTGCGTTCTTTGGGAATCGTTGTGATCCTGATGCTGGCGTCGGCCTGCCTTTTTATGGCGTTTAATCCGGTCGCTGCCTTGCTGCCTTTGGTGATCTTCGCGTTGCGGTTTACAGGTCAGGGCATGACAAGCCATGTCGCAACTGTCGCCATGTCACGCTGGTTCATCGCCACACGCGGGCGCGCGCTTGCCGTGGCGGCGTTCGGGTTCATGCTGGGCGAAGCGACATTGCCGCTGACCATGGTATGGCTGAAATCACTCATCGATTGGCGTACACTGTGGGTATATTTCGCGGTATTTTGCGTGGCGGCCTGT
Source organism: Yoonia sp. (assembly GCA_023263855.1). Lineage (GTDB taxonomy): Bacteria > Pseudomonadota > Alphaproteobacteria > Rhodobacterales > Rhodobacteraceae > Yoonia. The sequence continues at coordinate 12,156 of JALQUF010000018.1, read as the reverse complement.
TTTGTCTTGTACCGTTTGCTACGGCTGGAACGCACACCGCAATCCATGGGCGAAAGCAGCCAAGCGACGGGGATGCAGGGAAAGCATTGGACTCGCGCCGATGCGCTGCGCCATCCGTTGTTCTGGGCGATGATCCCCGCAGTCATGTCATTTTCGGGGTTCGGAACAGCTTTTTGGTTCCATCAGGCGCATTTTGCCGAAATCAAAGGGTGGTCTCATCTGGCCCTTGTGTCGGTCTTTCCGCTGGGGACTCTGGCTTTGTTGTTATCGACCGTTGGCTATGGCTGGGCGATTGATCGATTTGGCGCAGCCCGGCTGCTGCCGGTGTATCTGATCCCGCTTATCGCGGCTTTCATCCTGCATTGGTACGCCCCCACGTTGGGATGGACTGCGCTTGCGGTCGTATTGATGGGTATTGCCGGGGGCGGGCAGGCCACTTTGCTGAATGCCTGTTGGGCAGAATTCTACGGAACCCGACACATCGGCGCGATCAAGTCAGCCGCTGCTGCATTAATGGTGCTGGGGTCCGCGATCGGGCCGGGATTAAGCGGGTGGTTGATTGACCAAGGCGTTGGCTTTGAGGTGCAGCAATTGGGCTATGCCGCGATCTTTGCTTTTGCGGCAATCATTCTGATCGGACCAACACGCAAGGCCCGGCAAGCGCTAGCGGTTGCGCCGTAAGTAAACGTAATACGCCCCGTGCCCACCGTGTTTCAGATGTGCTGGCGTAATCTGCAAGATGGCTTGGCTGAGTGGTGGCAGTGCCATCCACTGCGGGACCTGATGGCGCAGAATACCAAGGCGCGTCGGGATCGGGCCGCCCTCATCGCGATCTTTGCCTTTTCCGGTGATCACCAAAACAAGGCGCCGTCCCATGGACTGTGATCCAAGGATAAACGACACCAATTCAGGGTGCGCTTCGGCCATTGTCATTCCGTGCAGGTCGATCCGCGCCTCTGGTTTCAGCTTGCCGCGTTTCATCTTTCCAAATGACTTGCTGTCCATATTGACCGGGGCCGTGGCCAATCGGTCTACCAATGGGCGCATGATGTCATGGGATCGTGTCGTATCGGCCTTTTGGCCAATGCGAAAATCAGGCGCTGGGCTGCGCGGCGCCGATGGTTTCTTGGGTTTAGGGACAGGGGCCGCATCTGGAGCAGGTTCTTGGCGCGTTGGGTGCAAAGGGGTGGCACGTTCAGCAACGCGGTCCCAAAGGGCACGCTCTTCCGCTGAGAGGTGACGGGGCCTGCGCATCAGTTCGCTTTCCCTGTCAATCGGTCCGCCATGGTTGCGGGCATCAAAACAACCATACGCCCGCCAGCTTTTGTATTTCCCGCCTTTTGGCCTGCTGCATCGCCGGTACCATAGAAAATGTCCGCGCGTTGTGCGCCCTTGATGGCCGACCCGGTATCTTGGGCAATCATCAACCGGTTCATCGGTGGATCGCCTGCTTTTTCAATCCAGACCGGCGCACCAAGCGTGACAAATGCAGGGTCCACCGCGATGGACCGGCCTGCGGTGATGGACCGGTTCATCGCACCCAGTGGCCCTTCGTCGGCTGGCACCTCACTGATTTCACGAAAAAACACATAGCTTTCGTTTTCCCAAAGAAGCGCACGGCCTTCATCGTGGTTTTCACTCACCCAGTTACGGATCACTTCAGCAGAGACCTGATGTGGTTCAAAAACTCCACGATCAACCAGCGCCTTGCCGATGGAAGAGTAAGGATGACCGTTCTTCCCGGCAAACCCAACACGCATCATACTGCCATCAGGAAGTCGAATGCGGCCAGACCCCTGAACCTGTAGAAAGAACGCATCAACCGGATCAGCGAGCCAGACAAGCTCTAACCCGCGCCCTGCCAAAAGCCTGTCTTCGTCAATTTGACGTCGTGTATGATAGGGCTTGCCCGAAATAATATCATCCGGCAGCGCATAGATAGGGTAACGGTACGCTACGTCTTTCTTAAGCGCACCGGTCAGTTCCGGCTCGAAATATCCGGTAAAAAGCATGGCGTCGCCATCTTCGATCAGAACAGGGGAAAAGGATTCTTCAAAAAAATCACGCGGCGCCGGGTTTGTATCAGCAAAATCGCATACGGCGGCCCACTCTGGCGCGTCCAGATCACGGCATGTTTTGGTAAAAACGTCAAAAGCGGCCTGATGATCATCATCACGCCACCCCTGTAAATCATCGAATGTCAGTCGGGTATATGTTGGTTCTGCCATCGCGCTGCTCGCAAGTGTCAGGGAAAGGCCAAGCCGCTATACCCAAGTCGAAATCATTCACCAGTCGCGACAAGCCGCCAGTTTGGATCGCCGGAATCCATTTTCCGGGCGAACGTCCAGGTATCTTTCTGGCGCTTGATCTCGGTCTCGCTGCCTTCAATGATATCGCCGGCATTGTCGCGGACCACAGATGTCATTTCCGACTTGAACCGGATACTGACCTCACCCTCTTTCGAGGCTTCATCGAATGTTGCATCGGTCAACGTCATGTCACTGATGCCAATGAATTTTGCATCAATCGTCAGGCCTTTGCGCTGTCGGTCATCCACCACACTGGCAAATGCTTCATACACATCTTCCGAGATGAACGGCACGATGCTGTCGAGATCACCGTTTTCAAAGGCCATCAGGATCATTTCATAAGCGCCACGTGCCCCGCCCAGAAATTCGCTGACGTTGAAGGACGGATCAACACGTTTCATACTGGCAAGCGCCTTGGCTTGGTCTGACCCTTCTTCCACGTGATCGGTGATGTCCAAATCTGGCCCGCCTTCGATCACATCAAAGTCCGGTTTGCCGACACGCGACGTCGGTTCGGGACGGGCGACAGCCGGTTTTTCAAACCCTTCGCGCGTGCCAAGCACACCACGCAGGCGCAAAATCAAGAAAACAGCGATGCCAGCAAGCACCAAAAGCTGAATAATCGGAGAGTTCATGGTGACCTCGTTTGGGTGAAGGCATGGAAAGACGCCCGGTTGATCCTTATGTAGGTCGCAGGCGGGGCCAAGTCCACCTTACCCCGCATATGTTATGAAAGGCATACCACATGTGGCTGTTATTTGCGTTTATCGCAGTCCCGATGATCGAAATCGCCCTGTTTATTCAGGTTGGCGGTTTTATCGGCATATGGTGGACGCTTTTGATTGTTCTTCTGACAGCAATCACCGGATCGTATCTGGTACGCAATCAAGGGCTGCGCGAAATCGGCAATTTGCAAAGATCATTTTCCGAACTGCAAGACCCGACCGAGCCTTTGGCACATGGCGCAATGATCCTGTTCGCTGGTGCATTGCTGCTGACACCCGGGTTTTTTACTGATGTTGTCGGGCTTTCGCTTCTTGTGCCGGGTATCCGGCGGGCGGCGTTTGTCTGGGCAAAGTCAAAGGTGAAGGTACAGCGCTTTGAAATGGGCGAAGGCCCGGCCCAGCGCCCGCGCCAAAACGGTGATCGCGTGATTGATGGTGATTTTCAGGATGTGACGCCGCCGAAAAACCGCACCGACGGCCCATCAGAGTGGACCAAGGATTGAGCCTGCACTTTTAGACTGTTAGGAACGCGCGAACCTTATTTAACTGGAGCAGTTTCCAATGACCGACACACCCGAAAACGGTGCCGCACAAGCCCCTGCAGCCGCGCCACAAATCACCAGCCGCGTTCTGGCACAATACATCCGTGATATGTCCTTTGAGAACATCCTTGCACAGAAGGGCGTCACAGGGGATGCGCAGCCCGAAATTCAGGTGCAGGTGAACCTTGATGCGCGCAAGCGCAAGGTCGAAAACCAGTTTGAAGTGATCACCAAACTGAACATCACAAGCAAAACCAAAGAAAAGGGCGATCCGCTTTTCGTGCTTGAGATCGAATATGCTGGCGTATTCCATGTTGAGGGCGTGCCGGAAGACCAGATGCACCCCTATCTGCTGATCGAATGCCCACGCATCACATTCCCGTTCCTGCGCCGGATCGTCAGCGATGTGACACGCGACGGTGGCTTCCCGCCGCTGAACCTTGAAACGATTGATTTCCTTGCGCTTTACCGCTCGGAACTGGCGCGTCGCGCAGAAGCCGAAAAAGCGAAAGCCAACTAAGCGAGGCTTTAGATATTCCAGATTGCGCCGTCGCCCAGCTTTGCAACAAATGCAGCATGGGCGGCGGCTTCTTCTTTTGTCAGCTTGGCGGCCAGCGGATTTGGCCGTGGCATAGGCCGCCAATCATCAGCCTGCCCATTCGCTGATTGAGTGCGGGTGTCTGACGCCAAAGCAAAATCCGGTTGCCGTCCACCGATTAGCTCCAGATAAACTTCAGCCAGAATTTCACTGTCGAGCAGAGCGCCGTGCAATGTGCGCGAGCTGTTATCAATCGCAAAACGGCGGCAGAGTGCATCAAGCGATGCGGGCGATCCGGGGAACCTGCGGCGCGCAATTGCAAGTGTGTCTACAGCCTGATCCATCGGCAGCAATGCGCGGTTCAACCACCCTAGTTCGGCGTTGAGGAATTTCATATCAAACGCCGCATTGTGGATCACAAGCTTGGCGTCACCAACAAAATCAATAAAATCCTGCGCAATATCTTTGAAAAGTGGCTTATCGCGCAGTGTTTCTTGCCCCGGCTTTGGATCTTGCGGGGGTTCAAGCAGGTCCGGCCCAATCCCGTGGACGCCAAAGGCTTCGGCCGGCATAGAGCGCTGCGGATTGATGTATTGGTGATACGTCCGGCCGGTAGGCACATGGCCCATCAGTTCAACTGCGCCGATTTCAACGATCCGGTCGCCCTCGTGCGGTTCAAAACCTGTGGTTTCTGTATCAAGTACAATTTCACGCATTTGCTTGCCCTGTCAGTTCCGCAATCAGTTTTCGCACGGCTGTTCGGGTGCCGTCTAGGGTCAGGGTTTCAATTATATGGTCAGCCATAGCGCGTTTTTTATCATCTGGCATTTGCCGCTCGAGAATACGCGCGAATTGATCCTCGGTCATGCCAGGACGAGCCATCACACGCTCTTTCTGCACATCTTCGGGGGCAGAGACGACCAAGACAGACGAAAGCCAGTTTTGCGCATTCGTCTCAAACAGCAGGGGAATATCCAAGACCAAAAGTGGCCCATCGGTTGTATCGAGAAATGCAGTGCGGTGCTGTCTGACTAAGGGATGCACGATTTCTTCCAGCTTGCCCATCACGCTGAGGTCTTCGGCGATCATTTCCTTAAGGCGATCACGGCTGACAGCACCATCGACAATAGCATCGGGTAGCGCGGCCTGAATCGGTGCCACCGCTGCGCCACCTTTGGCATAAAGCTCGTGAACCGCTGCGTCTGCATCCCAAACGGGGATACCTTCATCACGAAACATCTGGGCCGTTGTGGATTTTCCCATCCCGATGGAACCGGTTAACCCCAACAAATGCGTCATGCGAGAACCGCCGCACGTGTGGCGTCATCAACTTCTGGACGGCGACCGAACCAACGTTCAAACCCGGGCACACCTTGGTGCAAAAGCATCCCGAGCCCATCAACTGTTGTGCAGCCTTTCTCAGCAGCTGCCTTGAGGAAGGGTGTTTGGAGCGGGTTATAGACAATGTCTGTGACGACCGCCTTGGACGACAGTGCATCAAGCGAGACCTTGAACTCATGCGCGCCAGTCATGCCCAGCGACGTTGTGTTGATCACAGTATTCGCATCTTCAAGCATCTTGTCGGCCTGCACCCAGTCAACCACGGTAACGCGCGCGCCAAAATCAGCGCGCAGTGCTTCGGCTTTGGCGCGGGTTCTGTTTGCGATGATGATTTCCGGAACACCGGCATCGGCCAGCGCCACAATGATGGCCCGTGCAGCGCCACCTGCGCCAAAGATTGCTGCAGGTCCTGCTTTGGGGTCCCATTCTGGTGCGCCTTGGCGCAGGTTGGCCATAAAACCGTAACCGTCCGTGTTATCAGCAAATATACGGCCATCTTCTTTGAAGATCAGCGTATTTGCAGCACCGATCAGTGTTGCACGGTCTGTCAGTTGATCTGCAAATTGCATCACACTGACCTTGTGTGGGATCGTGACATTCGCGCCGATGAAGCCTTTTCCTGGCAACTCTCGCAGGGTGGTTTCAAGGGCGTCTTCGGTGACTTTCAGCACTGTGTATTCGCCTTCTATACCGTAGCGGTTCAGCCAATAGCTGTGCAGCTTGGGAGACAGTGAATGGCTGATCGGGTTTCCGATAACAGCAGCGCGTGGAAAATGTGTCATGACGGCAATGTTCCGCGAAGTGTGAGGTATGACAAGAGTTCGAGCAGTGGCAAACCAAGGACATTGAAATAATCTCCTTCTATGCGTGTAAAAAGTCGCACTCCTTCTTCTTCCAGCTTATAGGCACCGACGGCATGCTGGATGCTGTGCCAGTTCCGGTCGATATAGTCTTTCAGATAGGCATCCGATGCGTCACGCATAAAAAGCCGTGTCACTCCAACATGCCGCCAGAGCGGTTTACCTTCGCCATAGATGACAGCCGCAGAGAGCAATTGGTGCTTTTGGCCCCTGAGGGACTGAAGTTGCACCAACGCATCCTGCGGGGTTTGGGGCTTGCTGAAAATCTCTTGTCCGAGTGCTAGAATTTGATCGCAGCCGATCACCAGCGCCTCGGGATGCCGTGCGGCGACACGCTGGGCTTTGAGTTCTGCCAGAGTATCTGCAATATCGCGGGGTGAGGCTTGCTCGGCCTGAAGTGATGCGCGTACGGCATCTTCGTCCACGCGCGCAACCGAAACCGTAAAGTCGAGACCCGCGTTCGTAAGGAGCTGGGCCCGAATTTCGGACCCTGACGCGAGAATGATTGGAGCGTTCATGTGGATAACCTTAGGGATAAAGCCTGTGTCACGTGACGGGTGGATTTCGGCATAACTAGCATGAACCGATGATTTGGGTAGAACTGCGTAAACTCAAGTTGTGTCACGGCATTTTTTCCACGGTGGGTATGGATAACTTGGCCTTGTGGAAGAATCGCATGCTTATCTGAGTCAACAGGGTAGACGGGAGAAGGGCGTATTTTTATTTATCCCATAAACATATGTTTTATATACATTATATGGAATACAGCACAAAGGGAAGATCTATACATATCTAATCCTGGCATGGGATAAGTCTGAGGATGATTGAAGAACCCACAGAAAATCGGGCAGCATATAACAACAACATCTTTTCTTTCTTTCTATATTTATTAAGGAAGACAAAAGCCGAGAAAGCAGGATGACATGATTGATTTTCTGGACAGCATTTATCTCTGGATCAAAGCGCTTCATGTGATGGCGGTGCTGGCATGGATGGCCGGGTTGTTCTATCTGCCCAGGCTCTTTGTCTATCATGCTGAACGAGCAACTGTGGGATCCGAATTGGATCAAACTTTTCAGATCATGGAAGAAAAGCTTTTGCGGGTCATCATGAACCCGGCAATGATTGTGGCATGGATTGCCGGCCTGATCATGATTGGGCTTGGCGCATTTGATTGGGGGGCGGCCTGGTCATGGATCAAGATTATCTCGGTCATCTTGATGACAGCTGCACATGGTTGGATGAGTGCGCGGCGCAAGGAGTTTGCAGCTGGTCAAAACACGCGGACCGGGCGGACGTATCGCATTTTTAACGAAGTGCCGACACTGCTGATGCTTTTCATCGTGATTGCTGTGATTGTGCGGCCTTTCTAAGCGCTGATTGACTCTGCGAGCGCCCTTGCCTATGTCTGATCGTGCTTCCCGTCCGGGAAAGCAATTTTCCAATCCTGATCCAAGAGATGTCGGCTGTTGAGCTGGCACAGAGTTTATTTATGACACAGCACCGCCTGAACCTTGCCGACCTGAAAGCGCAAAGCCCGAAAGATCTTTTATCTTTGGCCGAAGAGCTGGAAATCGAAAACGCATCGACCATGCGGAAGGGCGATATGATGTTCGCCATTCTCAAGGAACGGGCTGACGAGGAGTGGGTCATCGGCGGTGATGGCGTGTTGGAAGTGCTGCAGGACGGGTTTGGATTCTTGCGCTCACCGGAGGCGAACTATCTGGCGGGTCCAGATGATATTTATGTATCGCCCGATATGATCCGACAGCATTCCCTGCGGACTGGTGATACCGTTGAGGGCGTGATCAAAGAGCCCAACGATAACGAACGTTATTTTGCGTTGAAGTCAGTGGAACGGATCAACTTTGAGGATCCTGAAAAGGCCAAGCATAAGGTTGCCTTTGATAACCTGACGCCGCTTTACCCTGATGAGCGGTTGAAGATGGAGATCGAAGATCCCACGGTTAAAGACCGGTCGGCGCGGATTATTGATTTGGTTGCGCCAATCGGTAAGGGGCAGCGCTCTTTGATTGTGGCGCCACCACGCACGGGTAAGACAGTACTGCTTCAGAACATCGCAAACTCGATCGAACAGAACCATCCGGAATGTTATCTGATCGTGTTGCTGATTGACGAGCGTCCGGAAGAGGTGACGGACATGCAGCGGTCAGTGAAGGGTGAGGTTGTATCCTCTACCTTTGACGAGCCTGCCTCGCGCCACGTTGCGGTGTCAGAGATGGTGATTGAGAAGGCCAAGCGGCTTGTCGAGCACAAGCGGGATGTCGTGATTTTGCTGGATTCGATCACGCGACTGGGACGGGCGTTTAACACGACTGTGCCGTCGTCCGGTAAAGTGCTGACAGGTGGTGTGGATGCGAATGCGCTGCAACGGCCAAAGCGGTTCTTTGGTGCGGCACGAAACATTGAAGAAGGTGGCTCACTGACGATCATTGCAACCGCTTTGATTGATACAGGGTCGCGTATGGATGAAGTGATCTTTGAGGAATTCAAAGGCACGGGTAACAGCGAGATTGTTCTAGATCGCAAGGTGGCTGATAAGCGGGTCTTCCCGGCGATGGATATTTTGAAATCCGGGACACGGAAAGAAGAGCTGTTGGTCGATAAGGCTGATCTTGCCAAGACCTATGTCTTGCGCCGAATCCTGAACCCGATGGGTACCACGGATGCGATTGAGTTCCTGATCGGGAAGCTGAAGCAGACCAAGACGAATTCCGACTTCTTTGATTCAATGAACACATAACTTATTGTTATAAAACAATTGGTTAGATTATGGATACCATTTTTGCCTTAGCGACAGCGCAGGGCCGTGCAGGTGTTGCTGTTGTACGGATTTCTGGCCCGGCGGCTGTGGCAGCCGCAGGTCAACTTTGTGGTGATGTGCCTGCATTTCGCGGTGTACGACAGTTGCGGGATGCGTCGGGAGAGCTGTTAGACGAGGCTTTGATCCTTCAGTTTGCTGAAGGACAGAGCTTTACCGGTGAATCTGTCATCGAGCTTCAGTTGCATGGCAGTCCTGCGGTCGTAAGCGCGGTCCTGCGGTCACTGGGGGACATGCCTGACCTGCGGCATGCAGAGGCGGGTGAGTTCACGCGGCGTGCGCTTGAGAATGGGCGGCTGAACCTTGCAGAGGTTGAAGGGCTTGCTGATCTGATCGATGCAGAGACCGAAAGCCAACGCAAGCAGGCGGTTCGTGTATTTTCTGGTGCCTTGGGGGCGTTGGCAGATAGTTGGCGGGTGCGCCTAATCCGGGCTGCAGCGTTGCTTGAAGCGACGATTGATTTCGCGGATGAAGAGGTGCCTGTTGATGTCGGGCCGGAAGTAAACATGCTTTTGACAGATGTGCGCAGCGAGATGGCCCATGAGGCAGAAGGCGTGCGTGTAGCAGAGCGCGTGCGGGACGGGTTTGAGGTTGCGATCATTGGGGCACCCAACGTGGGTAAGTCGACGCTCTTGAATCGTTTGGCGGGGCGGGATGTTGCGATCACGTCGGAGGTTGCCGGGACCACCAGAGATGTAATTGAGGTGCAGATGGATCTGGATGGTCTGCCTGTGACATTGCTGGATACGGCTGGTGTGCGGGATACGGACGATGTCGTGGAGGGCCTTGGTGTTGCGCGCGCAGTGGAACGTGCGGCGCGTGCAGATTTCCGCATCCATTTGCTTATGGATCCGACGGACATGTCAGATGATGTTGGACCGGATGATCTGATTGTTCAGGCGAAATCTGACGTTCATCCATCAGAGTATCTGGGTATTTCGGGCAGGACGGGTGAGGGGATTGATATGTTGATCGCGCGTGTGAGCGCGCGATTGCAAGAAAAGGTTGGTCAGATCGGTATTGCTATGCGTGAAAGACACCGGGTGGCGATGATCAGGGCGATGGGATATTTGGATGACGCGAGCGAAGCGCTGGAGCGGCCTGACGCTATGACAGATCTGGTTGCAGAGGATCTGCGCTCGGCCATTCGTGCTGTTGATAGTATTGTTGGCCGCGTTGATGTAGAGCATGTGCTGGATGAGATCTTTAGCAGCTTTTGCATCGGAAAGTAGGGAGTGTTTCACGTGAAACATAATGACTACGACGTTATTGTTATCGGTGGTGGCCATGCTGGTGCTGAGGCTGCGCATGCAGCAGCGCGTATGGGGGTCCGTACTGCGCTGATTACGCTGACAAAAGGTTCGATTGGTGTCATGTCGTGCAACCCTGCGATTGGCGGGCTTGGCAAGGGCCATCTGGTCCGCGAGATTGATGCGCTAGACGGAGTGATGGGGCGTGTTGCGGATAAGGCCGGTATCCAGTTTCGGCTTTTGAATCGCAAAAAGGGGCCAGCTGTCCAAGGCCCGCGTGCACAATCGGATCGGCAGATCTATCGATCTGAGATGCAAGCAGAACTGGCTTTGCTGAAGAACCTGAAAATTATCGAAGGTGAGGCTGTCGATTTGCTGATGTCTGACCATCGGGTGACCGGTGTTCGGATGCGCAACGGCAATGAAATTAGTGCCTCTAGCGTTATTCTAACGACAGGAACCTTCCTGCGGGGTGTCATTCATATTGGTGATGTGTCGCGCCCGGGTGGACGCATGGGTGATGATCCATCTGTGAAGATGGCTGAGCGGCTGGATAGTTTTGAATTGCCCCTGGGGCGGCTTAAGACAGGCACCCCCCCGCGCCTGGATGGGCGGACGATTGCCTGGGACAAGCTAGAGGTTCAGCCGAGCGATGATGACCCGGTCCTGTTCTCGTTCCTTTCGACCGGAACTTATGCCCCGCAAATCGATTGTGGGATCACGCTTACCAATGAAAAAACGCATGATATCATTCGTGCCAATCTCGGCCGATCAGCCATGTATGGCGGACAAATTGACGGCGTAGGGCCACGCTATTGCCCATCAATCGAAGACAAGATCGTGCGCTTTGCTGAAAAGACGTCACACCAGATATTTCTTGAGCCAGAAGGGGTTACTGACCATACGGTATACCCCAATGGTATTTCGACATCGCTGCCAGAAGATGTTCAGGAATCCTATGTTAACTCTATCTATGGCCTTGAAAAAGCTAAGATATTGCAACCAGGCTATGCGATTGAATATGACTATGTTGATCCGCGCGCACTGCAAGCGACATTGGAATTGCGGACAGTTCCCGGATTGTATCTAGCGGGCCAAATCAATGGAACCACAGGATATGAGGAGGCCGCGGCGCAAGGATTAGTCGCGGGGCTGAATGCGGCCAGTAGGGCGCAAGGCAAAGAACCCGTTCTCTTCAGTCGCCGCGAATCATACATTGGTGTCATGATCGACGATCTCATCACACGCGGTGTTTCAGAACCCTATCGTATGTTCACGTCGCGTGCTGAGTTCCGCTTGTCACTGCGTGCCGATAATGCTGACCAGCGATTGACCAGACGTGGGCGAGAGATCGGGTGTGTTGGTGAAGCGCGTTGGGCCCAGTTTAATGCCAAGATGGAGAGCATTGATCGTGCAAAGGCGCATCTGTCGGAAATTTCCCTGTCGGCCAGAGAAATCGCAAACGTTGGGGTGAAATTAAATGCGGATGGCCCTCGGAGGACGGCGCTTGAAGCGTTGGCATTGTCAGACTTTGATTTTGTACACCTGAGGGCCCTTGATCAAGATATAGGCGATATTCCAACCGCCACACAAGATCAGGTAAAGAAAGATGCTCTTTATGCCCATTACATCGCGCGACAAGAGCGTGATATTGCGGCAATGGAGCGTGATGAGAAGCACCTTATCCCACATGATATTGACTATGCGCATATTAAGGGGCTTTCAAATGAAGTAGCCGCTAAATTGTCG